>JBOFCR010000041.1:0-9844 GCA_051646165.1 Pseudomonas sp. | reverse complement strand
CCTTGCGGCTGTCGCGCAGGGCATGCAGCAGGTCGAAGGAGCCGACGTCGCCATGGAGCTGCACGGCGGTGGGGTAGGAGGTGTAGCGAGGGCCGGGCTGGTCGTAACGGCGGATCAGGTCGGCGTCCCAGCGAATGGCATCGAGCATGCGGGCTGTCCTGGAGTGGCGATGGTGGCCAGTCTAGGGGGCTACGTGCGGGGGCTTGTTGACCTGTATCAAGGCGCCGGTCAGTGGCCCATCAGCCAATGTTGATGGGGGCCGGGTAGGGTCCACAGGCCGAACAGGATCACCAGCAGGCCGCCGGCCACGCGCACACCGCGGCGGCGCAGCAGGGCGGTGAGGCGCTCGGCGGCTATGCCGGTGGCCAGTAGTACCGGCCAGGTACCAAGGCCGAAGGCCAGCATCAGCAGGCCGCTGTCCAGCGCCGAGCCCTGGCTGGCGGCCCACAGCAGGGTGCTGTAGACCAGGCCGCAGGGCAGCCAGCCCCAGATGGCGCCGAGCAGCAGGGCGCGCGGCAGGCTGCTGACCGGCATCAGGCGGCTGGCGACCGGTTGCAGGTGGCGCCAGAGGTGGCGGCCGAGGCCTTCGACGCGGGTCAGGCCACTCCACCAGCCGGCCAGGTACAGGCCCATGGCGATCAGCAGCAGGGCAGCGATTACCCGCAGCAGTATGGCCGCAGGGCTGTTGGCCATAGCCCAGCCGGCCAGGCCGATCAGCACTCCGGCGCTGGTGTAGCTGAGGATGCGGCCGAGGTTGTAGGCCAGCAGCAGGCGGAAACGCCGGGCGCGCTGTTCGGCCGGGATGGCCAGGGTCAGCGCGCCCATCAGGCCACCGCACATGCCCAGGCAGTGACCGCCGCCGAGTAGGCCGAGGATCAGCGCGGAAACCAGCAGCGGCGCCAGCTCAAGCACGCGGGTCGTCCTGCTCGGTCGCTTTGCCGGCCTCGCTGATGCCGGCCTGGTGCTTGGGATCGTCGTCGTCGAACAGGATGCTGTGCGCCGGCCCGTCGAGGTCGTCGAACTGGCCGCTGTTGACCGCCCAGAAGAACACCCAGATGGCGATACCGACCAGCACCACGGCGATGGGGATCAGGATGTAGAGCGCAGGCATGGGATCTCCGGGCTAGACGTAGGGTGGATGTCGTTATCCACCAGTGCGGGGTGGTGCTGGATCGATGAAGCGCGATCCACTCTACGGGCGGGCCAGGCGCAGGGCGTTGAGCACCACCAGCAGCGAACTGACCGACATGCCGAAAGCGGCCCATAGCGGGGTAACCCAGCCGAGGGCGGCGAACGGCAAGACCAGGCCATTGTACAGGCATGCCCAGGCCAGGTTCTGCAGAATGACGCGACGGGTGCGCCCGGCCATGACGAAGGCCTGCGCCAGGCTGCCCAGACGGTTGGACAGCAGCACCGCGTCGGCACTGGTCTTGGCCAGGTCGGTGGCGCTGCCCATGGCCACGCTGATGTCGGCACCGGCCAGCACCGGCACGTCATTCACCCCGTCACCGAGCATCAGCACACGGTGGCCGTCCTGGTGCAGCTGCTTGAGTACCGCCAGCTTGGCGTCCGGGGTCAGGCCGCCACGGGCATCCGCGATGCTCAGTTCGCTGGCGACCTGCGCCACCATCGGCGAGCTGTCGCCGGAGAGCAGCAGTACCTGCCAGCCCTGGGCCCGGCAGGCGTCCAGCAGCTCGCCGGCATCGCTGCGCAGGCGATCAGCGAGTACGAACCAGGCCAGCGGCCCCTGTTCATCGCCCAGCAGCAGCCACTGGCCGTGACTGCCGGGGATGGCGGGGACCGGTTGCTGCGCGAGGGCGGCGACGAAAGCGGGCTGGCCGATACGCAGGCGGCGCTCACCGACCCGGCCTTCGAGGCCCTGGCCGGGCGTGCTGCTGATTTGCCCGGCAGCTTGCGCACAATGGCCAAAAGCGCGGGCAATCGGGTGTTCCGAACCGTGCTCGAGGGCGGCGGCCAGCGCCAGGCAGGTGTCGCTGTCCAGTTCGCGCAGGGGCTGGATGCTGCTCAGGGTCAGGCGGCCTTCGGTGAGGGTGCCGGTCTTGTCGAAGATCACCGTGTCGATCTGCTTGAGACCTTCCAGCACATGGCCACGGGTCAGCAGCAGGCCGAGCTTGTGCAGGCTGCCGGTGGCGGTGGTCAGCGCGGTCGGCGTGGCCAGCGACAGAGCACAGGGGCAGGTGGCGACCAGCAGCGAGAGGACGATCCAGAAGGCCCGTTGCGGGTCTATCTGCCACCAGATCAGGCCGACCACGGCGGCGACGGCCAGGACGATCAGCAGGAACCACTGCGCCACCCGGTCGGCCACTTCGGCCAGGCGCGGCTTGTCGGCCTGGGCGCGCTCCAGCAGGCGGACGATGGCAGACAGGCGGGTGTCGGCGCCGAGCGCCACGACCTCGACGGTCAGCGGTCCTTCGACGTTGAGGGTGCCGGCGGTCACAGAGTCGCCTTCCGCGCGGGGTAGCGGCAGGTATTCGCCGGTAAGCAGCGACTCGTCGACGCTGGACTGGCCGGCGAGGATGCGCCCGTCCGCCGGCAGCAGGGCGCCGGGCGGGACCAGCACTTGGTCGCCGACCTGCAGTTCGCGCAGCAGGATGCGCTGGCTGTTGCCGGCCGCGTCCAGGCGCAGGCAGGAGGCGGGCAGCAGGTTGACCAGTTGCGCGGTGGCTGCCGCCGTACGCTCGCGGGCACGGCGTTCGAGGTAGCGGCCGGTGAGCAGGAACAGGGCAAACATGCCGACCGCGTCGAAATACAGTTCGCCGACGCCGGTGATGGTCGACCAGATGCCGGCGACATAGGCACCGCCGATGGCCAGCGATACCGAGACGTCCATGGTCAGGTGGCGGGTGCGCAGGTCGCGCAGGGCGCCACGGAAGAACTGGCCGCAGCAGTAGAAGACGATGGGCGTGGTGAGGAACAGGCTGGTCCAGCGCAGGATCTTGTCCAGCTCCGGCGACAGGTCGACGTTGAACTCCGGCCAGGTGGCCATGACAGCCATCATCACCTGCATCCACAGCAGACCGGCGACGCCGATCTGGCGCAGCGAGCGGCGGTTCTCTTCGGCCAGGCGCGCGCTGGCCTCGTCGGCCTGCCAGGGGTGGCCGGCGTAGCCGATCTTGCGCAGTTCCTTGAGCAGCTGGCTGAGCGCTAGCTGGCTGTCGGCCCAGCGCACGCTAAGGCGCTGGTTGGACAGGTTGAGGCTGGCCTCGGCTACGCCGGGCAGGGCGCGCAGGTGTTTCTCGATCAGCCAGCCACACGCAGCGCAGCTGATGCCTTCGATCAGCAGGCAGGCTTCGCTGAGCTCACCCTGGTGCTGGACGAAGGGTTGCTGCACGTCGCGGCGGTCGTACAGGGCCAGCTCGTCCGGCAGCACCTTGGGCAGCGCTTGCGGGTTGATCGCGCTGTCGCTGCGGTGGCGGTAATAGCTTTCCAGCCCGCCGGCGACTATCGCCTCGCTCACGGCTTGGCAGCCCGGGCAGCACAGGGCACGGGTCTCGCCGAGGATATGCGCTTCGAAGCGGCTGCCGGCGGGTACCGGCAGGCCACAGTGGTAGCAGGGGCGGGGCTGGTTCATGGACGTGCCGGCATCACTCGCCGAGGTGCAGGGTGGCGCCGCTTTGCAGTTGTTCTTCCTCGAACAGGCGCCATTCCTGCTGGCCTTCGCGGCCGAGCAGCTCGACGAAGCGGCGGCCCTCGGCGATGTCCTGCAGCTGGCCGAAGTAGCTACCGTCGGCCTGTAGCAGCAGGACAACGCGGCGGTCGCGCTCGGGCTGGGTCGGCGACTCCAGGTTGAGCACCAGTTGCTGCGGCTTGCTGTTGCCGCTGAGCTGCAGGCGCGCGGTACCGTCGTCGTTGTTCAGCACCAGGCTGCCCTTGAGCTGCAGGCGCTTGGCCAGGTTTTCGCGCTCCAGCGAGGTGTTGATGCCCTTGCCGACGTCGTAGTAGTTATCGGAAATCAGCCCTGGCGGGTTCTGGGTGGCGAATACCAGCAGGCCGATGCCGAGCACGACGGAGAACGCGAGGATGGCCAGGATGAACCAGGGCCAGAACTCTTTGTACCAGGGGTTTACGGGGCTTTCGGAGTGCATGGAGTTGCCTTTGCTAGCGCACGCTGGGGCCGATGAAACGGCTGTCGGCGTCGCTGTGGATGTTCGGGTCGTCGAGGGCGTGAACCTTGAACAGGATCTTGTTGGCACTGGACGGCAGTTTTTCCGGGGGGATGGACAGCTCTACCGGCACCGAGAGCACCTCGCCAGCCAGCGTACGGACTTCGCTCTTGCCCTCGTAGACCAGGCCGTCGAGGCCTTCGGCGGTGATCACGAAGGTCAGGTCGCGCTGGGCCTTGTTCATCAGTTTGAGGGTGTAGACGTTCTCGATGAAGCCTTGCTCGTTCTCGCGGAACAGCACGCGGTCCTTGAGTACGTCGATACCGACCAGCGAGCGGCTGGCGATGGCCCAGATGAACAGGCCGATCATGACGACCAGAGCAATGGCGTAGCCGATCAGGCGCGGGCGCAGCAGGTGAGTCTTGCGGCCCGACAGATTGTGCTCGGTGGTGTAGCTGATCAGGCCCTTGGGGTAGCCCATCTTGTCCATGATGCTGTCGCAGGCATCGATGCAGGCGGCGCAGCCGATGCATTCGATCTGCAGGCCGTCACGGATGTCGATACCGGTCGGGCAGACCTGCACGCACATGGTGCAGTCGATGCAGTCGCCGAGACCTTCGGCCTTGTAGTCGGCGGTTTTCTTGCGCGGACCGCGGTGCTCGCCACGGCGCGGATCGTAGGAAACGATCAGGGTGTCCTGGTCGAACATCACGCTCTGGAAGCGCGCGTAGGGGCACATGTAGATGCACACCTGTTCGCGCAGCCAGCCAGCGTTACCGTAGGTGGCCAGGGTGAAGAAACCGACCCAGAAGTAGGCCCAGCCATCGGCCTCGCCGCTGAGCAGGCCGGGGATCAGGTCGCGGATCGGCGAGAAATAGCCGACGAAGGTCAGGCCGGTAACCAGGCCGATCAGAATCCACAGGCTGTGCTTGGCGGCCTTGCGCGCAAATTTCTCGGCGCTCATGGGCTGTTTGTCCAGCTTCATGCGCTGGTTGCGGTCGCCTTCGGTGATCTTCTCGCACCACATGAACACCCAGGTCCATACGCTTTGCGGGCAGGTGTAGCCGCACCAGACGCGACCGGCGAACACGGTGATGAAGAACAGGCCGAAGGCGCAGATGATCAGCAGCCAGGACAGCAGGGCGAAATCCTGCGGCCAGAAGGTGGCGCCGAAGATGTAGAACTTGCGCTCGGGTAGGTCCCACCACACTGCTTGGCGGCCATTCCAGCTAAGCCAGGCGGTACCGAAATAGAGCAGGAAGAGAAAGCTGCCGCCGCTCAGTCGCAGGCTGCGAAAGAGGCCGGTGAAGGCGCGGGTGTAGATCTTTTCACGACTGGCATAGAGGTCGACGCTTTCGCCGCCTTTGGCCGGAGGAGGGGTGATGTTGCGGACGGGAATCTGTTCACTCATCAGGGCGGTACCACGGCGGTAGGTGGTTTGCTCTGCCAGTACTTGCCGGCGGAGTCAGTTTTTACTCGACCACTATGGTACGCCTGAAACAGCCTTGCCCGGATGCGACCTTGGGTCGCGCTCCGGGCAAGCGAGCGTTTTACTTCTCGATTTTGTCGCCGTTGTCGTGCGACAGGCTGTACACGTAAGCGGCCAGCAGGTGCACTTGGTCGTTACCCAGACGCTCGGCCTGAGCCGGCATGCTGCCTTTGCGACCATAGCGGATGGTCTGTTGCAGTTGCGCGAAGCTGCTGCCATAGATGAAGGCGGACGGGTTGGTCAGGTTCGGTGCGCCCATGGCTGGGGTGCCGGTACCAGCCGTGGTGTGGCAGGCGAAGCAGACGCTGTCGAACACCTTCTTACCCGCGGCCACATCGGCGCTCACGCCTTCCGGCAGCTTGCGCCCGGCCAGCTCGGTCAGCACATAGGCGGCGACGTTGCGTACACCGTCTTCGCCGATGGTCGGGCCCTGGGCCGGCATCTCACCATGACGACCGGCCATGATGGTGGTCTTGATGGTGGCGGTCTCACCACCCCAGCGCCATTCGTTGTCGGTCAGGTTGGGGAAGCCGTAGGAACCCTTGGCGTCGGAACCGTGGCAGACCGAGCAGTTGGAGGCGAACAGGCGGCCACCCATCTTCAGGGCGTGCTCGTCCTTGGCCACTTCCTCGATCGGCATGGCGGCGAACTTGGCGAACAGCGGGCCGTACTGTTTGTCAGCACGCAGCATTTCCTTTTCCCACTGGTGTACACCGGTCCAGCCACTTTCGCCGTTGGCGAACGGCTTGCCGTCGCCGGCTTCGTTGTAACCCGGCAGCACACCTTTCCAGGTGCCCAGGCCGGGGTACAGAACCAGGTAGCCGAGGGCGAACACGATGGTCGCCACGAACAGCATGAACCACCATTTCGGCAGCGGGTTGTCGAACTCTTCGATACCGTCGAACGAGTGGCCGACGGTGTCTTCAGTGCTCTCCTGGCGCTGGCCTTTGCGCACGCCGAAGATCAGCGCAGTCAGGGCAGCGATGGTGCCCAGGCTGAGTACGCTGATGTAGATACTCCAGAACAAAGTCATTCTTTATTGCTCCCAGAAGCTTGCTCGTCACGCTTGTTGGCCGGGACGTCGTCGGCGAAGGGCAGGTTGGCTGCTTCGTCGAAGCTGTCTTTGCGCCGGCTGCTGTAGGCCCAGAGCACTACGCCGATGAAGGCAATGAACACCACCACCGTGCCAATACCGCGAATCATCCCGATATCCATCATGCGTTACCGTTTGTTCTTGATTGCGGTGCCCAGGCCTTGCAGGAAGGCAACTACTGCGTCCATCTCGGTCTTGCCTTTGACGGCTTCGCGAGCACCGGCGATGTCTTCGTCGGTGTAGGGAACGCCTAGGGCGCGCAGGGCTTCCATCTTGGCGGCAGTGTCCTTGCCGTCGAGCTTGTTCTCGACCAGCCACGGGTAAGCCGGCATCTTCGATTCCGGGACCACGTTGCGCGGGTTGTACAGGTGCGCACGCTGCCAGTCATCGGAGTAGCGGCCGCCAACGCGGGCCAGGTCCGGGCCGGTACGCTTGGAACCCCACAGGAACGGGTGATCCCAGACGCTTTCGCCGGCGACGGAGTAGTGGCCGTAGCGCTCGGTTTCGGCGCGGAACGGACGGATCATCTGCGAGTGGCAGCCAACGCAGCCTTCACGGATGTAGATATCACGGCCTTCCAGCTCCAGGGCGGTACGTGGCTTCATGCCTTCGACCGGGGTGTTGGTCACGTCCTGGAAGAACAGCGGAACGATCTGGGTCAGGCCGCCGATGCTCACCGCGATAACCATGAAGAACGCCAGCAGGCCGATGTTCTTCTCGAGTATTTCGTGTTTGCTGCTCATCAGTGGGCAACCTCGGCAGGAATCAGTGCGGCGGCCTCGGCTTCGGCCTTGTTGGCGGCACGTACGGTGCGGAAGGTGTTGTAGGCCATCAGCAGCATGCCGGTCACGAAGAAGGCACCGCCGAGGGCGCGAACCATGTAACCGAGGTGGCTGGCTTCCAGGGCTTCAACGAAGGAGTAGGTGAGGGTGCCGTCTTCGTTGACTGCACGCCACATCAGGCCCTGGGTGATGCCGTTGACCCACATCGAGGCGATGTACAGCACGGTGCCGATGGTCGCCAACCAGAAGTGGGCGTTGATCAGGCTGACGCTGTGCATTTGCTCGCGACCGAAGACTTTCGGGATCAGGTGGTACAGCGAGCCGATGGAGATCATCGCGACCCAGCCGAGGGCACCAGCATGCACGTGGCCGATGGTCCAGTCGGTGTAGTGGGATAGGGCGTTGACGGTCTTGATCGCCATCATCGGACCTTCGAAGGTCGACATGCCGTAGAACGCCAGCGATACCACCAGGAAGCGCAGGATTGGGTCGGTGCGCAGCTTATGCCAGGCGCCGGACAGGCTCATCATGCCGTTGATCATGCCGCCCCAGCTCGGAGCCAGCAGGATCAGCGACATCGCCATGCCGAGGGACTGGGCCCAGTCCGGCAGAGCGGTGTAGTGCAGGTGGTGCGGACCGGCCCAGATGTACAGGGTGATCAGCGCCCAGAAGTGCACGATGGACAGGCGGTAGGAGTAGATCGGGCGACCGGCCTGTTTGGGGACGAAGTAGTACATCATCCCGAGGAAGCCGGTGGTCAGGAAGAAGCCCACGGCGTTGTGGCCGTACCACCACTGGATCATCGCATCGGTAGCCCCGGCGTACATGGAGTACGACTTGAACAGGCTGACCGGCATTTCCATGCTGTTGACGATGTGCAGCATGGCCGTCACGACGATGAAGGCACCGAAGAACCAGTTGCCGACATAGATGTGCTTGGTCTTGCGCTTGACGATGGTGCCGAAGAAGACCACCAGGTAGGTGATCCAGACGATCCCGAGGAGGATGTCGATCGGCCATTCCAGCTCGGCGTATTCCTTGGAGCTGGTGTAACCCAGCGGCAGGGTGATGACTGCCAGCACGATCACAGCTTGCCAACCCCAGAAGGTGAAGGCAGCCAGGGTGTCGGAGATCAGGCGGGCCTGGCAGGTGCGCTGGACCACGTAGTAGGACGTGGCGAACAGGGCGCAACCACCGAAGGCGAAGATCACCGCGTTGGTGTGCAGCGGGCGCAGACGGCCGAAGCTGGTCCAAGGAAGGTTCAGGTTGAGTTCCGGCCACACCAGTTGTGCGGCAATGAACACACCGAGACCCATCCCGATGACGCCCCAGATTACCGTCATGACGGCAAACTGGCGGATCACCTTATAGTTATAAGCAGTCTGACTTGTTGCTGTGCTCATGCTAAGGGTTCCACGGTTAATGGAGTTTTCTAGGGGTAAAAATCGGCGGCAAGTATGGAGAAACGAGCCCCTCATTGCAACGCCAGATGCCTGTGCGATCAAGGTTTTAGCGGCTTTTGCCCGCGCTTGGGACGCTTTCTGCCTGGACGCTTTTGCCAGACTTTTTCGCATCAATGACACGACAACCAGAAGGGATCGCTTGGATTTGTTACCGGGTGCGACTGTGCAGGAGCTTAGCCCAAGTCAAATCAGCATGGATGCAACTGGTCGGAGGGGTGCGACACTGGGTCGCACAGAGGTGGCGGGGCTTGCGCGGGGAAGTGGCGATTCTCGCCAGGTTGGGTGCGGGCACATCCTTGTGCCCGTTGCTGCTTACTGGCTGGCTTCGGGTTTGGCCTGCGACAGGCTGTACACGTAGGCGGCGAGCAGGTGGACCTGGTCCTGGCCGAGGAAGTCTTGTTGCGCCGGCATGCTGCCTTTGCGCCCGTAGCGGATGGTCTGCTGCAGCTGGGCGTAGCTGCTGCCGTAGATGAAGGCCGAGGGGTTGGTCAGGTTCGGTGCGCCCATCATCGCCATGCCCTTGCCTTCGGCGCCGTGGCAGGCGAAGCAGGTGCTGGAGAATACCTGGTGGCCGGCCTCGATATCGGCCTCGACGTCTTCCGGCAGTTTGCGCCCGCCCAGCTGGGTGAGCACATAGGCGGCCACGTTGGCCACGCCCTGGTCGCCGATCATCGGGCCGTGCGCCGGCATTTCACCGTGGCGCCCGCCGAGGATGGTGGTCTTGATGGTGACGGCATCGCCCCCCCAGCGCCATTCGCGGTCGGTCAGGTTGGGAAAACCGTAGGCGCCCTTGGCGTCGGAGCCGTGGCACACCGAGCAGTTGGAGGCGAACAGGCGGCCGCCCATCTTCAGCGCCTGCTCGTCCTGGGCCACTGCCTCCACGGGCATGGCGG
>JBOFCR010000143.1:0-30661 GCA_051646165.1 Pseudomonas sp. | reverse complement strand
GGGAGGCGCGCAGCACCGAATAGCCGGCCTGGTTTTCCACGTTATCGAACTGCGAGCGACTGATCATCTGACGCTGCAACAGGGTCTGGTAGCGATCGCGCTCGGCGCGCACCAGCTTAAGGTTGGCCTCGGCCGCCGTGACCTGGGCCCGGGCCGCCTCCAGCTGCAGCTTGACGTCCTCGGCGTCCAGTTCGGCCAGCGCCTGATCCTTCTTCACCCGCGCACCGGCATCCACCAGGCGTTTGCTGATCTTGCCGCCGATGCGGAAGGCCAGCTCCGGCTCGAAGCGCGCGCGCACTTCGCCAGGATAGGTGTCCATCGCATCGCTTGCTGGTAGTGGCTGCACCACCATGGCCGGGCGTGCCGGGGTTTCGACGGAGTCGCCATTACCACAGGCGACCAGCAGGGAGATCAGCGTGACGGGCACAGCGAGGGACAGCGCATGGCGGAACATGGGAAATGACCTTTCGCAAAGAAGCTTTGGAATACTTATACTGCCGGGTATAGTAAAAATAGCAAACTCACCAGTCCAGTATTAAAACGCGAAATGTCCGACAAACTGTTACAACCCAGTAGCGGCCCAGGACGGCCCAAGGATCCCGCCAAGCGGGAAGCCATCCTGCAGGCGGCCAAACAGCTGTTCATGCGCAATGGCTATGACGGCAGCAGCATGGACGCCATCGCCGCCGAGGCCGGCGTCTCCAAGCTCACGGTGTACAGCCACTTCACCGACAAGGAGACGCTGTTCGCCTGCGCGGTGGAATCCAAGTGCTCGGAGCAGCTGCCACCGTTGTATTTCGAGCTGGGCAGCACCACCAATATCGACACGGCGCTGCTGGCCATCGGCCGCGGCTTCAACAGCCTGATCAACAGCGAAGAATCGATCGCCATGATGCGCCTGGTGATGACCCAGGCAGCCCAGAACCCGCAGATGGCACGGCTGTTCTACGACGCCGGCCCACATCGCATGTTGCTGGCCATGGAGCATCTGCTGGAACAGGCCAACCAACTCGGCCAGCTGCAGGTCGAACACCCGCAGCGCGCCGCCGAGCACTTCTTCAGCCTGATCAAGGGTGGCTGCAACTTCCGCCGCCTGATCGGCTGCTGCGAACCCACCTACGAGCAGACCGACGCCGAGCACGTGCAGGAAGTTGTCGCCATCTTCATCCGCGCCTATCGCCCCTGACTAATCACCGCCCATGAAAAAAGGCCAGCACCTCGCGGTGACTGGCCTTTTTCATGGCTGCCGAAGTTACAGCGGCTTGCCGCGATTACCGTGGGCAGCGACGAACTGCTGCACGGTCTTCAGGTCGTTGGCCAGCACGGTGCAACGCTCGTCGCGCTGGAACAGGTCAGCCAGGTGCGGGGGTAGCGCAGGGGCCTGGCCGACACCGGCCTTCTCCACCGCTTCCGGGAACTTGACCGGATGCGCGGTACCCAGGGTGACCATCGGCACGCTCAGGCTGCGACGGCATTCGCGCGCAGCCCGTACGCCAATGGCGGTGTGCGGGTCGAGCAGCTCGCCGCACTCCTTGTAGACCTCGGCGATGGTTTCGCAGGTCTCTTCGTCGTTGACCGCCAGCGAGTCGAACAGCTTGCGCGCCTCGGTCCAGCGGTCTTCCTCGACGCTGAAACCGCCACCCTGCTTGAAGCTGTCCATCAGCCCGGCGATGGCCGCGCCGTTACGACCGTGCAGGTCGAACAGCAGGCGCTCGAAGTTGGACGAGACCATGATGTCCATGGACGGCGATAGGGTCGGATGCAGGTCACCCTTCACATACTGATTGCCGCTCATGAAGCGGTGCAGGATGTCGTTGCGGTTGGTCGCGACGATCAGCTGGCTGATCGGCAGGCCCATGTTGCGCGCCAGATAGCCGGCGAAGATGTCACCGAAGTTGCCGGTCGGCACCGAGAACGCGATGGAGCGCGCCGGGCCGCCCAGCTGCAGGGCCGCGTGGAAGTAGTAGACGATCTGGGCCATGATCCGCGCCCAGTTGATCGAGTTGACCGCGACCAGACGGGTGCCCTTGAGGAAGCCCTGGTCGGCGAAGCTGGCCTTGACCATCTCCTGGCAGTCGTCGAAGTTGCCTTCGATGGCGATGTTGTGGATGTTGTCGCCGAAGATGGTGGTCATCTGCCGGCGCTGCACCTCGGACACGCGGTTGTGCGGGTGCATGATGAAGATGTCGACGTTGTCGCAGGCCTTGCAGCCTTCGATGGCTGCCGAGCCGGTATCACCGGAAGTGGCACCCATGATCACCACGCGCTCGTTGCGCTTGGCCAGCACGTAGTCGAGCAGGCGACCGAGCAGCTGCAGGGCGAAGTCCTTGAACGCCAGGGTCGGGCCGTGGAACAGCTCGAGCACCCACTCGTTGCCGTTCAGCTGGCGCAGCGGCGCCACGGCGTTGTGGGCGAACACGCCGTAGGTTTCTTCGAGGATCTTCTTGAAGTCGGCATCCGGAATGCTGCCGGTGACGAACGGGCGCATCACGCGGAAAGCCAGCTCGTGGTACGGCAGGCCGGCCCAGGAAGCGATTTCTTCCTGGGTGAAGCGCGGCAGGTTTTCCGGGACGTAGAGGCCGCCATCGCTGGCCAGGCCGGCGAGCAGCACGTCTTCGAAGTTGAGGACCGGGGCCTGGCCGCGGGTACTGATATAACGCATGTTCTTCTACCTCAGCTCAGTTGCTCGACGCGGATACGCACCACGCTGCCGACGATATCGTTCAGCGCTTCCAGCGCGGCGATGGCGTCGTTGACGCGGGCTTCCTGAACGCGATGGGTGACCAGAATCATCGGTACCAGGCCGTCGTGCTCTTCGGCTTCTTTCTGCATGATCGATTCGATGTTGATGCCGCGCTCGGACAGGATGCTCGCCACCTGGGCCAGTACGCCCGGGTGATCCTTGGCCTGGATGCGCAGGTAGTAAGCGCTCTCGCACTCGCCGATCGGCAGGATCGGGTGGTCGCTCAGGGCGTCCGGCTGGAACGCCAGATGCGGTACGCGATTGGTCGGGTCGGTGGTCAGGGCACGCACCACGTCGACCAGGTCAGCGACTACGGACGAAGCCGTCGGCTCCATACCGGCGCCGGCACCGTAGAACAGGGTGCTACCAGCGGCGTCACCATTGACCATCACCGCGTTCATCACGCCGTTGACGTTGGCGATCAGGCGGTCGGCCGGGATCAGGGTCGGGTGCACGCGCAGCTCGATGCCAGCCTCAGTGCGGCGGGCCACGCCGAGGTGTTTGATACGGTAGCCCAGGGCTTCGGCGTAGTTCACGTCGGCACTGGTCAGCTGGCTGATGCCTTCGGTGTAGGCCTTGTCGAACTGCAGCGGGATACCGAAAGCGATGGAGGCGAGGATGGTCAGCTTGTGCGCGGCGTCGATGCCTTCGACGTCGAAGGTCGGATCGGCCTCGGCGTAGCCCAGAGCCTGGGCTTCTTTCAGCACGTCGGAGAAGGCACGGCCTTTCTCGCGCATCTCGGTGAGGATGAAGTTGCCGGTGCCGTTGATGATGCCGGCCAGCCAGTTGATGCGGTTGGCGGCCAGGCCTTCGCGGATCGCCTTGATCACCGGGATGCCACCGGCCACGGCAGCTTCGAAGGCGACGATGACGCCCTTCTCGCGGGCCTTGGCGAAGATTTCGTTGCCGTGCACAGCGATCAGCGCCTTGTTCGCGGTGACCACGTGCTTGCCGTTCTCGATGGCCTTGAGCACCAGCTCATGGGCCAGGGTGTAGCCACCGATCAGCTCGATGACCACGTCGATTTCCGGGTTGCTCGCCACATCGAAAATGTCGGCGGTAATGGGGGTCGCGCCGGTATCGCACTTCGGGTTGGGACGACGAGCGGCAATCTGCGCAACTTCGATTCCGCGCCCGGCACGGCGGGCAATCTCCTCGGCGTTGCGTTTGAGTACGTTGAAGGTGCCGCCACCGACGGTCCCCAGGCCACAGATGCCTACTTTTACCGGCTTCACGCTGAACTCCCCATCTTCACTGCGAAAACGGCCGGAGCACTGCTCCGGCCGTGGAAAAGAGCCGCACTTTACGAAGCGGCTGGTACTTGGTCAATCGTTGCGCGGGCCCGGCTTACTTGGCTTCCAGGGCAATCTTGGCCAACTCAGGTGCCGGCCGGTAACCCGGGATCATCTGGCCGTTGGCCAGAACGATGGCCGGAGTGCCATTCACCCCCACCATCTGACCCAGCTCGTACTGCTTGGCGACCGGGTTTTCGCAATGGCCGGCAGGCAGTTCCTCACGCGACTTGGCCTTGTTCATCGCCGCTTGGCGATCCTTGGCGCACCACACGCTGACCAGGCCGTTGTAGCCATGGGAGCCAACGCCCTGGCGCGGGAAGGCGACATAGCGCACTTCCACACCCTGGCGATTGAGTTCCGGCACTTCGCTGTGCAGCTTCTGGCAGTAACCGCAGTCGGTATCGGTGAACACGGTGATATGGGTCTTGGCCTGCTTCGGCGCAAACACCACCATCTCGCTCAGCGGGATGGCGTTGACGAGCTTGGCGATGCCCTTGCTCTCGGCCTGCTCGGTCAAATTGACCGCATTGTCACCCTTGAACTGATACAGATTGCCCTGCAGCAGGAACTGGCCATCGGCACTGGCATAGAGCAGACGCCCGCCCTTGAGATGAACCTGGAACAGGCCGGACATCGGGCTTTCGGCAATCGCCTCGATCGGCAGATCGGGTTGCAGTTTTTGCAGCGTGGCACGGATGGCCTGATCGGGATCGGCAGCCAGGGCGGCGACGGACAGCAGGCCGCAAGCGGCACCGGCAACAAAGCGGGAAAGGTACATGGAGCACTCCTGTAACGATGGCCAAGCCTACCATAGAAGGCCTGGCGAGCCGATTGCAGACGCCAGGCGGGCATTGGCGCAGGACGAATAGACCGCAACCAGTCGCCCGCGATCCCACAGCCCGACCATCAGCCACGTGGATGGTGCTGCGCATGCAGTTCCTGCAGGCGGGCGCGGGCGATATGGGTGTAGATCTGCGTGGTCGACAGGTCGCTGTGGCCCAACAGCATCTGCACCACGCGCAGGTCGGCACCATGGTTGAGCAGATGGGTGGCAAAGGCATGGCGCAGGGTGTGCGGCGACAAGGGCTTGACGATGCAGGCGACCCTGGCCTGGTGCTTGATGCGATACCAGAAGGTCTGCCGGGTCATCTGTTCGCCACGCAGGCTGGGGAACAGCACGGCGCTGGGCTTGCCATCCAGCAGGAACGGCCGCGCCTCGCGCACGTAGCGCTCAATCCAGGCAATCGCCTCCTCGCCCAGCGGCACCAGGCGCTCCTTGCTGCCCTTGCCAAACACCCGCAGCACGCCCTGGCGCAGGTTGACCTGCTCCAGGGTCAGGGCAATCAGCTCGCTGACACGCAGACCGCAGGCATACAAAACCTCGAGCATGGCACGGTCACGCAAACCTATCGGGTCATCCAGCTCCGGCGCCGCCAGCAGCGCCTCGACATCGGCCTCGGACAGCGACTTGGGCAGTGGCCGGCCGAGTTGCGGCAAGTCGACCTGCAGGGTCGGGTCCTCGCCAATCAGCCCCTCGCGCAGCAAGTAGCGATAGAAACCGCGCGCACCGGAGAGAAAACGCGCCGTGGAGCGCGCCTTGTAGCCCTGCTCCAGGCGCCAGGCCAGGTGATCGAGAATGATCTCGCGCCCGGCGCTGGGCAGCTGTAGCCCGCGCGCCTGCAACCATTCGTTGAACAGCCCGAGATCGCTGCGATAGGCATCGCGGGTATGCACGGAGAGCCCCTTCTCCAGCCACAGGGCATCGAGAAAGCGATCGATCAGCGGATGGTCGAGAACGGGCATGGAGGACTGCTTGACGATAAAGAGGCGAGGTAGTTTTCCACAGCCCCAGCCTCCCCGCCAGCCGCCAGGCCGGCACGCAGTTCAAGCAGCAGACTGCCCCTCAGGCGCCGGAGGTTTCGAAAAAATCCGGCAATACGGCTATCGGCTTCTTGTCCTCGCCAATGGCGACAAAACTGAACACGCCGCTGATGGCCTTTTCGCGGCCGTCGCTGTACATGCTCTCGACGTACACATTCACCTCGACCTTGAGGCTGGTGTTGCCGACCCTGATCACCCGTCCGACCAGCTCGACGATGGAACCCGCCGGGATCGCATGCTTGAAGTCGATACGGTCGCTGGACACGGTCACCAGCGGCAAACGGCAGAAACGGGTGGCGGCGATAAACGACACTTCGTCCATCCAGGCCAACGCAGTGCCGCCGAACAGGGTGTTGTGGTGGTTGGTGGTGGGCGGGAATACCGCCTTGGTCACGCGGGTTTCCGACAGCTCGGTGCGCCGCTGGATCTCTTGCTCTCTTGGGGTCATGCCACGACTACCTGAATAAAACGCTGTGGCTGCTGAGGGTCTTTTCGTTCGCGAGTCGCGTTGCTGGGCAAAATCACGCCAAGCAAGGCGCGGGACGCAGGCAATGGTCGCGCCCTTGCCCAGTCTCGCAACGCCGCATGGCGTAATTTTGCACGCAACCCGAAGGGACGGGCCAGCATTTGCGCGGAACGTCGTTACTCGACGGCTCATTTGGACGACCAAACCACGCGTCTCGCGCCTAGCTCCGCGCAAATACTGGCTCCGGCGCGGCCGTGAACGAAACGGGAATAGACCCTAGACTGCGGCTGTTGTGCTTGTTCTACGCGGCGGTCATGCAGAAAAGGGAAATTGCGGGCAAGAAAAAAGCAGCCCGTGGGCTGCTTTTTTCGACAAGGGAAACCGTCCGATCAGGACAGCTTTTCCTTGATACGAGCTGCCTTGCCGGACAGGTCGCGGAGGTAGTACAGCTTGGCTTTGCGCACGTCGCCGCGACGCTTGACGGCCAGGCTGTCAACCAGCGGGCTGTAGGTCTGGAAGGTACGCTCAACGCCAACACCGTTGGAGATCTTGCGAACAGTGAAAGCACTGTT
Source organism: Pseudomonas sp. (assembly GCA_051646165.1). Classification (GTDB taxonomy): domain Bacteria; phylum Pseudomonadota; class Gammaproteobacteria; order Pseudomonadales; family Pseudomonadaceae; genus Aquipseudomonas. The sequence continues at coordinate 23,704 of JBOFCR010000143.1, read as the reverse complement.
CAGACCACGGTTACGCTTGGCGATAACTACGCCTTCGAAAGCCTGCAGACGCTGACGATCGCCTTCCTTCACTTTAACCTGAACGACAATGGTGTCGCCCGGGGCAAAGGTCGGGATCTCTTTGTTCATCTGCTCAGCTTCGAGTTGCTGAATGATTTTGTTGGTCATGCTGTGCTCCTAAGACAGACATCGGTCTGTCATCGATACATTAACTATCGTCCCGCTGGCGGATGTATTCCTCCAGCAGCTTTTTTTCTTCTCCAGAAAGCGAGCGGCTATCCAGAAGATCAGCGCGGCGTTGCCAGGTCCGACCAAGGGACTGCTGTAAACGCCAGCGCCGGATGTGTTCGTGGTTGCCACTAAGCAACACATCGGGAACACGTTTTCCCGCATACACCTCCGGGCGGGTGTAGTGCGGACAGTCGAGCAGGCCGTCGCTGAACGAATCCTCCTCGGCCGAATCTGCATGGCCCAGTGCACCGGGCAACAAGCGGGTGACTGCATCGATCAGGACCATCGCCGGCAGCTCGCCACCGGAGAGTACGTAGTCGCCGATCGACCATTCCTCATCGACATGTTCTTCGATGAAGCGCTCGTCGATGCCTTCGTAGCGGCCGGCGATGAGGATCAACGCCTCTTCGCTGGCCAGCTCGCGCACTGCCGGCTGATTAAGCTGGCGGCCTTGCGGCGACAGGTAGATCACCTTCGCCTTCTCTCCGGCAGAAGCCTTGGCCGCAGCCAGAGCGCCTTCCAGAGGCTTGATCTTCATCACCATGCCGGGACCACCGCCAAAAGGCCGGTCGTCCACTGTCTGGTGACGATCGTCGGTGAAATCGCGCAGGTAGTGACAGTTCAACTGCAACAGATCCTGCTTCACCGCACGACTGGTAATGCCGTACTGACTGATGGCGGCGAACATCTCCGGGAAGATGCTGATGACTTCAACGCGCATGGCACTCGCTCGCACAAGAGCCTGACAGCTCAGAAATCGGCATCCCAGTCGACCAGCATCTCGCCGGCCGCCAGATCCACCTTGAGTACGCACTGCGCCGTATACGGCAGCAGGCGCTCGCGGTCATCCAGGCTGCCCGTGCAGGGCTTGACCACCACCACATCGTTGGCGCCAGTCTCGAACAGGTGATCGATAGTGCCGAACAGCTGTCCGTGCGTATCGATAACCTTGAGACCCACCAGTTGGTACCAGTAGAACTCGTCTTCGGCGAGTTCCGGCAGCTGAGCCCGGGGCACACAAATGTCGAAACCCGCGAAAGTACGTGCGACTTCGCGGTCATCGAGGCCCTTGAGCTTCGCCACCAGAATCTTGCCTTGCAAGCGTCCGCTGGCCAACTCGACCTGCTTGACCTCGCCATCGCGCTGGAGTGTCCAGCGGCGGTAGTCGAGCAGGTTGTCGATCGGATCGGTGAAGGAATAAATCTTCACCTCGCCACGTATACCGTGCACCGAAGTGATCTTGCCGAGGACGATCAGATCCTCGGCGGTCGGCGACGTGGTCATGTTACTCAGGCAGCAGCCTTGGCAGCTTCCTTGAGCAGCTGAGCAACGCGCTCAGACGGCTGGGCGCCCTGGCTCAGCCAGTAGGCAGCGCGCTCCTGGTTTACGGAGAGCTTCACTTCAGCACCAGCGGCGACCGGGTTGAAGAAACCGATACGCTCTACGAAGCGACCGTCGCGCGCATTGCGGCTGTTGGTCACGGTCAGGTGGTAGAAGGGGCGCTTCTTGGAGCCGCCACGGGCAAGACGGATGGTTACCATGTGAACATCGTTCCTGTAGTCGGTGCTTGCAAAACTTGAAGGCACACTTTGAGGGCCTAGGCCCGAAAGGCCGCATATTCTAAGGATTATGCGGCCGATTGCAAATCTCTTTTTGGGTCCGCCGGTCGGCAGCAGGCCGCCCGAGTGCTGTCATGCAGCACGCACGGCCCGCCCCGCTTACATCTTGGGCATGCCGCCGCCCGGCATCATGCCGCCAAGACCACGCATCATCTTGGCCATGCCACCCTTGGCGGTGAACTTCTTCATCATCTTCTGCATCTGCTTGTGCTGCTTGATCAGCCGGCCGACATCCTGCACCTGGGTGCCGGAGCCGAGGGCGATGCGGCGCTTGCGCGAGCCACTGATGATTTCCGGATCGCGGCGCTCAGCCGGGGTCATCGAGCAGATGATCGCATCCATCTGTTTGAACTGTTTCTCGGCCGCGCCCTGGGCGCCGCTCATCTGCGACAGGTTGACCCCGCCGATGGACGGCAGCTTGTCCATCAGGCCGCCAAGACCGCCCATGTTCTTCATCTGCTGCAGCTGGTCGCGGAAGTCTTCGAGATCGAAGCCCTTGCCCTTCTTCAGCTTCTTGGTGAGCTTGTCGGCCTTCTCGCGGTCGAGGGTCTGCTCGGCCTGTTCGATCAGGCTGAGCACATCGCCCATGCCGAGGATGCGTGAAGCGATACGATCCGGATGGAAGGGCTCGAGCGCATCGCTCTTCTCGCCCATGCCGAGGAATTTGATCGGTTTGCCGGTGATCTGCCGCACCGACAGCGCGGCACCGCCACGGGCATCACCGTCGACCTTGGTCAGCACCACGCCGGTCAGCGGCAGGGCATCACCGAAGGCCTTGGCGGTGTTGGCCGCGTCCTGGCCGGTCATGGCGTCGACCACGAACAGGGTCTCGACCGGTTTGGTCGCCGCATGCACGGCCTGGATCTCCGCCATCATCTCGGCATCGATGGCCAGACGGCCGGCGGTGTCGACGATGACCACGTCGATGAACTTGAGCTTGGCCTCGGCAATCGCCGCCTGGGCAATGGCCACCGGCTTCTGGCTGATATCGGAGGGGAAGAAGGTCACGCCGATATCACCGGCGAGGGTTTCCAGCTGTTTGATCGCCGCCGGACGATAGACGTCGGCGGAGACCAGCATCACTGTCTTCTTCTTGCGTTCCTTGAGGAAGCGCGCCAGCTTGCCGGCGGTGGTGGTTTTGCCCGCACCCTGCAGGCCGGCCATCAGCACCACGGCAGGCGGCGTAGTGGCCAAGGCGAGGTCTTCGTTGGCCGCGCCCATCAGCTCTTCCAGCTCGACGCGGACAATCTTCACGAACGCCTGGCCCGGACTCAGGCTTTTCGACACCTCGGTGCCAACGGCGCGTTCCTTGACCTTGTTGACGAAATCCTTGACCACCGGCAGGGCGACATCGGCCTCGAGCAGGGCCATGCGCACTTCACGCAGGGTATCCTTGATGTTGTCCTCGGTCAGCTTGGCCTTGCCGGTGACATGGCGCAGCGTCTGTGACAGGCGGTCGGTTAGGTTTTCGAACATGCGCGTTCCTTTAAGCGGGGGCTTGCGACAAGGCGCGGAGTATAACCAAGTGCCAAGCCCGCCGACACCGCCAGCGGTCTTTCGGGGAATGCTTCTTATATGCCAAACTCACGGCCTTTCGGGCCCTGCGTTACAAGGACTTATGCACCCTCTGCTGCCCAGCCTGGTCGCCGCTGCTCTGTATGCCGGCGCCACTACCTACCAAGGCCTGCGCCTGGCCAAACAGCAACGCCCACACCAGCCGCTGCTCGCGCTGCTGGTGCTGATCGCCCTGCTCTTCCATGGTGCCAGCCTGTTCATGCAACTGCATGCGACGGCCGGCCTGAGCCTCGACTTCTTCAATGCCGCCAGCCTGATCGCCTATGCGGTGATCGCCATTACCCTGCTGGCTTGCGCGCGCATCCCGGTGGAAAACCTGCTGCTGATCCTCATGCCGCTGGGTTGCCTGACCGTGCTGCTGGCGCAGTTCCTGCCTTCCGGCACGCTGAGCCCGATCAACGAGAAGCCGGGCATCCTCGCCCATATCCTGCTGTCGATCCTGGCCTACGGCGTGCTGACCATTGCCATGTTCCAGTCCCTGCTGCTGTCGCTGCAGGACCATCAGATCAAGCACAAGCACCCGTCCGGGCTAATCCGCAACTTCCCCCCTCTGCAGACCATGGAAAGCCTGCTGTTCGGCTTCCTCTGGGCCGGCTGGCTGCTGCTCACCCTGTCGCTGGTTTCCGGCTGGCTGTTCGTCGACAACCTGCTGGCCCAGCACCTGGCACACAAGACCCTGCTCTCCGGCCTGGCCTGGCTGGTGTTCGGCGTGCTGCTGTGGGGACGCCACCAGCTTGGCTGGCGCGGACACAAGGCCATTCGCTGGACCCTGGCCGGCTTCCTCCTGCTGATGCTGGCCTACTTCGGCAGCAAGCTGGTTCGCGAATTCATCCTGCATATCTAGCCGCCGTGAACCTGCCCCCCTACGCTTACACACTCGCCGCCCTGGCCCTGCTGCTGGCCAGTCTGGCCTTGCTGCTGCACCCGCACTTGCCATGGCGCCGCGCCAGTCGTGCCGCCCACGCCCTCGGCGCCCCCTCAGTCGAACGGCGCCAGACTTCGCGCGGCCACGATGGCCAGCAAGCACGCCAACAGCGCCAACGCGCCCTGCTCGAACTGCTGGAGCTGGAAAAGGTCACCGTCGACGACATCATGATCCCGCGCAGCGAAGTCACCGGCATCGACCTGGATGACCCGCTCGGCCAGATCGTCGAGCAGCTGCGCGGCGTCGGCCACACCCGCCTGCCGGTGTTTCGCGGCGACATCAACCAGATCGAAGGCATCGTGCACATGCGCCGCCTGGCCAGCCTGCTGACGCAGAACCGGCTGAGCCACGAGACCCTGCTGGAGTGCTGCCAGCTGCCCTACTTCATCCCCGAAGGCACACCCCTGGCGACCCAGCTGGTGAACTTCCAGAAGGAGAAGCGCCGCCTCGGCCTGGTGGTCGACGAGTACGGCGACGTGCAGGGCATCGTCACCCTGGAAGACCTGCTCGACGAGGTGGTCGGCGACTTCAGCCACGAAGACGGCGAGGCCAACCCGGAGATCCACCCGCAGGCCGACGGCACGCAGATCATCGATGGCGCTGCCAACATCCGCGAGATCAACAAGAGCCTCGGCTGGCGCCTGCCCAGCGAAGGCCCGAAGACCCTCAACGGGCTGATCACCGAAGCCCTGGAAACCATCCCCGACAGCCCGGTGTGCCTGAAGATTGGCCCTTACCGCCTGGAAATCCTCGAATCCAGCGAAAACCGGGTGAAGAGCGTGCGCGCCTGGCAGGCACCGTTCAGACGCTCGCGCTAGGAACCTGTTTACGATCTTTTGGACTAGAGCCAGACAAGGCAAAAACAGGCGAGGAAGCGGAGTTTACGAGCTGTAAATGAGCATTCCGAGCCTGTTTTTAACGCGGTATGGCCGACGGACAGGAGATCGTAAACAGGTTCTAAGAACCTGCGCCAAGCCTGTCTGCCAACCCTTCGGCCCAGACCCGATAGCCCAGCGCCGAAGGATGGTAGCCATCGGCGGCAAGAAACTCGGCAGCAAACTCCAGCTCCAGCCGCTGATAGCCAGCCCCGACTTCACCGCAGACCTGGCGCAGCCGCGCATCCATCAGGCCGGCCCGCAGCCCCAGCAACTTGCGCAGCAACCAGGGCAAGGCACTGAAGTGTTCGATAGGCGGTACTCCGGTGAAGACGACCCGGGCACCCCGCCCACCCAGCGCCGCCGCCAGGCAAGCCAGTGCGCCACCCCAGGCCTTCAGCGAGCTCAGGTGCGTGGTGTCGTTGACGCCGAAGACCAGTAGAGCCAGATCGGCCGACTCAACCAGGGCGGACGGCAACAGGCGCTCGCAAGCCTCGCCGGCGGTGATGCCATTCTCGCCATGGGCGTGCCAGACCACCGGGCGCTGCAGGCGCTGCGCCAGGGCCTGGGCCAGCTGGCCGGCCAGCGCCGCCTCCAGCTCATCGACACCAACCCCGGCCACAGTGGACTCGCCCAGCACCAGCAGGCGCAGCGGCGTACCGGCGAACGCAGCACCAACCAAGCCATGGGCATCACCGCCGGCTGGCGGCAGACGCAAGGCTGTGCGCCGAGTCCATAGCGCCTGCGGCAAGGCCACTGGCAGCAAAGCCAGGGTCAGCCCCCACCAACCCAGGGCGCGCAGGGCGCTCACAGTTCGACGGTTACCGCCTGGGCCGCGCGGGTTGCCTTGGCCCGGGCCGCTTCGAGGCTTTCGTCACGCGCCAGGGCCACGCCCATGCGCCGTTGGCCGCTGACTTCCGGCTTGCCGAACAGGCGCAAGGCGGTATCCGCCTCGGCCAGGGCCGCGCCGAGATTGCCGAAGCTGACCTGCTGCGACTCGCCTTCGACCAGGATCACCGCCGAGGCGGACGGGCCGAGCTGGCGGATAGCCGGGATCGGCAGGCCGAGGATAGCCCGTGCGTGCAGGGCGAACTCGGACATATCCTGGGAAATCAGGGTGACCAGGCCGGTATCGTGCGGACGCGGGGAAATCTCGCAGAACCAGACCTGGTCGCCTTTGATGAACAGTTCCACGCCAAACAGGCCACGCCCGCCCAGGGAGCCGGTCACCGCCAGGGCAATGCGCTCGGCTTCGGCCCGCGCCTTGTCGCTCATCGGCTGCGGCTGCCAGGACTCCTGGTAGTCGCCCTTGACCTGGCGATGACCGACTGGAGCACAGAAGGTGGTGCCGCCACTGTGGCGCACAGTAAGCAAGGCGATCTCGTAGTCGAAGTCGATGAAGCCCTCGACAATCACCCGGCCCTTGCCAGCACGCCCGCCCGCCTGGGCGTAATCCCAGGCGGTTTGCAGGTCGGCCATGCTTTTCAGCACCGACTGACCCTTACCCGAGGAACTCATGATTGGCTTGATCAGGCACGGGAAACCCAGCGCCTGCACCGCCGCCCAGCACTCCTCGAAGGAGTCGGCGAAACGGTACGGCGAGGTCGGCAGGCCCAGCTCTTCGGCGGCCAAGCGGCGGATACCCTCGCGGTTCATGGTCAGTTTGGCCGCGCGGGCGCTGGGGATCACGGTATAACCTTCGGCTTCCAGCTCGACCAGGGTATCGGTGGCGATGGCCTCGATCTCCGGGACTATGTAGTGCGGCTTCTCTGCCTCGATCACTGCGCGCAGGGCGGCGCCGTCGAGCATGCTGATCACGTGGCTGCGATGGGCCACCTGCATGGCCGGGGCATTGGCATAGCGGTCGACGGCGATCACTTCACAGCCCAGGCGCTGCAGTTCGATCACCACCTCCTTGCCCAGCTCGCCGGAGCCACAGAGCAGGACACGGGTGGCGGTCGGCGACAAAGGGGTACCGATACGGGGCATGCGACAGTCCTCGGGCAAAGGGAAACAGGAATTCAGTGGGAAGCAGGTTGCTGCAGGAACTGCCCGGCGGCGCGGGTGCGTTCGGCGCAGTGTTCGAGCACCAGGCGGCGCTCGGCATTGTCCATGCACCCCCAGCGGGTGATCTCGTCCGCCGTGCGCTGGCAGCCGATGCAGATGTCGTGGTCGTCCAGGGCGCAGATACTCACGCAGGGCGAACGGACCGGGCGCTCAACGTCCATCAGCCTTCGTCCTCGACCAGATCGCGGGCATAGCGCTGGGCATTGTGTACGTAGTGGGCGGCGCTGCCTTCGAGCATCTTCTTCTGCTGCTCGGTGAGCTCGCGCACCACCTTGCCGGGGCTGCCCATGACCAGGCTGCCGTCGGGAATTTCCTTGCCTTCGGGGATCAGGCTGTTGGCGCCGATGATGCAGTACTTGCCAATCCTGGCGCCGTTGAGGATCACCGCATTGATGCCGACCAGGCTGTAATCGCCAACGCTGCAGCCGTGCATCATCACGTTGTGGCCAACGGTGACGCCCGTGCCGAGGGTCAGCGGGAAGCCCATGTCGGTGTGCATCACCGTGCCGTCCTGCACGTTGCTGTTCTCGCCGATATGGATCAGCTCGTTGTCGCCACGCAGCACGGCGCCGAACCAGACGTTGGCACCCTTATCCAGACGCACCTTGCCGATCACCGCCGCAGTCGGGGCAATCCAGCTCTCGGGGTGGGCCTCCACACGGGCATCGCCCAGGCGGTACTTCATCGGTTGTTCCTCACAGGCGGATAATCTTGACCGAGGGCTGCGGCGGTTGCTCCAGGTCGATGCCGGCGTCGAACGCGACATTCAGCAGCTCGACGATCATCACCGCCGTCAGGCCCCAGATCTTGTAGTTTTCGTAGTGGTAGCAGGGCACGTACCAGCTGCGCCCCTCGTAATCGATGCGGTGGGTGACCTCGCGCGGGGTCTCGAGGAAGAAGCGCAGCGGCACGGCGAAGACGGCGGCGATCTCGCTGTCGTTGGGCCGGTACTCGACGTAGTCCGGCACCACCCCGACCCAGGGCGTGACGCGGATGCCGAAGCGCGACACCAGCGGACTGAGCGGGCCGACCATCTCCACCAGGCCGGGCGGCAGGCCGACTTCCTCCTCGGCCTCGCGCAGGGCGGTGAAGGCCAGATCAGGGTCGGTCGCATCACGGCGCCCGCCCGGGAAGGCCACTTCGCCACCGTGGGTGGACAGGCCACTGGCGCGCAGGGTCAGCACCACTTCGGGGTCGTCGCTACGGGTCAGCGGCACCAGTACGGCGGCTTCCGGCTGGCGTTCGTCGCTCGGCAGAATGCGTGGACTATGGCTGCGCACGCGTTGCAGCAGCTCGTCGAGCATGAGTCGTTCTCGGTCTCTTTTTCTTCCCGGCATCATGGCATGAAAGCCGGCGAGCGCCCAAGCCCCGTGCCGACGGGATGGCCTGGCGAAACCACTCGCTGGCTTGCCGAGGCCGCCGGGCAGCGCCAAGATGAGCGAGACGCAAAAGGAGCGGACATGAAATTCTGCAGTGCATGTGGCCAAGCCGTCGAGCAACGCATCCCGGAGGGCGACAACCGCCTGCGTTTCGTCTGCCCGCAGTGCCAGACCATCCATTACCAGAACCCGCGCATCGTCGCCGGCTGCCTGCCGGTGTGGGGCGAGCAGGTGCTGCTGTGCCGCCGCGCCATTGAGCCACGGCGCGGCTACTGGACGCTGCCGGCCGGTTTCATGGAAAACGGCGAGACCCTGGCCGAGGCCGCCATGCGCGAGACCGACGAGGAAGCCTGCGCCCGCGTGCGCAACCTGGCGCTGTACACCCTGTTCGACCTGCCGCACATCAGCCAGCTGTATGTGTTCTTCCGCGCCGAACTGGTCGACCTGGATTTCGCCGCCGGTGAGGAAAGCCTCGAAGTGCAGCTGTTCCATGAGCACGAAATCCCCTGGAACGAGCTGGCCTTCCCCACGGTCGGACGTACCCTGCAGCACTACTTCGCCGACCGCCGCGAGCAGCTCTACCCGATCCGCAACGAAGGCCTGGCCGCGCTGCGGCCGCGTACGTAGAACCAGGGTCTATAGTCCTAGCTGCAGCGTCACCGACCACCGCAGGAGGATGCATGGACACCAGCGAACACAACCTGAGCAGCCTGTTCAAACAACTCGGCCTGCCCGCGGGCAAAGCGGATATCGACGCCTTTATCGGCAGCCACCGCCTGTCCGATGGCCTGGCCCTGGCCGAGGCGCCGTTCTGGAACAAGGCCCAGGCCGGCTTCCTCGCCCAGGCCCTGAACGATGACTCGGACTGGGCCGAGGCGGCCGATGAGCTGGCTGTGCGCCTATCGCGCTAGACCCGCTCAATCCAGGCCGGGCAGTTCCAGAGCCAACAGGCTGGCAGCCGTCTGCGGGTCGTCGGCATCGGTCACCAGCAACAGGCGACCGTCCGGCGCCAGGGCAATCCCCTCCACCTTCCAGCGCCCATCCAGTTCGGCCAGACGGCACACCTGGCCATCGGCCTCGACCAGACCGATCACCGCGCCTAGGCAGGCGCCGTCGCGGTAGCTGTCCGTAGTGTCTTCGGCCGCCGCGCTGAACAGCCAACGTCCATCAGTCAGCGCCGCGCCATCGGTAAAGCCCAGGGCCACGCCCGCCAGCTCGCCCAGCTCGACCGCCTGCAGCAGGCACGGTGCCGGCGGCTCGGCCAGCGCGCCGAGCAACCAGGCCTGCAGCTCGGGCCAGGCGTAGCGCACCTGGGCGCTCAGCGCCTGGCCCTGATTGCCACGCTGCAGCAGCAGGAACTCCTCGCCCAGCAGGAAGGCGCCCTCGATATTGAGATCGCCGAAACGCTCGCGTAGCGGCAGGTACAGCGCCTGCAGATCGAGCAAGCGCGGCGCGCCAGCAACCTGCCCGGCCGAATCCAGGCCCAGCAGCACACCCGTCTGGCGATTGGTTTTAGAGCCGGAGCCCAGCGCCAGCAACGCGCCCTGGGCATAACCGGGCATGGCCGGCAGCAGCGCCAGGGACTCCAGGTCCGGCTTGAGCGCCTTGCGCTCGGCCTTGTCGACCGGCAGCTCGCCGTCGAACAGGCGCAACAACTGGCCCGGCGCATCACCTTCGGTCGGGAAGACACCCAGATGCAGCTCGTCGTCGGCGACCACGTAGAGCGTCGCACCAACCTGCACCAGGGCGCTGGCCGCACTCAGGTGGGCCTGGGAGGTGTTGGCCAGAAGCAGGTGACGCAGGAACCGGGGATGAGTCATGCCAGAGCTACCAAAACGGGGAATCGACCTATAAAAGCATGTTTGCTGAGCATCCCGGCATGCACGCCGCACGATCCTGACCACTACCGGCAATCTCCCGAGGATTGAACATCCGCAGCGGCATTGGCAGACTCTCGCCCCATAACAGCCTGAACCCTCAGGCCAGAGAAATGCGGAACACTGTAATGCGCTGGCTGCTCACCCTTATTTGTCTTTCCCTCGCTACCCTCGCCCCGGCTTCAACCACTCCGACCCTGAGTGGCAAGGCGGTGGACAAGGTGCTGGTGATCAAATCCGAACGCAAACTGCACCTGATGGGCCGCGGCGAAGTGCTCAAGACCTACCGTGTGTCGCTCGGCAAGGAGCCCAAGGGCGCCAAGCTGCGCGAAGGCGACAGCCGCACCCCGGAAGGTTTCTACTGGATCGACTGGCGCAAGATCAGCGAACGCTACAACCTGGCCATGCACATCTCCTACCCCAACGCCCGCGACGCTGCCGGCGCGCGTAAGAAGGGCGTGCCACCGGGCGGCATGATCATGATCCACGGCACCCCGCTGGATGACGAATACCCCGAGTGGTACTTCAGCACCCTCGACTGGACTGAAGGCTGCATCGCCATGAAGAACACTGACATGCGCGAGCTGTGGAGTCTGGTGAAGGACGGCACGCTGATCGAAATTCGTCCGTAACGACATGAAAAGGCGCCCCAGGGCGCCTTTTTCATGCCTGCAGGCTGCCTGTGACGCACTAGACTGGCGTGACCCTTGCAACTCATCCAGCGATTCAATTACTGTATGCAAATACAGTGCTTCTATCCAGACGATACAGGAATGAGGTGATGAATGGCCGTCGAAGTGGTGTACCGCAGCAGTCGCGATCCGGAGCGCCTGTTCATGGATAAGGCCGAAGCCGATCGTTACGACAAGATGCTGGAACTGGCCGAAGCGCTGTCCGGTGCCCTGCACAAGGCCGTGCCTTCGCTGAGCGAAGAGCAGGTCGAGGAACTCGGTATCTTCATGGCGAAGAACCGCGACACCTTCGCCAAGGCGTTCAAGAACCAGCCCGACGCCCTCGCCGAGCTGGACGCCGACTCCAGCGAAGTCTGAGCCCCGCGCCGCTGCGCGGTTTGTTCAAGCGCGCAGCGGCCAGACGAATGCAGACTGCTCTCTCCCCGACCAAGGAGAGCGCCATGCGTCAGTTGCTGCAAGTCCTCTACGCCCCCTGCTTCTGTTTCGGCCTGACCGGCCTGGCCACCTGGCTGGTCGGTTACCGGGGTTTCGGCCTCTGGCTGCTGCCCGCCTTGCTGCTGGGCGCCATTGCCCTGTCGTTCTGCGCCGAAGCCTGGCTGCCCTATCAGCGCGACTGGAACCGGTCACACAACGACCGCTGGCGCGACGCCCTGCACGCCACCTGCAATGAAGGACTGAACAGCCTCGGCGTAGCCGGCATTCCCCTGCTGGCCACTCTGCTGCCCGCTAATGACCTGTGGCCCAAAGACTGGCCCATGTGGCTGCAACTGCTGCTGGCGATAGTCGTGGCCGACTTCGGCATCACCCTGATGCACTGGCTCAGCCACCGCAGCCCGCTGCTCTGGCGCCTGCATGCGGTGCACCACAGCGTGCGGCGCATGTACGGCCTCAATGGCCTGATGAAACACCCGCTGCACCAGGCCCTGGAGGCCGCCGCCGGCACCGCGCCGCTGCTTCTGCTCGGCATGCCGCTGCCGGTCGCCGCCCTGCTGGCCTTCGCCATTGCCGTGCAGTTGCTGCTGCAGCACAGCAATGTCGACATGCGCATCGGCGCCTTGCGCCACCTGTTCGCCTGGGCCCCGGTGCACCGCTTCCATCACTTGAAGTACGGCAAGCTTGGCGACGTCAACTTCGCCCTGTTCTTCAGCTTCTGGGATCGCCTGTTCGGCACGGCATTCACCCGGCCCGGGTATCGTCTGGCCAGCGATGATCCCGGCATCGGCAGCCGCCCCGACTACCCGGACGCCTACCTGGCGCAGCTGCTCGAACCCTTTCGCCAGCCACCGCAAGACGCCCCCGCGGTCACCCCGCCCACCGCGCTGCGGGGCTCAGCCGAGCAGGTGTAATCGCAGCTGTCGCAGCGCCTGTGCGCGCACACCGAACATGCTGCGCACCGTGCGCGAGAAATGTGCCGAGTCGGCAAAACCGGCGGCATGGGCCGCCTCGGTCAGGCTGCTGCCGGACAGACCGACGGCCAACGCCAGGCGCAGACGCCGCCACAGCACCAACCTCCGCACCGACAGCCCGACCTGCTCGCCGAACAGGCGCTCCAGCTGGCTCAGCGACAGGCTGACTTGCTGCGCCAGGGCAAGCGCACTGACCTTGTCCAGCAGCTGCTCATCCACCGCCCGCAAAGCCTGCTCGACCCGCGTATCCAGGCGCTGACGTGGCAGCGCCTGGATGCAGGCGGCCAGCGCTTGCGGCTCCGCAGGCGCAACGGGCAACAATTCGCGCAGCGCCCCGGCGCTGAACGCCAGGGGTTCGGCATATACCGCCAGCAGCGGCTGGCCGCTCCCGGCAAAGGCATGTTCACGCAGCGACTCCACCAGCAGGCAGCGCCCGCTGAGCAGCTGCCCGTCGACGACCAGACTCAGGGGCTCGGCCAAAGCCAGCATGGCCTGGTGGGCATAGTGCGCATGGGGCCGGGCATCACCACTGACCCCGGCGAGCAGGCAGAAGTCGCTCGCCAGCCACAATTCGCCCTGCCAGTGCGGTTCACCCATGACCCGACCCCATCCATACCCGAGCTGTACAGATAACCGCTCACCGGCCAAAGCGCCAGCGCCAGAATTGACCAGGCGGCCAGGAAACGTTACTTTCGCCTGGCCCATCAAGGGCATTAACGGACCGTCACCATGACTCACACCCGCGCCGCATACGCCACGCTCACCGACCCGTTCGGCGCGTACGCATGCCCGGCCCTGTGCTCCGTTGCCCCGCCTGTCGATCCGCCCGGCACCCGCTGCGGCACACCACCGCCGCCAGCCAGCTGCTGACCGGGCTTAGCGCCCACTCCTGCTTCGTCCCCAACCTGCAAGGTCCGACCGCGCCACACGGCGACGAAGCCTGCTTCGCTTCCGACAGGTAACAATCATGGTTTTCGACAAGAACTTCTGGGGCGCCTGCGCCTCGACCACGCTGTTCGTGCTGCTGTGGAGCAGCGGCGCGATCTTCGCCCGTCTCGGGCTCGACCACTCCTCCGCCTTCGCCTTCCTCACCCTGCGCTTCGCCATGGCCCTGGCCGCCCTGGTGCTGATCGGCAGCTGGAGCCGTACCTGGCTGCCGGCACCGGGCAATCGCCTGCGCACGGCCTGCACCGGCCTGCTGCTGGTCGGCGGTTACTCGATCGGCTACCTGCTGGCCCTGGATCACGGCATCACGCCCGGCGTACTGGCCACCGTGCTCGGCGTGCAACCGATCCTGACCCTGGTGCTGCTGGAGCGCCGCTTCCCGGCGCTGCGCCTGCTCGGCCTCGCCCTGGCTCTGCTCGGCCTGGTACTGGTGGTGTGGCAGAGCATCGGCCAGGCCCATGTTTCCGCCCTGGGTGCCGGCTTCGCCCTGCTGTCCCTGGGTTGCATGACCCTGGGCGCGATCCTGCAGAAAGGCCTGAGCCAGTCACCATTGCAGGCGCTGCCGCTGCAGTACGCAGTCAGCCTGCTGCTGTGTGCGCTGTTTCTGCCATTCAAGCCCTGGGCGGTCGACTGGTCGGCCAGCTTCCTGGTCGCGCTGCTGTGGCTGGGTCTGGTGATTTCGGTGGTGGCACAGCTGCTGCTGTACCGGCTGATCCAGCGCGGCAACCTGGTCAACGTCACCAGCCTGTTCTACCTGGTGCCCGGGGTGACGGCGGCGATGGACTACCTGTTCCTCGGTAACCGCATGCCGCTGCTGAGCCTGGGCGGGATGGTCGCAATCCTGCTCGGCCTGGCGCTGGTGTTCCGCCAGACGCGCCAGCAACCGGACTGAAAGCAAAACGCCCACGGCATCACTGCCGTGGGCGTTTGGCTATCTGCCGCTTGTGCTTCAGTCCTGCGGTGCCTCCAGTGCAGCCACCAGCGCCTTGAGGAAGCGTGCCGCCTCGCCGCCGGTGGCCGCGCGGTGATCGAAGGTCAGCGACAGCGGCAGCACCGCATGCACCGCCGGCTTGCCCTCCCAGGCCACCACTTCGTCACGGATGCCACCGGCGCCGATGATCGCTACCTGCGGCGGCACCACGATCGGGTTGGCGTAGCGGCCGAACAGGGTGCCGAAGTTGGACAGGGTGATAGTCGCACCCATCATTTCCTGCGGCGGGATCGAGCGCGCTTTCACGTCCGCGCGCAGGCGCGCCATACCTTCCTTAAGATCTTCCGCCGTGCGCTCGCCGACGTTGCGCAGCACCGGCACGAACAAGCCATCCGGGGTGTCCACGGCGATGCCCAGGTCGAGCCGGTCGTGCTGGCGGATCGACGGGCCCTTGCCGTCGAACCAGCTGTTGAGCACCGGCTCCACCGTGCAGGCATGGGCAATGGCCTTGGCCAGGCGGATCAGCGGGTCGCGCGCACTGCTCCAGCGGTGCAGGTCGGCGTCGCCGTAGATGGTCACCGGCACCACTTCCGCGTGGGATCTGGCCATATTGATCGCCATGCTGCGGCGTACCCCGCGCAGGCGTTCGCCGCCGAACTTGTCGCGCGCGGTCTGCGCCGCCGCTTCCACATCGGCGCTGGTAACCAGGCCATCGGCGCCGCTGCCGCTCAGGCCGGCCAGCTCCACACCCAGCTTGCGTGCCAGCTGGCGTACCGCCGGGGTGGCGCGTGGTGCCAGGTGCTCACGGGTGGACGGTGCGGCGCCGACGAAGAAGCTGTCTTCCTGTTTGGCGTGGCCACCTTCCAGGCGACCGACCACGGTGCCGGCGTCTTCCTCGCCCTCGTAGGCCAGCAGCGGTTCGCCGACATGCAGGATGTCGCCTTCGCCGCCGAAGGTCTTGCTCACCACCCCGTCATAGGGCGCCGGGATATCGACTATGGCCTTGGCGGTTTCCACCGACACCAGCAGCTGATCGGTCTTCACCGTGTCGCCGGCCTTGACGTGCCACTCGACGATCTCGGCTTCCTGCAGGCCTTCGCCCAGGTCGGGCAATTTGAAGTATTTCATTGTTGTTCTCCTTCAGGCACCAGCCTCCCGCCGTCCGCAGACGCCACGCAAGGCCGTGCGAAATAATGGCGATCAGGCGTAGTGCAGCGTCTCGTCACAGGCGGCGAGAATGTCCTCGACCCCGGGGATATACAGCTGCTCCAGGCGGTACAGCGGTGGCGGGATATCCGGCGCGGCGACCCGCTGGATCGGCGCCTGCAGATCCAGCAGCGCGCGCTCGTACAGGCTGGCGGCGATCTCCGCACCCACCCCGCAGGACTTCGGCGCCTCGTGCACGATCACGCAGCGCCCGGTCTTGCGCACCGAAGCCTCCAGGGTGTCGAGGTCCAGCGGCTTGACGCAGGCCACGTCGATCACCTCGGCGGACACCCCCTGTTCGGCCAGCCGGTCAGCCGCCTGCAGGGTTTCGTGCACGCTGGCGCCCCAGCTGATCAGGGTGATGTCACTGCCTTCGCGCAGGGTGAAGCAGGTATCCAGCGGCAGGCGCTTGCCATCGTCGACCAGCGGTTGCGGGTTCATCCGGTACAGCCGGGTCGGCTCAAGGAAGATCACCGGGTCAGGATCGTCGATGGCCGCCAGCAGCAGCCCATAGGCCCGCGCTGGCGAGGACGGAATCACCACGCGCAGCCCCGGCACATGGGCGAACAGCGCTTCGGTGCTTTCGCTGTGGTGCTCCGGCGCGCGGATGCCGGCGCCCATCGGGCTGCGCAGTACCAGCGGGCAGCTCAGGCGGCCGCGGGTGCGGTTGCGCAGGCGTGCGGCGTGGGTCACCAGGTGTTCCATGGCAGCGAAGATGAAACCGAGGAACTGGATTTCCATCACCGGTTTCAGGCCTTGTGCGGCCATGCCCACAGACAGGCCGGCAATCATGGTTTCGGCCAGCGGCGTATCGATCACCCGCTTGAAGCCGAAGCTGTCGCGCAGCCCGGCGGTGGCGCGGAACACCCCGCCGTTGACGCCGACGTCCTCGCCGAGCACCACCACGTTGTCGTCCTCGCGCATGGCGCGGTGCAGGGCCAGATTGACCGCATCGAGCAGGGCGCATTTATTCACTTCACTCATGGCCCAACCCTCCCTCGCGACGTGCCGCCCGTTCCAGCAGCATCTCGCGCTGCTCGGCCAGGGCCGCCGGCCATTGGGCGTAGACGTGGTCGAGCACCGATTCCACCGGCTGGGTGCCGGCGCTCTCGAAGTTGTCCACCGCCTGCTGCACCAGCGCCTGGCATTCGCCGACCAAGGCCTGCTCGCGACCTTCGTCCCACACGCCCTGGCTGGCCAGGTAGGTCTGCAGGCGCTTGATCGGCTCCTCTTCCCAGGCTTTTTTCACCTCGGAGGCCGAGCGGTAGCGGGTGGCGTCGTCGGCGGTGGTGTGGTCGCCGAGGCGATAGCTGATGCACTCCAGCAGCACCGGGCCCTTACCCTGGCGCGCGCGCTCCAGCGCCACCTGCATGCGGTCGTAGACGGCGAGGATGTCGTTGCCATCCACCTGCTCGCCCTGGAAGCCGGCACCGATGGCCTTCTGCGCCAGGCTCGGCGCACCGCTCTGGATGCGCCGCGGAGTGGAGATGGCCCACTGGTTGTTGTTGATCACGAAGACCACCGGCAGCTGCCAGGTGCCGGCCACGTTGAGCGCTTCGAGGAAGTCGCCCTTGCTGGTGGCGCCGTCGCCGCAGGTGGTCACCGCAACGCGGTGCTCGCCACGGATCTTGAACGCGGTGGCCACGCCGCAGGCATGCAGGGACTGGGTGGCGATCGGCACGCAGAGGGGGAAGTCCTGCTGCACGGCCGGGTCGACGTAGACGCTGCCGCGCTCGTCGCCGCCCCAGTAGAGCAGGATTTCCTCCATGCGCACGCCGCGCATCAGCTGCACGCCGGTGTCGCGGTAGTAGGGCACCAACACATCCTCAGGCTTCATCAGGCTGCCGATGGCCACGCCTATGGCTTCCTGGCCGAGGGTCGGCGCGTAGGTGCCGATGCGCCCGGTGCGCTGCAGGGCCACCGCCTTGAGGTCGAACAGGCGGGTGAGGACCATTTGCCGGTACAGGCGGGTCAGCAGGTTGAAGTCGTCGGCCCAGGCAGGGAGCTCGCCGAGAAGGCGGCCGTCGGGCGCTAGATAGCGGGTATACGAGAGGTCGATCTTGTTAGAGGTCATAACGGGCTTTCCTATCAACACACCGGGTAGGTGTGAGGGTGGTTCCCCGCTGCTTGTGGCGGCGGGACTCTTGGCAGCGCAGTCCCGGGTAGGAACCTAGCCGCCGTAAAGCAGGCGTTCGGCCAGCGCATCGGCGACGCGCGCCGGTGAACGTTTGTCAGCCTGCGCGTGGCCGTATATCTCGGTCAAGCGCATTCCGATCTTCGACAGGTGTGCGGTGATCGCCGTGAGGGGTTGCTCACGGTGCTTGAGCGCGACGTAGATCAGCCCGCCGGAATTGATCACGTAATCCGGCGCATAGAGGATGCCGCGCGCCTCCAGTTCGTCGGCAACTTCGCTGCTGGCCAGCTGGTTGTTGGCCGCTCCGGCCACCGCCGCGCAGTGCAATTCGCCCACGGTGTGGCTGTTGAGCACGCCGCCCAGGCCACAGGGCGCGAGGATATCGCAGGGGGTGCCGAGCAGGTCTTCGCTGCTCACCGGGTGGGCGCCGAGCTCCTCCGCCGCCAGTTGCACGCGGCCGGGGTCGAGGTCGCTGACGAACAGCTCCACGCCATCCGCCGCCAGCTGCTCGGCCAGCGCATAGCCGACATTGCCCAGGCCCTGTACAGCCACGCGCAGGCCTTCGAGATCAGCACTGCCCAGGCGCGCCAGGGCGGTGGCACGGATGCCGGCATACACGCCCATGGCCGTGTGTGGCGAAGGATCGCCGGCGGTGGTGGTGCTGGTGACGTGCTGGGTGAACTGGGCGATGCAGTCCATGTCGGCGCTGGAGGTGCCGCTGTCCACGGCGGTGATGTAGCCGCCTTTCAGCGTCTCGATCATGCGGCCGAAGGCTTCGAACAGCGCGCCACGGTTGTCGACATGCGCCGGGCGGATGATCACCGCCTTGCCGCCGCCCTGTTCCAGGCCGGCCAGCGCCGCCTTGTAGCTCATGCCCTGGGCCAGACGGATAGCGTCGCGCACGGCGCTGTCGGTATCGGGATAGGCGAGATAGCGGCAACCGCCAAGGGCAGGGCCGAGGCGGCTGTTGTGGATGGCGATAATGGCCTTGAGGCCGGTGACGGGGTCTTGCGCCAGGTGCAGGGCTTCGAGCCGGGCGTTTTCCATCATGGCGAACATGCGGACTTCCTCGCTGGCTTTAAGGGCCAGTATAGGTCGCCCGCCGGGTCTGCCTGGGTTGACTGGGTATAAGACGGGTCAGGCTGATAACCGCAGCTGGAGATTTCCCGTAGCCCGGACTTCAGTCCGGGAGAAACGAATGACCGCCCCCGGACTGAAGTCCGGCTACCTGGCGGAAATCAGCCTATCGCCCCTGCACCTTCCACCAGGCACAGAACTCTTCCAGTGCGGTCCATACATTCACCTGCGGCTCGTAGTCCAGGTACTGGCGGGCGCGGCTGATATCCAGGGAGAAGTCGCGCGCCATCACCGCCACGCCGAGGCGGAACAGCGCCGGCTCGGGGCGCCCGGGCAACAGCTTGCAGAGGTTCTCGTTGAGGGTCGCGGCGGCGTAGGCCAGGCCATAGGGCATGTGTTTGCTCACCGGCGGCAGGTCGAACTGGCGCAGGACAAAGTTGACCACGTCCCACAGCGGCACCGGCGTGCCATTACTGATGTTGTACACCTTGCCCAGCGCCGGCCCGGCCGCCAGCAGGCTGCTGAACAGGGCGTCGTTGAGGTTCTGCATGCTGGTGAAGTCGACCTTGTTCAGGCCATTGCCGATGACGAACAAGCGGCCCTTGCGCTGCATCTCGATCAGCCGCGGGAAGATGCTGGTATCGCCGGCGCCGGTGACGAAGCGCGGGCGCAGGGCGATGACTTCCAGGCCGAACTCCTGGGCCTCGAAGACCTTCTGCTCGGCGATGTACTTGGTCTGCCCGTAGTGGTCGACAAAGTGCTTCGGCACCTGCTCTTCCTTCAGGCCGATATGCGACTGGCCGTCGAAATACACCGAGGGCGAGGACAGGTGCACCAGGCGCCGTACTTTCTGTCCCAGGCAGCCTTCGATGACATTCTGGGTCAGCACCACGTTGCCATTGTGGAAGTGCTCACGGGTGCCCCAGGTGCCGACCGCGCCGGCGCAGTGCACCACCATCTCGACATCGCGGCACAGTCGGTGCACCAGATCGGTGTCGGACAGGTCGCCCTGGACGAATTCCGCACCACGCCGGGTCAGGTGCTCCACCGCCTCCGGACGGCGCCCGTTGATGCGCACCGACAGGCCCTGCTCCAGCGCAAAGCGGGCAAACCGCCCGCCGATGAAGCCACTCGCCCCTGTTACCAGAATCTTCATCCACCCGCTCCCCGCGTTCTTGTTGTGCCAGCGACTCTAGCAGCCGCAACGCGCCCTGGCTGTTGCCCAAGCGGCCAGAACAGCGGCCTTGCAGACCGGCCGCTCAACTTTTTTGACACTCGTTAAGTAATTTGCACGCTTCTTGCAAAATATTTGACGCCTTTAACCTTTTGTCACCCATCTACCCGCGGAGTCGCAGGACATGCCGTTGCGCGTAAAGCTTGCGATCAGTTTCTTGCTGATCGGTCTAATTCCAGTGCTGGCGATGGCCTTCACGGTCTACCGGCAGGCCAGCCATGCCCTTCAGGAGCAGACCCTGAACGCCCTGGAAGCCGTTGCGAATATCAAACAACGCCAGCTGCAGGACAACTGGCAATCGCGCCACAACCAGCTCGCCACCCTGGCCAGCAACCTTGGCACCAGCTATGCCGGGCTGGATGGCACCGCCCTGGTGAGCACGGCCAACTACGACCGGCCGATCTTCGAGAACTTCATCAAGACCTTCGGCTACCGCGAGCTCAAGCTGGTCGACCGCGACGGCAAGGTGCTGTTCAGCCTGCAACGCGGCGACGACTACCAGCAAAACCTCGGTGACCCGGCTTGGCGCGACACGCCGCTGGGCCGCCTGGTGCGTGCCGGTCTGGACAGCCAGCAGGCGCAGATCAGCGACCTGATCCCCGGCGACGGCAAGCAGGAGCCCAGCCAGCTGCTGGCCGCCCCGGTGATCAGCGACGAGCAGTTGCAGTTACTGCTGGTTCTGGAGCTGCCCCTCGCCGCTCTCAACAGCGTGATGCAGACCCGCCAGGGCCTGGGTGAGGCCGGCGAGACTTACCTGGTCGGCGCCGACGGCCAGCTGCGTTCGGATTCGGTGCGTTTTAGCAATCATCAGGTCCAGCGCGGTGCGCAGGCCTCGGCGAAACTGCCGGGCCAGGCCATCGAGCAGGCCCTGGCCGGCCAGCAGGGTCGCCTGGCCGAAGCCGGGATCGACGGCCAGCCGGTGCTCAAGGCCTTCGTGCCGCTGGATCTGGACGGCATGCACTGGGCCCTGGTCGCCGAGATGGACCAGGACCAGGCCTTCGCCCCGGTACGCAAGCTGATGTGGCAGGTGCTGCTGCTCGCCGCGCTGACCATGCTCGGCGTGGCCGTCGCCACCTGGCTGATCAGCCGCAGCGTGATGCGCCCGCTGGGCGGCGATCCGAGCCACATGGCCGCCCTCGCCCGCCGTCTGGCCGCCGGCGAACTGCGCCTGAGCGGCGGTGACAACGACCACAGCGGGCTGATGCAGGCCTTGCACGAAATGGCCCGCGCCTGGCGCGAAGTGGTCGAGCGCCTGCGTCAGGCCAGCCAGGCGGTGGGCGATGCCAGTGGCGATATCCTCGGCGCCGCCGGGCAGACCAGCAATCGCCTCGACCAGCAGCAGGAAGCCCTGGAAATGGTGGTCAGCGCCGTCGACCAGATGTCCGCCACCGTGCAGGAGATCGCCGCCAACGCCAGCCAGAGCGCCGATGGCAGCGCCGCCGCGCGCGAAGCCTTCGCCGCCATGCAGAACACCCTGCAACGCATGATCGGCCGCCAGGACCAGCTGCTCGCCGGCCTGCGCCAGGCCGATCAAGTGGTGCAGACCCTGGCCGGCGACAGCCAGCAGATCGGCTCGGTGCTGGGAGTGATCCGCGCCATCGCCGAGCAGACCAACCTGCTCGCCCTCAACGCCGCCATCGAGGCCGCGCGCGCCGGCGAACAGGGCCGCGGCTTCGCCGTGGTCGCCGACGAGGTACGCAACCTGGCCCTGCGCACGCGCAATGCCACCGAGGAAATCGTCACCATAGTCGGCGCCCTGGGCAGCTCATCCGATCAGGCCCAGGCCAGCATGCAGGGCGCCACCGAGCAGGCGCGTGCGCTGGAGGACGAGACCCAGGCGGTGCTCGGCTCGCTCGGCCATCTCGACGACTCGCTGCAGGGTGTGCATGCCCTGGCCTTCCAGATCGCCGCGGCGGCCGAGCAGCAGGCGGCCACCACCCAGGAGGTCAACCAGCACATGCACCGTCTCAGCGACATGACCGGCGAGAACCGCCAGACCGCCGCGCATACCCGCGACTGTGGCGAGCACTTGCGCCGTGTGGCCGGCAGCCAGGAGCAGCTGGTGGCGCAGTTCCAACTCTGACGTAGGGCGGGTGCAACCCGCGAGATCCGCCTACGCGGGTTGCACCCGCCCTACCTATTGACCAGTGCGTAGCCCGGACTTCAGTCAGGGCTACCCTCTCGCACCGCTTCCACGTTAATCCGCCATCACACCAGCCACTCGCCCACGCCGCGCTCCAGGTGGCGAGTGAGGCTGGCCAGCAGCTCGCCGCCGCTGCGCCAGTGGTGCCAGTACAGCGGCACATCCTGCGGCCGCCCGGGCAGTAGCTCGACCAGCAGGCCGCTGGCCAGCTCGCGCTGCACCTGCTGCTCGGGCACCAAACCCCAGCCGAAGCCGGCGCTGGCCAGGCGCACGAAGCCTTCCGACGACGGACACAGGTGATAGGCGAAACCGCCACTCACGCCCATGCTCGCCAGGTAGCGATGTTGCAGGTAATCGTCCGGGCCGAAGACGATACAGGGCGCCCGCGCCAGGCTCTGCGTCGTCACGCCATTGGCAAAATGCCGGGCCATAAATGCCGGGCTGGCCAGCGCGCGATAGCGCATGGCACCCAGCGACACGGAGCGGGCACCGGCCACCGGACGCTCGGCGGCGCACACGCAGCCGGCCACTTCACCGGCGCGCATGCGCTTGAGGCCGACGTCCTGATCTTCCACCACCAGGTCCAGCAGCAGGCCGTGCTCGGTGCAGAAATCGCCCATCAGCGGCGCCCACCAGGTCGCCAGGCTGTCGGCGTTGAGGGCGATGCGCAGGCGTTCCACCGGCGCGCCATCGTCCAGCGCCGGCACCGCGCCCTGCAGGTCGCGCTCGAGCAAACGCACCTGCTGCACATGGTTGAGCAGGCGCCGGCCGATCTCGGTGGGCGCCGGTGGCGTGCCGCGCACCAGCACCGGCTGGCCGACCCGCGCCTCGAGCAGCTTGATCCGCTGCGACACCGCTGACTGCGACAGGCCGAGCAACTGCGCCGCCCGCTCGAAGCCGGCCTGCTCCACCACGGCGGCCAGGGCGGCGAGCAACTTGTAGTCGAACATAAGATTTCCTAATGGGAGATCAGCATGATTTGTTTTTCTTATAAACCCTGAATCCCCAGACTGGCCAGCATCATCACCCAACCAAGGACCGCGCCATGACCGGCGAAACCTCCCTGAGCAAACTGCTCGCCAGCCTGTCGCCCCAGCTCAACCCCGGCGAATTCGTGTTCTGCAGCGTCAGCGACGCCCGCGTGGCACAAAACGCCGAGCTGCTCGGCAGCTTCCGCGAGGCCGAAGGCACCACCCTGATCCTCGCCCGCAGCGAAGCCGAGCGCCTGGGCCTGGCCTTCGACTACATCGCCGCCTGGATCACCCTGCAAGTGCATTCCTCGCTGGCCGCCGTCGGCCTCACCGCCGCCTTCGCCAGCGCCCTGGGCAAGGCCAACATCAGCTGCAACGTGATCGCCGGCTACCACCACGACCACCTGTTCGTCGCCC
>JBOFCR010000107.1:0-51986 GCA_051646165.1 Pseudomonas sp. | reverse complement strand
GAGCATCAATCCGACCTATCTGGTGTTCGCCCGGGAGGCAGGTCAGCAGGAGCTGCTGCAGCGCTTCGACCGGACCCTCGCGGAGATGCGCCAGGACGGTTCGCTGCAGCGCCTGATCGAGCAGGCGATCGCTACTCCTTGACGTTCATGTACTCGCGAGCCCAGACGATGTAGTCCTCGGGCTGGGTGTACTTGTGCGTCAGCTCGGTGGCGTTGAGGTCGCTGGCGGCGATGCCGCGCTGTTCGCGCAGGCAGTCGTAGGTGGCCTTGATCGCGGCGAAGTAGGCGGCATGGCCGTCGACCACGATGCGCACGCCGAGGCTGGCCAGGCGCGCGTCATCGCGCAGCGAGGGATTGCCATAGCTGACCAGCATCAGCGGCACGCTGAGGTGCTGGGCGATCTGCTCCAGGTGCTCGAAGTCGCGCACGCCGACCATGCAGATGGCATCGGCGCCGGCCTCTTCATAGGCCAGGGTGCGACGGATCACTTCATCGACATCCAGCACGCCGGCGTGGGTGCGGGCGATGATCGCCAGGTCCGGGTCGACCCGGGCTTCCAGCGCCGCGCGGATCTTGCCGACACCCTCGTCGACGCCGATCAGGTCGGTGGACTTGCGGCCGAACTGGGCCGGCAGCAGGGTGTCCTCGATGGTCAGCGCGGCGATGCCGGCACGCTCCAGCTCAACC
The DNA here is from genome assembly GCA_051646165.1 of Pseudomonas sp. GTDB lineage: Bacteria > Pseudomonadota > Gammaproteobacteria > Pseudomonadales > Pseudomonadaceae > Aquipseudomonas. The sequence continues at coordinate 51,299 of JBOFCR010000107.1, read as the reverse complement.
ACCGTACGCATTACATTGAGCGCATTGCCGTAGCCGTGGTCGGCGTCGGCGATCACCGGCAAGCGAGCGACGCGGCCGATGCGGGTGGCCTGCTCGACGAACTCGCTGAGGGTGATCAGGGCAAAGTCCGGGGCGGCCAATACTTGTAGTGAAGCTACAGAGCCACCCAGGATGCCGACCTCGAAACCGAGGTCAGCGGCAATCCGCGCAGACATGGGATCGAATACGGATGCCGTGTGATAGCAGGCGTTGGCTGCAAGAAGCGCACGAAATTGTGCGCGCAGATCGTGATGGGAAGCTCTTTGCATGTTCAGCACTTCAAGTCGTCTTCTGCTCTGGATGGCTAATTATGTAGCAAAACTACAAAACCATCCATGGCATCACGTGGCATATAGCCTCAGCAAGCTTGCGCCCAGCTTTCAACGCCGTCACGCGCTTCAGCCCAGTTCGCCCGGCAGGCGCGGACCGACGCCGGCACCGGTCAGCAAGCCATAGGCCATCCACAACACCAGCAGGGCATAGACCAGACGCGGCAGCCAGGTCGCCAGCTGCACCTGGAAAGCCGCCAGCGTCGCACTCTCCCGCGCGGCATGGCCGAGCAAGGTCGCCGGCAGGCTGCCACTGGCCTCGCCGGTGCGAATCAGGCCAGCCAGTTGCGCCTTGCCAGGAAACTCCAGCGGCAGGATGGCCTGGGCCAGCGAAGCACCTGCCAGCACCCGCTGCTGCAGGCTGAGAAAGTCCCGCCGCAACCGACTGTTGGTGAGCGTGGCCGTGGCCTTGGGCAAGGCCTCGAACATCGGCACACCAGCCTCCAGCAGCAGGCCCAGGCTCTCGAAGTAGTCACGCGCATTGCGCCGCGCATGGGCCTCGCCCACTACCGGCAGGCGCAGCAGCGCGTCATCCAGGGCGCTGACCTGGGCCGAGCTGATTGGTCGCTGCAGACGGCGCCACAGCTGACGGCCGATGCCCCACAGCAGGGCCAGCGCCAGCAGCGGTTGCAGCACGCCCCACAGATAACCGAACAGGCCCAGGCTACCGCCGACCAGCGCAGGCAATGGCTGGATCAGCAGAGCCAACAGCAGCACCCCGGTCGGCATCAGCAGACGTGACTTCAGCGCCTTGGCCTGGGTCGCCTGGTGTTCGTAGTGGCTGGCCAGGCGCTGGTAGACCCGGGCCGGGCTGCCGGCACTCTGGGCGGCCTGCAGCAGGCTGAACTCCAGCGCCGAAAACAGACCCGCCTGATAGCCGGCACTGGCCAGGTCACGCCCCTGCTGCAGATGCCGCGCCATCTGTGTCACCCGCATCTGCACGGCTGGACTCAACTGCACGCTGGCCAGGGCCCGCTCGGTCGGCAGCCCGGCCTGTTCCAGCGCGGCCAGTTGGGCAAACAGCGCGGCGCGCTCGCTCAGGGCCAGGGGCCCGGGCGTGACAGAAGGCATGAGTGGGTTTCCGCAATCAGGGCTGGTCGGCGCCCGGCAGCCAGCGCCGGACGATCCGCTGCAGGCTACCGTCCCGGCGCATGCCGTCAAGCTGGCGCTGCCATTCGGCCACCACGGCCGGCGCGGTCTGCGTGGAGAAGGCGATGTAGTAGTCCGACTTCATGAAGGCCATGTGCCCCTGCACTTCTTCCGGCGTCAGGCCGCCACTGGCCAGTTCTTCGCGCAGAGTCAGGTCCTCAGTGGCGATCAGCTTGACCCGCCCGTGCTTGAGCATGGTCACCATCTGTTTGGAGCTGGGCACACCATAGAGATTGGCAAAGCCCATGCCCTGCAGGGTTTCGTAGGTATACCACTGCTTGGGCAAGGCCAACGGACCGCTGTGTGCGGCGTCTTCCAGGCTATTGATCTGCAGGTGGCTGGACTTCAGCGAGTAGAAGCGCGTGGAGCCCTGCAGGATCGGCCCGACCCACTGGAACAGCGCCTCGCGCTCGCGGGTGCGGACCATGGAGAACAGCGCCGTGTCGGGGTCGTGCTTGACCATATGGTAGGCGCGGGTCCAGGGCAGCAACTCGATGCGCGCCGGCTGGCCGGTACGGCGGATCAGCTCCTCGACCACCGCCACCGAATAGCCATCGGGTTTGCCATCGGTGAGGTAGCTGGTCGGCGGCGCCTGCTCGGTCAGCAGCAGCAAATCGGCCGCTGCCGGATTCGGCAACAGCTCGCTCAACAGCAGACAGGCCAGCAGCCAGGTACGCATCGTCGCTCTCCCTCCCTCCCAGCACAGCCTAGCCATTACCGGTCAAGGTTGCGCAAGCATCAGGCGGATGCGCGGCTCATCCAGGTTACCGGCATCGACATAGATCGCCGCCAGCTTGGTGCGCCGCTCTGGCGGAGCCGCTCCCTGCAGATGCCGATAGGCCTGCTGCACGCTGCGGTAACCCATCTCGCGCGGCTGCTGCAGCATCAGCCCATTCAGCTCGCCGGCTTGCAGAGCCTCGACCAGCAGCGGGTTGCTGTCGAAGCCGATATGCACCAGCTTGCCGGCGGTGCGTGCGCGGCGCAGCGCGCCAAGCAGCTCCTGGGTGGTCGACTCGCTGGGGGTAAACACCCCGTCCAGCTCGCGCAGCTCACGGGCCAGGCGCGCCGTCAGCAAGTCGCCAGACGGCAGGTAGCGATCCATGGCGACCCGCAGGCCGCCTGCGCTGGCCCCCTCAAGAAAGCCGCGTTCGCGCTCGCTGGTCGACTGCACCTGCGCACTCAGCCGCAGCAACGCCACCCGCCCCTGGCCGCCCAGCAGGCGCGCCATCTGTCGCCCGGCCTCCAGACCGGCACGGTAGTTGTCGGTGGTGATGGCGGCGATGGCCGCCTCGCCACCAAGATCACGGTCGAGATAGAAGGTCGCCACCCCGGCAGCCTTCAGCGCCGCCACCCGAGCCGCCACCTGCGGCCCGCTGGGCGCGACGATCAGCGCCCGGCAGCCATGGGTCAGTAGCTTGTCGATGATGCGCAACTGCACCTGCTCGTCGGCATCGCGCATTGGTCCACGGAAATACAGGCGCACCCCGAGCTCCTCGGCGGCGGCAGAGGCACCCTGCTGCACCTGGGTCCAGAACGCCTGGCCGCCGGCACTGGGTACCAGGCTGATGCAATCAGCCGCCGCAGCAGGCGCGCAGGGCAACAGCAAACCGAGTAACAGCAGGCTACGGCATAGCGCCGTCGATACAGCAGGCATTGAATGATGTCCACGACAGCAGAGACAGTGACAGGAAGCTAGTTTCCCGACTCGCACATTCCCAGGGCTTCCCACCTGCAATCTAGCACTTTGCCATCAGCCTGGCGCCAGGCCTTTAACCGCCCCCGACCTGCGGCACACGATTCCCCGAGCACGATGCGGCGCTCTCGCATAAACTGCGCGGCCGTTTTTTCCCGGAACCGCTGCAGCATGAGTCTCGATCTTCCCGCCAATGCCCTGGGCATCGACTTCGGCACCTCCAACTCCACCGTCGGCTGGTGGCGCGACGGCATGGAACCGTTACTGGAACTGGAAGACGGCAAGATCACCCTGCCCTCGGTGATTTTCTTCAACACCGAGGAGCGCCGTCCGGTGTATGGCCGCCTGGCCCTGCACGAATACCTGGACGGCTACGAAGGGCGCCTGATGCGCTCGTTGAAGAGCCTGCTCGGCTCCAAGCTGCTGAAAAGCGAAACCACCGTGCTGGGCAGCGCCCTGCCGTTTCGTGATCTGCTCGGCTTCTTTATCGGTGAGCTGAAAAAGCGCGCCGAGACCTTCGCCGACCGCGAGTTCGACAACGTGGTGCTGGGCCGACCGGTGTTCTTCGTCGACGACGATCCGGTGGCCGATGCCGAAGCCGCCAACACCTTGCTGGGCGTGGCGCACAAGCTGGGCTTCAAGGACGTGTCGTTCCAGTTCGAACCGATCGCCGCAGCCTTCGACTACGAGCGCACGGTAACCCGCGAGGAGCGCGTGCTGATCGTCGATATCGGCGGCGGTACCTCGGACTTCTCCCTGGTGCGCCTGTCGCCCGAGCGCCGCCAGCAGGCCGACCGACAGAGCGACATCCTCGCCACCGGCGGCGTGCATATCGGCGGTACCGATTTCGACAAGCAGCTCAGCCTGGATGGCGTGATGCCGCTGTTCGGCTATGGCAGCCGGATGAAGAGCGATGCCTTCATGCCGACCAGCTACCACCTCAACCTGGCCACCTGGCACACCATCAACGCGGTGTACGCGCAGAAGTCGCAGCTGGCGCTGAAGAACATGCGTTACGACATCGTCGACCCAAGCGGCATCGACCGCCTGTTCAAGCTGATCGAGCAACGCGGCGGGCACTGGCTGGCGATGCAGGTGGAAGACAGCAAGATCGCCCTGACCGAGCGCGACGAGCAGATCATCGACCTGCACCGTATCGAAGCCGGCCTCGAGGCGCGCCTGGATCGCGGCCTGTTCGACCAGGCCATCGGCGGCCTGCTGGAACGCATCCAGGCCAGCATCGACGAGCTGCTCAAGCGCGCCGGAGTGAAGGCCGAGGAGATCGACACGCTGTTCTTCACCGGCGGTTCCAGCGGCATCCCGGCGCTACGTCAGTGCGTACAGGCGCTGCTGCCCAATGCCCGCGCCACCGAGGGCAACACCTTCGGCAGCATCGGCAGCGGCCTGGCCATTGAGGCGAAGAAACGCTACGGCTGATCGCCGCGCCACTGCCCAGATGCGGCGCGCCGCGCTATGGTGAGGGCTCCCTTGTTCCGGAGCCTGCCATGCGCGTTCTCACCCATTGCCTGACCCTGGCCAGCCTGCTGGCCCTCGCCGCCTGCGATGGCGGCACCACGGCCGCCCTGCAAGCCGAACAGGCCAAGCAGGCGCAGCAGCAGATGCAGCAGCTCAAGCAGCAGATCGACGACGCCAATGCCAAGAACCAGCAGCGCCTGGAACAGCTCGACGAGCAGAGGTAGGTTGCGGTTGAGCGCAGCGAAGCCCAACGGCCCGGCGCGCAATGAAACCGCTATTTGCGCAGCTTGATCTTCGCGCAGTGATCCTGCTCCGGCAGCGCGGCGGTGTACCAGACGTAGTCGGCGCTGCCCGCTGCCACTTCCTTGCCCACTTCAGCCAGTACCAGCACCGCAGTACCCTGCCCCGCGCCGAGGTCGGCCAAGTGCAGCGGCACGCCTAGGTCCTTGCGCACATGGAAGGCCCCAGCCAGCAGCACCGCCGGTTGCGGCGCCGCCAGCAGGCGCTCGGCCATGCGCCGATCGCGCTGTTGCTGCACGGCTAGCATGGCCGGCAATTGGCTTTCCGGCAGCAGGCCGCAGTGCGATTCGCGAATATCGGCGAACAGCGCATCCTGCACCGCCGGCGTGGTGGAGGTGCCAGCTGGTAGCGTCGGGCGCTGCTGGTAGATGTTCATGATTTCGCTGCGGTCGAGGTTGGCCGACAGCATGGGATACGGCTGGCGCAGCGCCTCGCTGACCAACGCACCGTACACCGACCAGTCCCAGCCCGGCTGCCAGGCCAGCGCGCCGATCAGGTCGCGCGGTGCATTGCCCGCGCGGCTCTGCGCCTGTACCTCATCCACCCGCGCCTGCTGATTCGGCGTGAGCATTTCCAGCAACAGGCTGCCCTGCGTGCGGCGCGCGGCCAGCTCACGCAGCAACCAGAGCTGCAGGGCATGGTGATCCGGGTTGTCGTGCTGCTCGCCGACCAGCACGCGCGGCGCCACGGCCAGACGCTCGATCAGTTGCTGCGGGCTGAGCAGCTCGCCGCTGGCCAGGTCACGGATCTGCCCCAGCTCGGCACGCTCGCGCCCCTCGGGACTGAGCCAGGCCGGTGGCGGTGCCACTTCATGGGACTGGCAGGCAGCCAGCAGGGCGATACAGCAGAGCAAGAGGATTCGCATCATGGGTCCTTGTTCAAATCGCTAACGGCAGGAGCCCGCCGGGCTCCTGCGCAGACAGAAAGGTTCAGCGCGCCACGATCAGCGGGTGGCCGCGCTCCGGGTGCTGTTGGATCAGCACCTGCAGACCGAACACCGACTCCAGCGCCTGGGCGTTGAGCACTTCTTGCGGCGTGCCCTGGCTGTGCGGCAGACCGTTCTGCAGCAAGAGGATGCGGTCGCAGTAACGCGCCGCCAGGTTGAGGTCATGCAGGATCACCAGCACCGCCGCGCCGCGCCCGGCAAAGTCGCGCACGGCCTGCAGGGTGGTGTGCTGGTGCAACGGGTCGAGCGCCGAGGTCGGCTCGTCGAGCAGCAGATTCTGCTCCTGCGCCCCCGGCCACAGCTGCGCCAGCACCCGCGCCAGGTGTACGCGCTGGCGTTCGCCCCCGGACAGTGCCAGGTAGCTGCGCCCGCGCAGGTGTACGGCATCGGCGGCGCGCAGCGCCTCCTCCACTATCTCGGCGTCACGCACGCGGCCACTGTCATGGGGCAGGCGGCCCATGCCGACCACCTGCTCGACGCTGAAGGCAAAGCTCAGTGTCGAATGCTGCGGCAGCACCGCCAGGCGCCGCGCGCGTTCGCGGCCATTCCATTCGGCCAGCGGGCGCCCGGCCAGCGACACCGCGCCGGCGGCCAGCGGCAGCTCGCCACACAGCGCACCTAGCAGGCTGCTCTTGCCTGCACCATTGGGGCCAAGCACGCCGAACACTTCGCCGGGGCGCAGTTCCAGGTCGACTTCGGCCAGCACCGTGCAGCCACTGCGCTGCACGGCAATATTTTCTGCGCGCAGCATCAGGTGCGCCCCCGTACCAGCAGATAAAGGAAGAACGGCGCGCCAATCAGCGCCGTGACGATGCCGATCGGCAATTCCGCCGGCGCCAGCAGCAGCCGCGCGATCAGGTCGGCCAGCAGCAACAGGCTGGCACCGGCCAGCAACGAGGCCGGCAGCAGGATGCGATGATCGGGGCCGACCAGCAGGCGCATCAGGTGCGGCACCACCAGACCGACGAAGCCGATCAGCCCGGCCGCCGCCACGGCCGCGCCGACGCCCAGCGCGGTGCACAGCACCAGTTCCAGCTTGATCCGTTCGACATCGAAGCCCAGGTGGCGCGCCTCCGACTCACCGAGCAGCAGGGCATTCAGCGCCGCCGCCCGACGCGGCAGCCACAGCGCCACACCGGCGGCTACCAGCAGCAGCGGCCACAAGCGCTGGTAGCTGGCGCCGTTGAGGCTGCCGAGGTTCCAGAAGGTCAGGCTGCGCAGGGTCGAGTCGTCGGCCAGGTAGGTGAACAGGCCAACGCCGGCACCGGCCATAGCGGTCATCGCCACCCCGGCCAGGAGCATCGTCGCCACGTCGGTCTGCCCGTCGCGACGGCCGAAACGGTAAACCACCGCCGTCACGCTGAGCCCGCCGAGGAAGGCGCAGACCGACAGCAGATAAGGGGCGAGCTGCGGTGACAGGCCACCCAGGTAGCTGCCACCGACAATCGCGATGGCCGCGCCCAGCGCCGCACCGGCCGCCACGCCGACCAGACCAGGATCGGCCAGCGGGTTGCGGAACAGGCCCTGCATGGCCACCCCGGACAACGCCAGCACGCCGCCGACCGCCACGCCGAGCAGGCTGCGCGGCAGACGGATCTGCCCGACGATCAGCTCGGCCTGCTGCAGCCCTGCGCCATCCAGCGGCAGGCCGAACAGACGCAGGAAAGCGCGCAGGGTATCGCTCAGCGGCAGGCTGACCGGGCCGAGGGCCAGGGACAACCAGAAGGCAAGCAGGAGCAGAGCGCCCAGTGCAATCAGCAGTGGACGCGGGCGAATCACAGCGGTCATCGGGAGGCTTCGGCGGTCAGGGCTTGCGCAGCAGGATAAAAGGCTGCGCTGAGCACGGCCAGCCCATCCGGCAAACGCGGGCCGAGGCCGCCGACCAGCAGGGTCGGATCGAGCAGCAGCAGGCGCCCCTGCCTGGCAGCCGACGTCTGCGCCAGGGCCGGGTTCTGCTCGAGCATGGCGGCGCGCGCGGCATCACCGTCCAAACGCCGGTCGGCGATGATCACCACCTCAGGGTCCAGGGCCAGCAGCGCTTCACTGGAGATGGCCTTGTAGCTCAGGTGCTCGGTGAGGTTGCGCCCACCGGCCTGCTCGATCATCCACGCGGCCAGGGTGTCCTTGCCGGCGGCCATCGGGCTGCTGCCGGCATGGCCGAGCAGCATCAGCACGCGAGGTGCCTGCTGCCTGGCCTGCGCTGCGCGGACCCAGGCCGCCTGCTGCTGCAGGCGCTGCTGATAGGCGGCAAGCTGCTGCTCCGCTTGCGCCTCGGCACCGAGCAGCTGACCCAGGCGGGTCAGGTTGTGCTCCAGGGTCGCCAGGGTCGGCTTGGCGGAGAGCTGCTCGATCGACACGCCGGCAGCCTTGATCTGCTCCAGCACCGGTGGCGGGCCCATCTCCTCGCTGCCGATCAGGATATCCGGGCGCAAGGCGAGGATGCCCTCAGCCGCCAGCGCACGCTGGTAGCCGATCCCCGGCAGGGAACGCAGCGACTGCGGATGCTGGCTGGTACTGTCGACCCCGACCAGGCGGCTTTCGCCGCCCAGGGCCACCACCCACTCGCTGAGCGAGCCGCCGGCGCTGACCCAGCGCTGCGGCAGGGTCTCGGCGGCCAACGCGACATGACTGAACAACAGGCCACTGCACAGGGCCAACAGGCGTGTCAGGCGCATCATGCTTCTCCTCAGATCGCCAGGGCTGCAGCGGTTTCCGCCAGGTCACGCCATTCGACGAGCTCCGGGATACCCGGTTTGCGCGCACCGAACAGCTGCACGACCAGTTCGCCGTCGGCACCGAAGGCTTCCCAACTGGTGATCACACCGTCGCTGCTCGGCTTGCGCACGCGCCACAGCTCGGTCACGCCCGGGGTCTTCAGGTGCAGGTTGAACTCGGGGTCGAGCACGTTGAACCAGTCGCCCATCCAGCGCAGGTTGTTGACCGGGCCGGAGTGAATCTGGATGCAGTGCTGGTTACCGACGAAGACCATGATCGGCACTTCGCGCGCAGCGGCTTCTTCCAGCAGTTTCGGCAGCTCGGCGGTGTCCAGCGGCTCGGCCCACTCGCGACCGGCCAGGCGCAGGGCCTGGGTACGGGCCACGTCGTGGCGCTTGAGCATGGCGAAGAAGTGGTGGGTGTCCTTCAGCTCGGCCCAGTCGGCACGCAGCGCGGCGCTGTCGACTTCGCCATCGGCGCGCGGCGCCTTAGGTTCAGCCAGCGGTTGCAGATCCAGCTCGGCGCTCTGCTGTTCGGCGCGGAAGCGCTCGACCAGCAACTCCCAGGCAGCCAGTTCGCTGTCCTCGGTGAGGAACACCTTGTGCACGGCCACGCCCTGGCGGTCGAACACCTGGATGCTGCGCTGGGTGCCGCGCGCCGTGTCTTCGGCCACGGCAAACACGCTGGCCCAGCCACCGAGGAACAAACGCAGGTCGATGTCGGCCGATACCACCAGACCCATCTGCCCGTTACCCATCACCGACACCTCACGGTAGTAGCCCTTGCGCTCGTGCACGCAATGCTCGTTGCGGGTCAGCGCCATGATGTAGCCCAGCTCGCCGAGTGCCGGCAGCAGCGCGGCCCATTCCGGGCGCAGGCGAATGGCGTCGACAGCGAGGCGGCTGGCGGTCAGTTCGCCTTCACTGACGCCCAACCGGGCGGCAGCATCGCGGGCGCGCAGGCCGGACTGTTCAGCGCGCAGGCGCTGCCAGTCCTGGTACAGAGCGGCGGGGGTGACGGAGGTAGTGGTGATGAGGCTGGTCATGGTTTCTTCCTTTCGATATCAGGCCGTGGCGGCCCCTGTCCCGTGCATGCGGAACGACTGCTTTTCGAGGGGAAAGACTACACGAATAGGAAATAAACTCCAATGCCTTTGATAATGATTTGCAATTGATAAATAGATTGATTAAGTTCTGCCCCGCAAAAAATGCCACCACCTGGCCATCAAGAGCCACCTCGGGGAGTCAACCATGTCCAAACCACCTTTCGCCCTGCGCCCATGGATGGCGCTTCTGCTGCTCAGCCCTTCGCTGGCCGTCGCGCAGACCACCGGCAACACGGACAGTGCCACTGAACTCGCAGCCACCCAGGTCACCAGCAACGCGCCGCAGGAAACCCTGCCGACCACCACCAAGACCGATGCCGAGACCCTCGACGAGCGCTTCATCCGCAGCTTCGGCGATCTCTCGCGCCGCTCCGAGCCAGGTGTGAACTACAGCCGCACCACCGAAAGCATCAACATCCGCGGCCTCGACCGCGACCGCGTACTGACCACCATCGACGGCATCCGCGTACCGTGGCTGACCGACGGCGCACGCAGCCAGGGCCCGACCGGCGGCGCCCAGGGCGGCCTCGACTCGATCGACTTCAATGGCCTGTCCTCGGTGGACATCGTGCGCGGCGCCAACTCCAGCGTGGTCGGCTCCGGCGCCCTGGGTGGCGCGGTAGAGCTGCACACCCTCAACCCGGAAGACCTGCTGCGTGATGGTAAGGACTTCGGCAGCCTGGTCAAAAGCGACTACGACAGCGTCGACAACAGCTGGGGCCTGAATGGCGCCATCGCCGGTCGCTACCAGGACACCTCCTGGCTGCTGCAGGCCGGCCAGCGCCAGGGGCATGAGCTGGAAAGCGCTGGCAACGACAACACCTACGGCACCTCGCGCACCGAGGCCAACCCGGCCGACACCGAGCAGCAAAGCCTGCTGGTCAAGCTGCAGCAGCGCTTCGACGGTGGCCACAAGGTCGGCTTCACTGGCGAGCTCTTCGAGCGCGAGAACGACATCGACACCCGCACCAGCCAGGGCACCAGCTACCTGCTCGGCGAAAACGGCACCGAAGAAAACAACAAGCGCCAGCGCCTGTCCGTCGACTACGCCTTCCAGGCCGAAGACGGCAACGGCCTGATCGACAGCGCCAACGCCATCGCCTACTGGCAGAAACTGCGGCGCCACGACGACCAGAACGGCATCCGCACCGTCACCGACTCGCGCGCGGGCGTACCGGACTTCGTGTTCCAGATGTTCGGCCTGCCGGGCAACCCGTACAAATATCCGAGCGGCGCCTTCGGTCGCGACAACCAGATCGAGAAAGAGCTCTACGGAGTCTCCGGCGACGTCGGCAAGACCTTCACTATCGCCGGCCTGCCGAACAAGCTGACCCTGGGCGGCGAGATCTACCAGATCAACACCGAGCAGGTTTCCGAGGGCTACGACAACTGCCCGGCGTTCACCATCGACCCGAGCAACCCGATGTACATGGGCCCAACCGCCTGTGACTTCCTGCATACCAACCAGGCCGACATGCCCAAGGCCGAAGGCCAGCAGTGGGCCCTGTACGCCACCGACGAAATCAGCTTCGCCGACGGTCGCGTCAAGGTGACCCCGGGTCTGCGTTACGACCACTACAAGCAGGATCCGAAGGCCACCAGCGACTTCAGCAACAACATCAACCCGGCCAACGACGACACCCTGGAAGCGAGCCAGGATCACAAGCTTTCCGGCAGCCTGCTGGCGACCTGGCAAGTGGCCGACGAGACCCTGCTGTACGCCCAGTGGGCCCAAGGTTTCAAGGCCCCCGACGCGACCCAGCTGTACATGAACTACGGCGCCGAAGGCAGCTACCTGCGCGTGGGCAACTCCAAGCTCAAGCCGGAAGAAAGCAACGGCTACGAGATCGGCGCACAACTGGGTAACGACAAGCTGGGCGGTTCGCTGAGCCTGTTCGACAACCACTACAAGAACTTCATCGACGACGACGTCACCCTCAGCGCCGCAGAAATCGCCGACCTGGGCCTGGATGCCGCCAACTACCCCTACGGCGTGACCCGCACCGAGAACCGCGCCAAGGTGCAGATCTACGGCGCCGAAGCCGCCGCCCACTGGGAGTTCGTGCCGCACTGGAAAGTCTGGGGCTCGCTGGCCTGGGCCGAAGGTGAAGACCGCGAAACCAACCAGTACCTCAGCTCCGTGGCCCCGCTCACCAGCACCCTCGGCCTGAGCTACGAACAGGACCGCTACGGTGCCGACCTGATGCTGACCGCCGCCGCGGCCCGCGACAAAGTGGAAACCGCCGGCGACTTCGAAGCCCCCGGCTACGGCGTGGTCGACCTGACCGGTTACTGGAAACCTGCCGCCCTGGATGGCGTGAAACTGCAGGCCGGCCTGTTCAACCTGCTCGACAAGCAGTACTGGAACGCGCTGAACGTGCCGACCAGCACCCTGGTGCAGCCAGATGACTACTACAGCGAAGCTGGCCGCAGCTTCCGCGTATCGGCATCCTGGCAGTACTGAGTCACCCCATGCATTGCGCAAGGACGCGCACCCTACCCCATCGCCACGCAGGTACGGGATAATCCCCGTTACCCGCGTGGAGATGCCGATGATTCTTCTATGCGCCCCGGATTCGCTGGCTGAAGGCCAGAGCCGGGGCTTTCTCATTTCCGGACTGCAGCTGCTGGCCGTGCGTCGCGACGGCTGCGTCTATGTCTACCGCAACCGCTGCCCGCATCGCGGCCTGAATCTGGAATGGCGCGCCGACGACTTTCTCGATGCCAGCGGCAGCCTGATCCAGTGCGCTCATCACAGCGCGCTGTTCCTTATAGAGAGTGGCGAATGCGTGACCGGTCCCTGCGCCGGTGAATCGCTGCAGAAAATCGCCTGCAGGGAAGATGCCGCGGGTATCTGGATCGAGTCCTAGGGCCGGCTTTCACCCTCCACCTCGCCATCCTCCCTACGACAGCACATCCAGGCGCCGCACCAGGCGGATTGACTGTGGCGTGATCTCGGCGCCATAGGCCAATACCTCGACACCTGCCTCCCGTGCCTCGCGCAAGCCTGCGGCATAGGCCGGATCGACTTCCTCGGCCGCCCGTACCGCCTCGATGCCCGACAGGTTCACGCAATACAGCTGCACCGCCCGCACACCCTGGCGCGCCAGGCTGGCCAGCTCACGCAGGTGTTTGGCGCCGCGCTCGGTACGGGCGTCTGGGAAGGCCGCCACGGCGCTGTCGGCAAAGCCCAGGGTCACGCTCTTCACTTCAACCCAGGTCGGCCCGGCGGGATAGTCCAGACGAAAATCCGCTCGACTGTTCTCCTTGCCGTAAGCCACTTCGCGCTTTAGCGCGCTGAAACCCTGCAGCTCGGCGATAACCCCGGCGCGTAAGGCTTCCTCGACTAGGCCATTGGCCCGCGCAGTATTGATGCAGGCGAGGCGCCCGTGCGGTGTCTCGCCCAGCTCCCAGGTACCCGGCAGCTTGCGCTTGGGGTCGTTGGAGCGACTGAACCAGACTCGGCAACCTTCGCTCATGCAATTGAGCATCGAGCCGGTATTGGGACAGTGGATGGTCAGCAGCTCGCCGCTGGCGGTCTCGATATCGGCCAGGAAACGCTTGTAGCGACGCAGCAGGCGGCCCTCTTGCAGTGGCGGATCAAACTGCATCGGGGCGCCAGGTCTTCAAGCCACGGGCGATACGCTCGACCGCCTGCTGCAGGCGCTCGATGTTCTGCGTGTAGGCGAAGCGCACATGGTGCCCAGCCTGGTAACGGCCGAAATCCAGGCCGGGCGTGAAGGCCACGTGCTCGGTCTCGATGAAGTGCTGGCAGAAGGCATAGGCATCGCCACCGAAGGCGGAGATATCGGCATACAGATAGAAGGCCCCCTCCGGCTCTACCGCAATCTTGAACCCCAGCTCGCGCAGGGCCGGCAAGAGGAAGTCGCGACGGCGCTGGAACTCATGGCGGCGCTCCTCGAAGATGGCCAGGGTGGTCGGCTCGAAACAGGCCAGCGCGGCCTGCTGGGCCATGCTCGGTGCGCTGATGTAGAGGTTCTGCGCCAGTTTCTCCAGCTCGGACACCGCGTTCTCCGGCGCCACCAGCCAGCCCAGGCGCCAGCCGGTCATGCCGAAGTACTTGGAGAAGCTGTTGAGCACGAAGGCCTCGTCGTCCACTTCCAGCACACTGGCTGCCTCGCAGCCGTAGGTCAGGCCATGGTAGATCTCGTCCACCACCAGATGGCCGCCACGCTGTTTGAGCGAGGTCGACAGCGCAGCCAACTCGTCCTTGTGCAGCAGGGTGCCGGTAGGGTTGGCCGGCGAGGCGACCAGGGCGCCGACGCTGTCGTGATCCCAGTGGCGCTCGACCAGTTGCGGGGTGAGCTGGTAGCGGCTGTCCGGCCCCACCGGCACCAGCTGCGCGGCACCTTCGACCAGGCGCAGGAAGTGCCGGTTGCACGGGTATCCAGGGTCGGCCAGCAGCCAGTGCTTGCCCGGATCGACCAGCAGGCTGGTGGCTAGCAGCAAGGCGCCCGAGCCACCCGGAGTGACCAGGATGCGCGCCGGGTCGATAGTCAGTCCGTAGCGGCTGGTATAGAAGCCGGCAATCGCCTCGCGCAACTGCGGCACGCCGCGCGCGGCGGTGTAGCGGGTGTGTCCGGCGGCCAGCGCGGCCTGACCGGCGCGGATGATCGGCTCGGCGGTGGTGAAGTCCGGCTCGCCGATCTCCAGGTGGATCACATCATGGCCGGCGGCCTGCAGTTCGTTGGCCCGGGCCAGCAGGGCCATGACATGGAAAGGTTCGATGGCGCGGCTGCGCGCACTGAAGGGCTGGGCCATTGGCCTTCCTTTATTCAAGCAAAGGGGGGATTCTAACTAACTGCTCGCCCAGGCTGTAGCAACATGGACAACCGGGAGTAGCATCGCTCGAATTGATCTGGTAAGTTCGCCCGCTTGCAGCCGCAGGCCCGGCATTGCCGGTAAAGGAACAAGATCCTGCGCAAGTGGATCTGAGAGAGTGAGAGGCGGCCATACATGCCCACCAAAGCGAAACAAAGCACTAGCCAGTTGGCCCGTGGCTTCGAGCCCTATAAAGAGAAAAAGGGCGAGGAGTACATGAGCGAGCCGATGCGTGCTCACTTCACCAGCATCCTCAACAAATGGAAGCTGGAGCTGATGCAGGAAGTGGATCGTACCGTGCACCACATGCAGGACGAAGCCGCCAACTTCCCGGACCCGGCCGACCGCGCCAGCCAGGAAGAAGAGTTCAGCCTGGAACTGCGCGCCCGTGACCGCGAGCGCAAGCTGATCAAGAAAATCGACGAGACCCTGCAGCTGATCGAAGACAACGATTACGGCTGGTGCGACTCGTGTGGCGTAGAGATCGGCATCCGCCGCCTCGAAGCCCGCCCGACCGCGACCCTGTGCATCGATTGCAAGACGCTGGCGGAAATCAAGGAAAAGCAGATCGGTTCCTGATTCCGGACGGGGCGCTAAGGCGCCCCGTTTCATTTCTGGTCACCAATAAGCGGGCTGGCGTCGCGCTGCTCCAGCCGATAGCCTCCTGCCGATGAATACCTCCTCCTATATCGGGCGCTTCGCCCCCACGCCCAGTGGCTACCTGCACTTCGGCTCGCTGGTCGCCGCCCTCGCCTCCTACCTGGACGCGCGCAGCGTCGGCGGGCAGTGGCTGCTGCGCATGGAAGACCTCGACCCACCACGCGAAGTCGCCGGCGCCCAGTCCGCCATCCTGCAAACCCTGGAAACCTACGGTTTCGAATGGGACGGCGAGCTGACCCGCCAGAGCGAACGCCATGACCAGTACGCCGCGCTGATCGAACGCCTGCTCAGCCAGGGCCTGGCCTACGCCTGCACCTGCTCGCGCAAGCAGCTGGAAAGCCACGGCGGCATCTACCCCGGCACCTGCCGCAACCTCGGGCACGACACGCATGACGCGGCCATTCGCCTGCGCGTGCCGGAGCTGGAATACCGCTTCGTCGACCGCGTGCAGGGCGAGTTTCGCCAGCAGGTCGGCCGCGAGGTCAGCGACTTCGTTATCCGCCGCCGCGATGGCCTCTACGCCTATCAACTGGCGGTGGTGCTGGACGATGCCTGGCAAGGCGTGAGCGATGTAGTGCGCGGCGCCGACCTGCTCGACTCGACCCCGCGCCAGCTGTACCTGCAGGAGCTGCTCGGCTTCCGCCAGCCGCGCTATCTGCACGTGCCGCTGATCATCCAGCCGGACGGCCACAAACTGGGCAAGAGCTACCGCTCGCCGCCGCTGCCCGCCGACCAGGCCGCGCCCCTGCTGCTGCGTGCCCTGCGCGCCCTCGGCCAGCAACCGCCCGACGAACTGGCCGGCGCCGAAGCCCACGAGCTGCTGGCCTGGGGCATCGCCCACTGGGACGCCACGCGCATTCCGCGCAGTCGCACCCTGGCGGAAGCGCAGTTGCGCTGACCACAAGGGGACACACACGACAGGCTGTGTGAAACGTAGCGAGCGAAGGCCAGACAAGGCAAAAACCGGCGAAAAAGCGCAGTTTACGGGCTGTAAATGAGCATTTTGAGTCGGTTTTTAACGCCGTGTGGCCGAGCGCAGTAGCTTTCACACAGTCTGGCGACTGCCGCCTGGGTAACGAATCCGCTACCATCGCGGCAACTCCGACACGAGAATCGGCATGTATATCTATCGGCTGGTGCTGATCCTGGTAGTGGGGATCTATCTGTTCTCCCCCGCCATCATGGACTGGTGGATCGACCCCAATGGCGCCTGGTACCGTCCGTACCTGCTGTGGCTGATCCTCATAGTCGTGACCTTTATCCTGCAGAGTCAGCGCGATGCCGATGAGATCTAAGCCGCATCGCAGAGCCCGCTCGATGCACCTGTACCGGCCCAGCCCGGCGACCACCGTTCCTCTTCATTCGCCGAGCCTCTGTAGATGCTGACGAGCTTTGACCTGAGCCAGCTGATCCTGATCAGCGCCGCCTACCTGCTGCTGCTGTTCGGCGTGGCCTGGATCAGCGAACGCGGCCTGATCCCGCGCTGGGTGATCCGCCACCCGCTGACCTACACCCTGTCGCTGGGCGTGTTCGCCAGCGCCTGGGCCTTCTACGGCACGGTCGGCCTGGCCTACCAGTACGGCTTCGGCTTCCTTGCCAGCTACCTGGGGGTGACCGGCGCCTTCCTGCTGGCGCCGGTGCTGCTCTACCCGATCCTGCGCATCACCCGCACCTACCAGCTGTCGTCACTGGCCGACCTGTTCGCCTTCCGCTTTCGCAGCAGTTGGGCCGGGGCGCTGACCACCCTATTCATGCTGATCGGCGTACTGCCGCTGCTGGCCCTGCAGATCCAGGCGGTCGCCGACTCGATCGGCATTCTTACCCGCGAACCGCTGCAGAACCGCTTCGCCCTGGCCTTCTGCGGCCTGATCACGCTGTTCACCATTCTCTTCGGCGCCCGCCATATCGCCACCCGCGAGAAGCACGAAGGCCTGGTGTTCGCCATCGCCTTCGAGTCGGTGGTCAAGCTGGTGGCCCTTGGCAGCATTGGCCTGTACGCGCTGTACGGGGTGTTCGGCGGGCCGAGCGAGCTGGAGCTGTGGCTGCTGCAGAACCAGGCCGCGCTCACCGCCCTGCACACCCCGCTGCAGGAAGGCCCGTGGCGCACCCTGCTGCTGGTGTTCTTCGCCTCGGCCATCGTCATGCCGCACATGTACCACATGGCCTTCACCGAGAACTTCAACCCGCGCGCCATCGTCAGCGCCAGCTGGGGCCTGCCGCTGTTCCTGCTGTTGATGAGCCTGTCGGTGCCGCTGATCCTGTGGGCCGGCCTCAAGATCGGCGCCACCACCAACCCCGAGTATTTCACCCTCGGCCTGGGCATCGCCGTCGGCGACAAGACCCTCGCCCTGATCGCCTATGTCGGCGGCCTGTCGGCCTCCAGCGGGCTGATCATCGTCACCACCCTGGCGCTGTCGGGCATGGTCCTCAACCACCTGGTGCTGCCGCTGTACCAGCCGCCGGCCGAAGGCAACATCTACCGCTGGCTGAAATGGACACGCCGCGCGCTGATCGTCGCCATCATCGCCGCCAGCTACGGTTTCTACCTGCTGCTCGGCGCCGAGCAGGACCTGGCCAACCTGGGCATCGTCGCCTTCGTCGCTACCCTGCAGGTCCTCCCCGGCGTGCTCTCGGTGCTGTACTGGCCAACCGCCAACCGCCGCGGCTTTATCGCCGGCCTGCTCACCGGCATCGCGGTATGGGCAGTGAGCATGCTGTTGCCGCTGGTCAGCAGCCTGCAGGGCGTGCACCTGCCGCTGTTCAA
Source organism: Pseudomonas sp. (assembly GCA_051646165.1). Classification (GTDB taxonomy): domain Bacteria; phylum Pseudomonadota; class Gammaproteobacteria; order Pseudomonadales; family Pseudomonadaceae; genus Aquipseudomonas. The sequence goes on along the minus strand of JBOFCR010000107.1, from coordinate 33,281 downwards.
CATCATCTATGTGCTCGACCAGAACAACTGGCACCTGGCCGCCACCAGCTCGCTGGCCGCCAACGTGCTGGTGTTCACCCTGGTGTCGCTGTTCACCGAGGCCAGCAGCGAGGAGAAGAGCGCTGCCGAAGCCTGCACCGTGGACAACATGCGCCGCCCGCAACGCCGCGAGCTGGTGGCAGGGTCGCCGCAGGAGTTCGCCACCCAGCTGGCCAAGCCGCTGGGCGGCAAGACCGCGCAGAAGGAAGTGGAGCAGGCCCTGCACGACCTGCACCTGCCGTTCGACGAGCGCCGCCCCTACGCCCTGCGTCGCCTGCGCGACCGCATCGAGGCCAACCTCTCCGGCCTGATGGGGCCGAGCGTGGCCCAGGACATAGTCGAGACCTTCCTGCCCTACAAATCCGGCAGCGAGACCTACGTCAGCGAGGACATCCACTTCATCGAGAGCCGCCTGGAGGACTACCACCTGCGCCTCACCGGCCTGGCCGCCGAACTGGACGCACTGCGCCGCTTCCACCGGCAGACCCTGCAGGAACTGCCGATGGGCGTCTGCTCGCTGGCCAAGGACCAGGAAATCCTCATGTGGAACCGCGCCATGGAGGAGCTCACCGGCATCTCCGCACAGCGTGTGGTCGGCTCGCGCCTGGGCGCCCTCGACCAGCCGTGGAAATCCCTGCTGGAAGACTTCACCCGCCAGCTCGACGAACACCTGCACAAGCAGCATCTGGCCCTGGACGGCGAAGTACGCTGGCTCAACCTGCACAAGGCGGCCATCGACGAACCCCTGGCGCCGGGCAACAGCGGCCTGGTGCTGCTGGTCGAGGACGTCACCGAGACCCGCGTGCTGGAAGACCAGTTGGTGCACTCCGAGCGCCTGGCCAGCATCGGCCGCCTGGCCGCCGGGGTGGCCCACGAGATCGGCAATCCGGTCACCGGTATCGCCTGCCTGGCGCAAAACCTGCGCGAGGACCGCGAGGATGACGACGAAATGGTCGAACTCAGCGGGCAGATCCTCGACCAGACCAAGCGCATCTCGCGCATCGTCCAGTCGCTGATGAACTTCGCCCATGCAGGCCAGCAGCAACGCGCCGAATACCCGGTAAGCCTGGCCGACGTGGCGCAGGACGCCATCGGCCTGCTGGCGCTGAACCGCAACAGCACCGAAGTGCAGTTCTTCAACCTGTGCGACCCCGACCACCTGGCCAAGGGCGACCCGCAGCGCCTGGCCCAGGTGCTGATCAACCTGCTGTCCAACGCCCGCGATGCCTCGCCACCCGGCGGCGCCATCCGGGTCAGCAGCGAGGTGTCGGAAATGAGCGTGGTGCTGCTGGTGGAAGACGAAGGCACGGGCATCCCGCAGGCCATCATGGATCGCCTGTTCGAGCCCTTCTTCACCACCAAGGACCCAGGCCAGGGTACCGGTCTGGGCCTCGCACTGGTCTATTCGATCGTGGAAGAGCATTATGGGCAGATCACCATCGACAGCCCGGCAGACCCCGAACGCCAACTCGGAACCCGTTTCCGCGTTACCCTGCCGCGTTTTGTCGAAACGACGCCCGTAGCGACCTGAGTAGTGACCTAGAACCGCCGAGAGCCGTGAGCGCCCCACGCGGATTCGGAGACCGTCGAGAGAGCATCAATGCCCCATATCCTCATCGTCGAAGACGAAACCATCATCCGCTCCGCCCTGCGCCGCCTGCTGGAACGCAACCAGTACCAGGTCAGCGAGGCCGGCTCGGTGCAGGAAGCCCAGGAGCGCTACAGCATTCCCGGCTTCGACCTGATCATCAGCGACCTGCGCCTGCCCGGCGCACCCGGTACCGAGCTGATCAAGCTGGCCCAGGGCACGCCGGTGCTGATCATGACCAGCTACGCCAGCCTGCGCTCGGCGGTCGACTCGATGAAGATGGGCGCGGTCGACTACATCGCCAAACCCTTCGACCATGACGAAATGCTCCAGGCCGCCGCCCGCATCCTGCGCGACCACCAGGAAGCCCGCCGCGCCGCGCCCAGCGAAGGCGGTAAACCGGCAGCCAAGTCCAATGCACCGGCCGAAGGCGACATTGGCATCATTGGCACCTGCGCCCCTATGCAGGACCTCTACGGCAAGATCCGCAAGGTTGCCCCGACCGACTCCAACGTATTGATCCAGGGCGAGTCCGGCACCGGCAAGGAACTGGTCGCCCGCGCCCTGCACAACCTCTCGCGCCGCGCCAAGGCGCCGCTGATTTCAGTGAACTGCGCGGCGATCCCGGAAACCCTGATCGAGTCGGAACTGTTCGGCCACGAGAAAGGCGCCTTCACCGGCGCCAGCGCCGGTCGCGCCGGCCTGGTCGAAGCGGCCGACGGCGGCACCCTGTTCCTCGACGAGATCGGCGAACTGCCGCTGGAAGCCCAGGCGCGCCTGCTGCGCGTACTGCAGGAAGGCGAGATCCGCCGGGTCGGCTCGGTGCAGTCGCAAAAGGTCGATGTGCGCCTGATCGCCGCGACCCACCGCGACCTCAAGACCCTGGCCAAGATCGGCCAGTTCCGTGAAGACCTGTATTACCGCCTGCACGTCATCGCCCTCAAGCTGCCACCGCTGCGCGAGCGCGGGGCCGACGTCAACGAGATCGCCCACGCCTTCCTCGCCCGCCAGTGCACACGCATGGGCCGCGACGAGCTGCGCTTTGCCCATGACGCCGAACAGGCGATCCGCCATTACCCCTGGCCAGGCAACGTGCGCGAACTGGAAAACGCCATCGAGCGCGCGGTGATCCTCTGCGAGAGCCCGGAGATTACCGCCGAGCTGCTGGGTATCGATATCGAGCTGGACGATCTGGAAGACGACTTCGACAGCCCCGCCGGCGCGCTCGGCACCAGCAGCAATGCCAGCCATGAACCGACCGAAGACCTGTCCCTGGAAGATTACTTCCAGCACTTCGTCCTCGAACACCAGGACCACATGACCGAGACCGAGCTGGCCCGCAAGCTCGGCATCAGCCGCAAGTGCCTGTGGGAACGCCGCCAGCGCCTGGGCATTCCACGGCGCAAGTCGGGGGCCGCTACCGGCTCCTGAGGCGTGACCACGCGACCAGAAGTGCGGGAGAAGGTTCCGCCGTCTGTTACCCCATCCTCACATTGCGTAACAAAGCCGGGTTCATCGGTAACGAGAATCCGGCTTTTTTGTGCTTATCGCCAGCCCACGAAAATCGCAAACCATTGAAATATAAGGATTTGTAAAAACTGGCACGGGTTCTGCTTTATCTCTGGCACAACAACAATAACAAACCAGAAACACCACAATAAAAATAAGACAGAACGACTCCAGCACAACAAAAACAACAAGGCGGAGGCGCAGCTAACTGATTCTTTTGGAGAGGATTTGCCTTTGGGGTTCGCCCCACAACCAGGCTGAGAACAATAAAACTGCTCTAAAGCAGCGCCTGAACTGGTTGGGTCACGGAATGATCATGGCAGCATCAGCATCCAAAGCAATCCGTTTGCTCCTGGTACCCGAATTGGGCTACCAAAAACGGGCTGAACAACAAAAACAACAGGCCCGCAATAATAATAAAAACAAAGCACGCACCTACTTGGGGGGGAGCCTCGGCTCCCCCAGTAGCTTTCCCCGCTTCTCCCCTTTTAATTCACCATCCCCCTCCCCGATGCTAGAATCCGCGCCATTCGTGCGGTCTCGTGCATTCCCGGCCGCCTATACCCCCAGACAGTGCCGCCCATGCTGAAGAAGCTGTTCAAATCTTTCCGCTCCCCCCTGAAGCGTAACGCCCACCGTCACAGCTCCCCGGAAGTCCTCGGTCCGCGCCAGCATTCGCTGCAGCGCAACCAGTTCAGCCGCAACGCGGTGAATGTGGTCGAGCGCCTGCAGCACGCCGGCTACCAGGCCTACCTGGTCGGCGGTTGCGTGCGCGATACGCTGCTCGGCCTGCAGCCCAAAGATTTCGACGTAGCCACCAGCGCCACGCCCGAGCAGGTGCGCGCCGAGTTCCGCAACGCACGGGTGATCGGCCGTCGCTTCAAGCTGGCCCACGTACACTTCGGCCGCGAAATCATCGAAGTCGCCACCTTCCGCAGCAACCAGCCGCAAGGCGAGGATGAGGAAGACAGCAACGAGTCGGCCCGCAACGAAAGCGGCCGCATCCTGCGCGACAACGTCTACGGCAATCAGGAAGACGATGCCCAGCGCCGCGACTTCACCATCAACGCCCTGTATTTCGACGTCACCGGCGAGCGCATCCTCGACTACGCCCATGGCGTGCACGATATCCGCAACCGCCTGATCCGCCTGATCGGCGACCCCGAGCAGCGCTACCTGGAAGACCCGGTGCGCATGCTGCGGGCCGTGCGCTTCGCCGCCAAGCTCGACTTCGATATCGAGAAGCACAGTGCCGCACCGATCCGCCGCCTGGCGCCGATGCTGCGCGACATTCCCTCGGCGCGCCTGTTCGACGAAGTGCTCAAGCTGTTCCTCGCCGGTTATGCCGAGTACACCTTCGAGCTGTTGGTCGAGTACGACCTGTTCGCCCCGCTGTTCCCGGCCAGCGCCGCCGCACTCAAGCGCAATCCGGAATACACCGAAAAGCTGATCCGCCTGGCCCTGGCCAGCACCGACGACCGCATCGCCCAGGGCAAGCCGGTCACCCCGGCCTTCCTCTTCGCCGCCTTGCTCTGGCCCGCCCTGCCGGCCCGCGCCGCGCAGCTACAGGCACGTGGCATGCCGCCACTGCCGGCCATGCAGGAAGCCGCCCACGAACTGATCACCGAGCAGTGCAAGCGCATCGCCGTGCCCAAGCGTTTCACCATCCCGATCCGCGAGATCTGGGACATGCAGGAGCGCCTGCCGCGCCGCCAGGGCAAGCGCGCCGACCTGCTGCTGGAAAACCCGCGCTTCCGCGCCGGCTACGACTTCCTGCTGCTGCGCGAAGACGCCGGCGAGCAGACCGGCGGCCTGGGCGACTGGTGGACCGACTACCAGGACGCCAGCGACAGCGAGCGCCGCAGCATGATCAAAGACCTGGCCAATCGTCCGGACGATGAAGATGCCCCGGCTCGCAAGCGCCGCCGTGGCGGACGCAATCGCAAGCGCAGCCCGAGCGCGGATGCGCCTGCCGGCGAATAACATGGAACGGGTCTATATCGGCCTGGGCAGCAACCTGGCCGAACCCCGCCTGCAGCTGCAGGCGGCGCTCGACGCCATCGCCACACTGCCCGCCAGCTGCCTGGTCGCCACCTCATCCCTGTATGCCAGCGATCCGCTCGGCCCGCCGGACCAGCCGCGCTACCTCAATGCCGTCGCCGCGCTGGACACCGACCTGCAACCGCTGGAACTGCTCGACGCCCTGCAGCGCATCGAGCAGGAACAGGGCCGCGTGCGCAAAGCCGAGCGCTGGGGCCCGCGCACCCTCGACCTGGACATCCTGCTGTTCGGCCAGCGCCGCCTGGCCGAGGAACGCCTGAGCGTGCCGCACTACCATATGCATGCCCGCGCGTTCGTTCTCTACCCGCTGGCCGAGATCGCCGCCGACCTGCAGCTTCCGGACGGCCGCCCCCTCGCCGAGTTGCTCGCCGCCTGCCCGTTCGAGGGTCTGGAACGCCTGCCCCAGCCACTGGTAACGCCGTAACACAGCGGTAACACCCAAGATTGACTTCGTGCACCCCCATCGGGACTATAGGCGTCCCGTTGCCCCGCCGCAGTGCAAACACCGCGCGCTGATGAGGAAGATTCCATGCCTGATACAACCATAAGCACCCTGCTGGGGCTCAAGCAAAAAGGCGAGAAAATCGCCATGCTGACTGCCTACGACGCCACTTTCGCCCAGGCTGCCTGCCAGGCCGGGGTGGATGTGCTGCTGGTGGGCGACTCCCTCGGCATGGTCCTGCAGGGCCATGACAGCACCCTGCCGGTAAGCCTGGCCGACATGGCCTACCACACCGCCGCGGTGAAACGCGGCAACCAGGGCGCACTGTTGATCAGCGACCTGCCGTTCATGGCCTACGCCACCCTGGAACAGACTTTCGCCAGTGCTGCCGCGCTGATGCAGGCCGGCGCCCATATGGTCAAGCTGGAAGGCGCCGCCTGGCTGGCCGAGCCGGTCCGCCAGCTGGCCGAGCGCGGTGTGCCGGTATGCGCCCACCTGGGCCTGACCCCGCAGGCGGTCAACGTGTTCGGCGGTTACAAGGTGCAGGGCCGTGGCGATGCCGCCGCGCGCCAGCTGCGCGCCGATGCCGTGGCCCTGGAACAGGCCGGTGCGGCCATGCTCCTGCTGGAATGCGTGCCCAGCGAACTGGCCGCCGAAATCAGCCAGTCGGTGAAGATCCCGGTGATCGGCATCGGCGCAGGCAGCGCCACCGATGGCCAGGTGCTGGTTCTGCACGACATGCTCGGCCTGTCCCTGACCGGCCGCGCGCCGAAGTTCGTGAAGAACTTCATGGAAGGCCAGCCGAGCATCCAGGCCGCCCTGGCCGCCTACGTACACGCCGTGAAAGCGGTCAACTTCCCCGGCGAAGAGCACGGATTCTCTGCATGAACACCGTCAAGACCGTGCGCGAGCTGCGCGCCGCCGTGGCCCGTGCGCGCGCCGAAGGCAAACGCATCGGCTTCGTACCGACCATGGGTAACCTGCACGAGGGCCATATCGCCCTGGTGGAAAAGGCCGGCCAGCGCGCCGACTTCGTGGTCACCAGCATCTTCGTCAACCCGCTGCAGTTCGGCCCCAAGGAAGACCTTGCCAGCTACCCGCGCACCCTGGTCGCCGACCAGGAGAAGCTGGTCGGCGCTGGCTGCCAGTTGCTGTTCGCCCCCGACGTGGACGAGATGTACCCCAACGGCATGGCCGGGCAGACCCTGGTACGCGTGGCCGGCGTCTCTGAAGGCCTGTGCGGCGGTAGCCGTCCCGGCCACTTCGACGGCGTCGCCACCGTGGTCAGCAAGCTGTTCAACATGGTTCAGCCGGACCTGGCCGTGTTCGGCGAAAAGGACTTCCAGCAACTGGCGGTGATCCGCACCCTGGTGCGCGACCTCGACCTGCCGGTGCAGATCATCGGCGAGCCCACCGCGCGTGCCGAAGACGGCCTGGCGCTGTCCTCGCGCAATGGCTACCTGGATGCCGAACAGCGCGCCATCGCCCCCGTGCTGTATCGCACCCTGAACCAGCTGGCCGACGCCGTGCGCGCCGGTGAGCGCGATTACGCCCGCCTGAGCGAGGCCGGCAAGGCCAGCCTGGAAGCCGCCGGCCTGCGCCCGGACTACCTGGAGGTGCGCGACAGCAACGATCTGCGTCCGGCCACGGGGGAAACCCGGCAGCTGGTGATCCTGGTCGCCGCCTTCCTCGGCAAGACCCGTCTGATCGACAATCTGGCGCTGGAAATCTGACCTGCGTCACACCCTTGAACCCCCTCCGGGGTTCGGGCAAACTCTGCCGCCGCCGTATTCCGAGAGGGGACTCGTCATGCATGCCATCATGCTCAAAGCCAAGCTGCACCGCGCCATCGTCACCCATGCGGTGCTCGACTACGAAGGCTCCTGCGCCATCGACGGCGAATGGCTGGACTTGTCCGGCATCCGCGAATACGAACAGATCCAGCTGTACAACGTGGACAACGGCGAGCGCTTCACCACCTACGCCATCCGCGGTGAGGAAGGTTCGAAGATCATCTCGGTCAACGGTGCCGCCGCGCACAAGGCCGGCGTCGGCCACCGCCTGATCATCTGCGCCTACGCCCACTACAGCGAGGCCGAGCTGGCCAACTTCCAGCCACGCGTGCTGTATATGGGTGCCGATGGCGAGCTGAGCCACACCAGCAACGCGATTCCCGTACAGGTCGCCTGAGCCGAACCTGTACCGCTACACTCCAAGCCCGGATCTTCCGGGCTTTTTAATGCTCGACAGCACTGGCCGCATAACAAGGAAACAGCCGCCCATGGCGTACCACCAGCACCCGCTCGACGTCACCACCCTGCCCGCCTGGCAGGCTCTGCGCCAGCATCGCGCGGACATGCAGCCGTTCAGCATGCGCGAAGCCTTCGCCAGCGACGCCAAGCGTTTCGAGCGCTTCTCCATGAGCACCAGCGGCCTGTTCCTCGACTACTCGAAGAACCTGATCAGCCGCGAAACCCGCGACCTGCTGGTCAACCTGGCCAAAGAAGCCGGCCTGGAGGAAGCCATCGCCGCCCTGTTCAACGGCGAGCGGCTGAACGCCTCGGAAGGCCGTCCGGCCCTGCACACCGCCCTGCGCCGGCCGATCGGCGACTGCGTCAAGGTCGACGGGGTCAACGTGATGCCCGACGTACACCGCGTGCTGAACCAGATGACCGACATAGTCGGACGCATCCACAGCAACATGTGGCGCGGCTACAGCGACAAGGCCATCACCGACGTGGTCAACATCGGTATCGGCGGCTCCTTCCTCGGCCCGCAGCTGGTCTCCGAGGCGCTGCTGCCGTTCACCCAGCACGGCGTACGCTGCCACTACCTGGCCAATATCGACGGCAGCGAGTTCCATGAGCTGACCGCCAAGCTGAACGCCGAAACCACCCTGTTCATCGTTTCCAGCAAATCCTTCGGCACCCTGGAAACCCTGAAGAATGCCCAGGCGGCGCGTACCTGGTATCTGGCCCGTGGCGGCACCGAGGAAAAGCTCTACCGCCACTTCATCGCCGTTACCAGCAACAACCGGGCGGCCATCGAGTTCGGCATCCGCGAGAAGAACATCTTCCCGATGTGGGACTGGGTCGGCGGGCGCTACTCGCTGTGGTCGGCCATCGGCCTGCCGATCGCCCTGGCCATCGGCATGTCCAACTTCAAGGAGCTGCTGTCCGGCGCCTACAGCATGGACACCCACTTTCGCAGCGCCCCGTTCGAGAAGAACATGCCGGTGCTGCTGGCCCTGCTCGGCGTGTGGTACGGCAACTTCTGGGGCGCGCAGAGCCACGCGATCCTGCCGTACGACCACTACCTGCGCAACATCACCAAGCACCTGCAGCAGCTGGACATGGAGTCCAACGGCAAGCGCGTGCGCCAGGACGGCAGCCCGGTCAGCACCGACACCGGCCCGGTGATCTGGGGCGGCGTTGGCTGCAACGGCCAGCATGCCTACCACCAGTTGCTGCACCAGGGCACCCAACTGATTCCGGCCGACTTCATCGTGCCGGTGGTCAGCTACAACCCGGTGGCCGACCATCACCAGTGGCTGTACGCCAACTGCCTGTCGCAGAGCCAGGCGCTGATGCTCGGCAAATGCCGCACCGAGGCGGAGAACGAGCTGCGCGCCCAGGGCTTGGCGGAGGCCGAAGTGCAGCGCCTGGCGCCGCACAAGGTGATCCCCGGCAACCGCCCGAGCAACACCCTGGTGCTCGAGCGCATCAGCCCGCGTCGCCTCGGCGCGCTGGTGGCGATGTACGAGCACAAGGTGTTCGTGCAGAGCGTGATCTGGGGCATAAACGCCTTCGACCAGTGGGGCGTGGAGCTCGGCAAGGAACTCGGCAAGGGCGTCTACCAGCGCCTCACCGGCTGGGACCAGCCAGCGGCCGAGGATGCTTCGACCCAGGGACTGATCGACTTCTTCCGCGGCCGTCACCGCGGTTGACCCCAGAAAGCCCGGCCCTGTGCCGGGCTTTTGCGTTATGCGGCGCATGCCGCAAGGGCTGCCGGCACTTGAACCAAGCAACTGCTTGGTTCACCCTAGCCGGCATCGAGGATCAACAATAACAAGGACCCCGCCATGTTCGAAATCAGCCTTCACCCGGTCAAGGATGCGGTGCGCCAGCGCGCCCACCTGAACAACGAGGACTACCAGCGCCTCTACTGCCAATCCATCGAGCAGCCGGAAGCCTTCTGGAGTGAACAGGCGCGGCAGTTCCTGCACTGGTTCAAGCCCTGGGATCAGCTGCACAGCAGCGACCTGGTCAAGGGCGAAGCCACCTGGTTCCAGGGCGGCCTGCTGAATGTCGCGGACAACTGCATCGACCGCCACCTGGCCGAGCGCGGCGAACAGATCGCCATCATCTGGGAAGGCGACAACCCCAGCGAATCCGCGCACATCACCTACAACAAGCTGCACAGCCATGTCAGCCGCCTGGCCAACGTACTCAAACAGCGCGGGGTGAAGAAGGGCGACCGGGTGTGCATCTACATGCCGATGATCCCCGAGGCGGCCTACGCCATGCTGGCCTGCACCCGCATCGGCGCGGTGCACTCGGTGGTGTTCGGCGGCTTCTCCCCCGACGCCCTGCGCGACCGCATCCTCGATGCCGACTGCCGTACCGTGATCACCGCCGACGAAGGCGTGCGCGGCGGCAAGTACATCCCGCTCAAGGCCAACGTCGACAAGGCCCTGCTCAGCTGCCCGGCGGTATCCACTGTAGTGGTGGTCGAGCGCACCCAGGGCGAGATCGACTGGGTCGAAGGGCGTGACCTCTGGTATCACCAGGCCCTCAAGGCGGCCAGCGCTGACTGCCCGGCCGAACCGATGGATGCCGAGGACCCGCTGTTCATCCTTTACACCTCCGGCAGCACCGGCAAACCCAAGGGCGTGCTGCACAGCACCGGCGGCTACCTGCTGGGCGCGGCGATGACCCACAAGTACGTGTTCGACTACCACGAGGGCGACATCTACTGGTGCACCGCCGACGTCGGCTGGGTCACCGGGCACAGCTATATCGTCTACGGGCCGCTGGCCAACGGCGCCACCACCCTGATGTTCGAAGGCGTGCCCAACTACCCGGACGCTTCGCGCTTCTGGCAGGTGATCGACAAGCACCAAGTGAATATCTTCTACACCGCCCCCACCGCCCTGCGCGCGCTGATGCGCGAAGGCGAGGCGCCGGTGAAGGCCACCGACCGCAGCAGCCTGCGCCTGCTCGGCTCGGTCGGTGAGCCGATCAACCCGGAAGCCTGGGAGTGGTACTACAACGTGGTCGGCGAGCGGCGCTGCCCGATCGTCGACACCTGGTGGCAGACCGAGACCGGCTCGATCCTGATCACCCCGCTGCCCGGCGCCACCGACCTCAAGCCCGGTTCGGCGACCCGGCCGTTCTTCGGCGTGCAACCGGTACTACTGGACGACAAGGGCGTGGAAATCCATGGCGCCGGCAGCGGCGTGCTGGCCATCAAGAGCAGCTGGCCAAGCCAGATCCGCAGCGTGTACGGCGACCACCAACGGATGATCGACACCTACTTCAAGCCCTACCCCGGCTACTACTTCACCGGCGACGGCGCGCGCCGCGACGAGGATGGCTACTACTGGATCACCGGCCGGGTCGACGACGTGATCAACGTCTCCGGCCACCGCATCGGCACCGCCGAGGTGGAGAGCGCCCTGGTGCTGCACGACGCCGTGGCCGAGGCCGCCGTGGTCGGCTACCCGCACGACCTCAAGGGCCAGGGCATCTACGCCTTCGTCACGCCGATGAAGGGCATCGAGCCGTCCGACGAACTGAAGAAGGAACTGCTAGCCATGGTCAGCAAGGAAATCGGCAGCTTCGCCAAGCCGGAACTGATCCAGTGGGCGCCGGGCCTGCCCAAAACCCGCTCGGGCAAGATCATGCGGCGCATCCTGCGCAAGATCGCCTGCAACGAGCTGGAAAACATGGGCGACACCTCGACCCTGGCCGACCCCAGCGTGGTCGACAGCCTGATCGGCCAGCGCCTGAACCAGTAACCGCAGCCACGCAAACAACCCGCGCATGGCCATGCGCGGGTTGCCTCCCGACAACCGCAAGCGAACACCGCACTCCATGGAATTTCTCCGCCGCCGTATCGAAGCCCAGGTACTCAGCCTCAGTGGCATCGTCCTCGGCCAGATCGATTTCTCCCAACCCAAGGGCGACCCCGGCCTGTTCGGCCCCGACGCGGTGTGCTGGCGGGTGCATGGCGACTTCACCAGCATGATGGTCGGCGGCATCAGCGCCCTGTTGCTGCAAGCCCTGCACCCGCTGGCGCTGGCCGGGGTGTGGGACCACTCGAACTTTCGCCAGGACCTGATCGGCCGCCTGCGCCGCACCGGCCAGTTCATCTCCGGTACCACCTTCGGCTCGCGCCGCGACGCCGACTGGCTGATCGACAAGGTGCGCACCATCCACCTGCAAGTGGTCGGCACCGCGCCGGACGGCCGCCCCTATGCGGCCAGCGACCCAGCCCTGCTGACCTGGGTGCATGTGGCCGAAGTATCGAGCTTTCTCGCCGCCCACCTGCGCTACCGTAACCCGCAGCTGAGCGAGGCTGACCAGGATCGCTACTACGCCGAAGTGGCGCTGATCGCCGAACGCCTGGGCGCCGACAACGTGCCGCGCTCGCGCGCCGAAATCGCCACCTACCTGGATGCCGTGCGCCCGCAGCTACTGTGCGATGAACGCTCGCGGGAAATCCTGCGCATCCTGCTCGCCGCTCCGGCGCCCAGCGCGCTGGCCGTGCCGGTGGGCAAACTGCTGATGCAGGCTGGCATCGACCTGCTGCCGGGCTGGGCGCAAACCATGCTTGAACAACCCATCGGTGCCGCCCGCAGCCGCGCCATCCAGGCCGGGGTCAACAGCCTAGCTCCGACCCTGCGCTGGGCCGTGCGCGGCGGCGCCATCCACCACGCGCGCCGGCGCCTGGGCCTGCCAACCCGCGGCTGACCGGTCGGTTCGCAGGCTGGTCGCCACTCCAGCGCCTGTGCCACCATAGCGCCCCTGTTTTTGTCCCCCGTTCAGCGAGGAAGCTGCCATGCAAGACGTCGTCATCGTTGCCGCCACCCGTACCGCCATCGGCAGTTTCCAGGGCTCGTTGGCCGCCATTCCCGCCGTCGACCTGGGCGCCGCGGTGATCAAGCGCCTGCTCGAGCAGACCGGCCTGAACGGCAGCGAAGTGGATGAAGTGATCCTCGGCCACGTGCTCACCGCCGGCGCCGGGCAGAACACCGCGCGCCAGGCCTCGATCAAGGCCGGCCTGCCGAATGCCGTGCCGGCGCTGACCCTGAACAAGGTCTGCGGCTCCGGCCTCAAGGCCCTGCACCTGGGCGCCCAGGCCATTCGCTGCGGCGATGCCGAGGTGATCATCGCCGGCGGCATGGAGAACATGAGCCTGGCGCCCTACGTCATGCCCGCCGCCCGTACCGGCCAGCGCATGGGCCACGGCAAGCTGATCGACACCATGATCCAGGACGGCCTGTGGGATGCCTTCAACGACTACCACATGGGCATCACCGCCGAGAACCTGGTGGACAAATACAGCATCAGCCGTGAAGAGCAGGACGCCTTCGCCGCTGCTTCGCAGCAGAAGGCCGTGGTCGCCATCGAAGCCGGTCGTTTCGCCGATGAAATCACCCCGATCCTGATCCCGTCGCGCAAAGGTGACCCGATCAGCTTCGCCACTGACGAGCAGGCCCGCGCCGGCACCACCGCCGAAGCCCTGGGCAAGCTCAAGCCAGCCTTCAAGAAGGACGGCAGCGTCACCGCCGGCAACGCCTCCAGCCTCAACGACGGCGCCGCCGCCGTGCTGCTGATGAGCGCCGAAAAAGCCAAGGCCCTCGGCCTGCCGGTGCTGGCGAAGATCGCCGCCTACGCCAATGCCGGCGTCGACCCGGCGATCATGGGCATCGGCCCGGTCTCGGCCACCCAGCGCTGCCTGGAAAAAGCCGGCTGGCAACTGGCCGACCTCGATCTGATCGAAGCCAACGAAGCCTTCGCCGCCCAGGCCCTGGCCGTCGGCAAGGAGCTGGGTTGGGACGCGGCCAAGGTCAACGTCAACGGCGGCGCCATCGCCCTCGGCCACCCGATCGGCGCCTCCGGCTGCCGCGTGCTGGTAAGCCTGCTGCACGAGATGATCAAGCGCGACGCCAAGAAGGGCCTGACCACCCTGTGCATCGGTGGCGGCCAAGGCGTGGCCCTGGCCATCGAACGGGCCTGATCCGTAGGGCGGGTTGCCCCACTCTACGCGCGCAACGTAGGTTGGGTTGAGGGGCGAAGCCCCGAAGCCCAACAGGACCGGCACCTGGCGCGACCGGCTGCCCGCCGTTGGGCTTCGCTGCGCTCAACCCAACCTACAAACGCCGGCCAGGAGCCGGCGTTTTTCTTGGTAAACTGCGCGCCCTTTTACCGAGACGCCGCGCATGTCCTCTCTCGATCAGGCGCTGCGCGCCGCCCTCGACACCCGCCAGCCGCTGTTGGCCGAACTGCACCAGCAGGGCACCGATTGCTACCGCCTGTTCCATGGCAGCCAGGAAGGCGCTTCCGGCCTCACGGTCGACCGCTATGGCCCGCAGCTGATGGTGCAGAGCTTCCACCAGCCGCTCGAACTGGATGCCCTGCTGGCGCTCCATGGACAGGTCGACCAGCACCTCGGCAGCGAGCTGCGCCTGGTCTACAACGACCGCTCCGGCGGCAACTCGCGCGTCGACCGCCGCGACCCGGTGTACCAGGCCACCCCCGAAGCACTGGAAGACCTGATCGGCCACGAATGGGGCCTCAACTACCGGGTACGCGGTCGCCATCCGGGGCAGGACCCGCTGCTGTTCCTCGACCTGCGTGAAGCGCGCGGTTGGGTGAAACGCAATAGCGCCGGCAAGTCGGTTCTCAACCTGTTCGCCTATACCTGCGGCGTCGGCCTGTGCGCGGCAGCCGGCGGCGCCAGCGAGGTGGTCAACCTGGACTTCGCCGAAGGCAACCTGGCGGTCGGCCGCGAGAACGGCGCACTCAACCCCGAGCTGCCGGCCATGCAATTCATCCAATCCGATTATTTCCCGGCCATCCGCCAGTTGGCCGGCCTGCCCATCGCCGCGCGGCGCGGGCACAAGCTGCCGAGCTATCCGCGCCTGGAGCAACGCCAGTTCGACCGGGTGCTGCTCGACCCACCGGCCTGGGCCAAGAGCGCCTTCGGCACCGTCGACCTGCTGCGCGACTACCAGAGCCTGCTCAAGCCGGCGATCCTCGCTACCGCGGACGACGGCATCCTGATCTGCTGCAACAACCTGGCGAAAGTGGCCATGGGCGAATGGCGCGAGCAGGTGCTGCGCTGCGCGGAAAAACTCGGCCGCCCGGTGCGCGACTGCCAGGTGCTTAGCCCGGCAGCGGACTTCCCCTCGCAGGATGGTCAGCCACCACTGAAGACCCTGATCCTGCAGTTCTGAGCCGGCGTGGCATCACGGCAATGGCCCCAGTTTAAAATAGCCATGCCATACTTCCGGGCATCTCAGCCTGGAAGTTGAAGTCGCGCCATGCCCAAAGGATTGAAACGCGCAGCCTGCGCACTGCTGATCACCCTCGCCCTCTACAGCCTGCTGGGTTTCCTGATCCTGCCAGGCATTGCCCTGCGCATCGCCAACCAGCAGCTGGCGCAACTGGCCACGGTGCCGGCGCAGCTGCAGCGCATCGAGCTCAACCCCTTCAGCCTGGAGCTGCAGCTCTGGGGCCTGCATATCGGTGAGCCGGATAAACCGCAGGTCGCCTTCCAGCGCCTGTACGCCAACCTGCAGCTGGACAGCCTGTGGAGCGGCGCCCTGCACCTGGGCGATATCGAGTTGGAAAAAGCCCACGTCGAGGCACTGTTCGGCAAAGACGGCACGCTCAACCTGACCGGCCTGTTCAAGCTGCCGCCGAGTGAGGAGAAGCCTGCGCCGACAGAGCCGAGTGAGCCCTTCCCGCTGCGCATCGGGCGCATCCAGCTGATCGAGAACGGCCTGCACTTCGAAGACCTGCGCCCCAGCGAACCGGTGGAATTCCTTTACGACTCGCTCAACCTGGAGCTGAAGAACCTCAGCACCCTGCCCGACGACAATGCCGACATGAGCCTGGTCGCCGTCGGCCCCTACGGCGGCCGCATCGACTGGCACGGCCAGGTCAGCCTCACCCCAATTGCCTCCAAGGGTCAGCTCAAGGTCACCGACGGCAAGCTCAAGGGCGTGTGGCCCTATGTACGCGATGCCGTACCACTGGTGCTGGAAGACGGCGTGGTCAGCCTCAGCGCCGACTATGCGCTGAACCTGGCCAAGGGCACCGAGCTGCAACTGAACAATATCGCCATCAGCCTGGCGCCCTTCACCATCAAGAGCCCGGACGACAAGCCACTGGTACGCCTGGAGCGCCTCGATGTCAGCGAGACCTCGCTGGACCTGGCCAAGCAGCAGGTGATTGTCGGCAAGATCCGCAGCCAGAAACTGGAAACCTGGGCTGCCCGCGAGAAGGACGGCCAACTAGACTGGCAGAAGCTGCTTGCCAGCCACAGCAAACCGACGCCAGCAGCTGCCCCCGCTGTGCCGCAGACTCCCGCTACCGCGCCCGAAGCTCCAGCTCCAGCTCCAGCTCCAGCTCCAGCTCCAAACGAGGGTGGCGCCGGTTCAACGCCTGAAGCCACTCCTGCCACCCGCGAAACCGCTGTGGCCAGCACGGCCCAACCTGCCGTCGAGCAGCCGCAAGCCGAAGAGCCGGGCAAACCCTGGCAAGTGATCCTGCGCGACGTGCAACTGCGCGACTACCAGATCCATCTGGCCGACCGCGCCGCCGGCAGCCAGGAGGTCAAGCTCGATCTGGCCCCGCTCAACCTCGATCTCACTGATTTCGACAGCCTGGGCACCGCGCCCTTCGGCCTCAAGCTCGACACCGGAGTGAACAAGAACGGCCAGCTCAAGGCTGAAGGTCAGGTGCAGATCAGCCCGACCTGGGCCAAGCTGCAGCTGGTTACCCGCGATATCGACCTGCGCCTGGCACAGGCCTATATCAGCCCGTTCGTGCGCCTGGAGCTGCGCAGTGGCCAGCTCGGCAGCGACCTGGCCGTCGACCTGAAAAGCGTCGAGCCGCTGGCCTTCAGCATCGGCGGGCGCGCCGAGGTCAACCAGTTGCACACCCTCGACACGCTCAAGGAGCGCGACTTCCTCAAGTGGCAGCAACTGGTGGTCGAAGGCCTCGACTATCGCCATGGCGAAGGTCTGGTGATCGGCAAGGTCAACCTGCAGCAACCTTATGCGCGCTTCATCATCAACGAAGACCTGACCACCAACGTCAACGACCTGATGATTCCGCAGCCGGCCGACGCCAAGGCCAAGCCCGAACCGGCTGGCAAGCCCATGCCAATCCGCATCGGCGGGGTGAACATCAAGGACGGCTCGGCCAACTTCGCCGACTTCAGCCTGACCCCCAACTTCGCCACCGCCATCCAGCAACTCAACGGGCAGATCGGCACCCTGGACAACCAGAGCCCGAAAACCGCAAGCGTCGACATCAAGGGCAAGGTCGACAAGTACGCACCGGTCAGCATCAAGGGTGGGCTGACCCCATTCGACCCGATGAACAGCCTGGATATCGCCACCAGCTTCAAGAACGTCGAGCTGACCACCCTCACCCCTTACTCCGGCAAGTTCGCCGGCTACCGCATCAAGAAGGGCCGGCTCAATCTCGACCTGCACTACCAGATCGAGAAAGGCCAGCTCAACGCCGAGAACAAACTGCTGCTGGAAGACCTGCAGCTCGGCGAGAAAGTCGACAGCAAGGACGCCGTAGACCTGCCGATCCGCCTGGCCGTGGCCCTGCTCAAGGACACCCAGGGCAATATCGAGATCGCGCTGCCGGTGCAGGGCAACCTCAACAGCCCGGAATTCAGCGTGATGCCGATCGTCTGGCAGACCCTGCGCAACCTGGTGCTGCGCGCGGCCCAGGCGCCGTTCAAATTCATCGCCGGCCTGGTCGGCGGCGGCGAGGCCGATCTCAGCCAGGTGCAGTTCGCCGCCGGCAGCGACGAGCTGGATGCAACCGCGCAGAAGTCTCTCGACACCCTGGCCGCCGCCCTCAAGGAGCGTCCGGTACTGCGCCTGGAAGTCGAAGGCATGAGCGCGCAAGGCAGCGACGGCCCGCTACTGGCCACCCAGCGCCTGGAGCGCGAATACCAGAACACCTGGTACAAGATACTGCAGCGCCGTGGCGACAAGGTACCGGCCGAGCCCAGCGAGCTGATCGTCGACGAGGACGACAAGGGCGTACTGCTCGAGGGCATCTACCGCACCCGCCTGAAACAACAACCGCCAACCGAATGGACGCAGCTGTCAAAGGATGAGCGCGCGGCCAAACTCAAGGAAGCCGTGCTGCAATCCTGGGCGCAAAGCGAACTGCTGCTGCGCCAGCTGGGCCAGGCCCGTGCTGCCAGCATCAAGGACTATCTGGTGGAGCGCGGCGGCCTGGAAGACCAGCGCGTCTACCTGCTCGACGTCAGCCTGAGCGAAGCCCAGGCCGATGGTAGCGTGGCCACCGCCCTGCACCTGGGCAGCCAGTGATGCTCAGGTTTACCCTCAGCATCCTGGCCCTGCTGCTGGCCAGCGGCATGGCCCTGGCCAGCACGCTGCGCTGCGGCAGCAACCTGATCAGCGAAGGCGACCGCGCCTTCGAGGTCGAGAAGAAGTGCGGCCCACCGGCCCACCGCGACCTGGTCGGCTACACGCTGAGCGGCTACGACCGCCGCGAGTTCAAGGTCGAGGAGTGGGTCTACGGGCCGAACAACGGCATGCTCAGCATCCTCACCTTCGAAGGCAATCGCCTGGTGCGCATCGAAACCCGCCGCGCCCACTGACAGCGCGCGGCGGCCGGTGTAGGCTGGCGCCATCCCACCTGCACGACACCGGCAATGCGCACATCCCTTATCGCCCTGCTCCCCCTGCTTCTGGCCACTGGCGCCGAAGCCGGTTCGACCCTACGCTGCGGCAGCAATCTGATCAGCCTCGACGACCTCGCCAGCGAAGTGGAAGCCAAGTGCGGCACGCCCGTCAGCCGGGATAACCTGGGCTACCGCGAAGTGACCGACTATTACGGCTTCACTCAGGAAGTGCTGGTGGAAGAGTGGATCTACGGGCCGAAGAACGGCATGTATTACTACCTGCGCCTACAAGGCAATCGCCTGATCAAGATCGAAAGCAAGCGCGGCCAATAACTGCCAGCCGCCGGCTACATGGAAGTCACCGATGATCATCATCCCCGCCGAACACCCGCTGGACTGGAAACGTCCGCCGGTCATCACCCTGCTGCTGATCCTGCTCAATACCCTGATCTACTTCGGCTATCAGGGGGGAGACAAAGAGCGCCAGGAAACAGCCATCCAGACCTACCTGGATGGCGGCCTGCTCAACCGCGAGCGGGCCCTGTTCAGCGAGGCCTTCAGTGCCGAGCACAAGCTCGACGTGGTCGAACGCGAACAGCTCGACAGCCTGCGCCGCCAGGATCTGGCCCACATGATCCTGTTCGACCTGGAGTTCGAGCATCAGCTGCACCAGCGCAGCGATTTCCAGGCGAATGCCACCTGGCAAGCCAACCGCGCCAAGGCCGAGGCGGCCCGTGACCAGATCAGCAGCATGCGCTTCGGCTTTATCCCGGCCAAGTTCAGTGTCCAGGGACTGTTCGGCGCCATGTTCCTGCACGGCAGCTTCGACCATCTGCTGGGCAACATGCTGTTCCTGTTCATCTTCGGCTTCGCCCTGGAGATCGCCCTGGGCCGGGCCGTCTACCTGGGTATGTACCTGCTCAGCGGCGTGGCCTCGCACCTGCTGTGGTGGGCACTGGATCCGGTGTGGGTCACCGGCGTCGGCGCATCCGGCGCCATCTCCGGGCTGATGGGCATGTACATCGGCGTCTACGGCCTGCGCAAGATCAACTTCTTCTACTGGCTGGGCCCGCTGATCGGCTACTTCAAGGCACCGGCGCTGTGGATTCTGCCGGTATGGATGGGCAAGGAGCTGTACGGCCTGCTGCAGGCCGAGGGCAATACCAACTACTACGCCCACCTCGGCGGCTTGGGTGCCGGCTTTCTCGCCGTGTGGCTGCCGCGCCTGCTCGGCCGCCTCAAGGTCGACGAGGCCTACCTGCACAAGGAAGATCCGGACGCACCGTTCAAGCGCGAACTGGCCGCCCTCGATCAGTTGCTCAGCCAGTTCGCCCTGGAACAGGCCGCTGCCCGCGGTCCTGACCTGCTGAGCCGCTACCCGGGACGCCCGCCGTTGCTGGAGCGCCTCTATACGGTGGCGCGCAGCCGTCAGGACAAGGCCCTGATGAGCGCCGTACTCAAGCAGCTGTTCGGTCTGGGCGAGCCGACGCAGAGCCTCGACCTGCTCAAGCGCATTGCCAGCGACAGCAACGATGCCGAGCAGAGCCTGCTGCAGCACCCTGCCGTGCAACTGCACCTGCTACCACCGCTGATCCGCGCCGGCGAAGGCCAGCTCGCCCTCAACGTGTGGCGCCGGCTCAGCCAGCTGGCGCAGAAGCCCCCGCAATTGCCAGCACTCACCTTGCAGCTGGCCCGCCAGCTGGGTCAGCGTCAGGACCTGCGCGGTGTCACGGAACTGACTCGCTACCTGAAGCAGGCCTACCCGCTGGCCGAGCAGACCCACCAGCTGACGCTCTATCAACAGCACCTGGCGCGCTGAACGGGATCAGCTGCGCTCGACCAGGCGTTGAATGGTCGCCTCCAGCGCGGCCACCTCGGCCAATAACGGCGACTGCGGATAGCGCGCACGGATATAGCCGAGCAGCTTCTGCGCCGGCTCCAGTTGCCCCAAGCCTTCGGCGAAGCCACGCGCAGCCAGCAGGTAAGCCCGGGGAATATGCGGATAGTCGGGAAAACGACCGTGCAGGTTGCGCAGCAGGCTCAGCCCCTCACGGGTCTTGTGGCGCTCGAGCAGCGCCTGTGCCACCCGCTCACAGACCTGGGCATCGTCCGGCAGATAGTCGGGCTTCAGTTGGCGGGCATTGAGCAGCGCCGTGGCGGCCTGCGCCGGATTGACCCGCGCCGCCAGCGGCAGGTAGTGCGCCAGGTGCCGCAGGCAGCGCTCCCGTGCATTCAGGCCGAACAGCAACTGGTGGAAGCGCTCGTTGAGCTTGAGGTCGCTGGGCGCACGATCCAGGGCCAGGGTCAGGATCTCCAGGGCAGGGCCGGGCTGCCCCTCCTTCAGACGCACCTCGGCCTCGGCCAGGGCCCGACGACGCTGGTACTCCTCCCGTGGGTAGGTACGCATGCCATCTTCCTCGGCCACCGCGTAGCCCAAGGCGCCCTGATACTGGAATACCGCATAGCCCATCATGGCGCACATCACCACGCTGAAATAGCCGAACAACAGCACCGCAATAGGTACCAGCACCACTCGCGGCAGACCATTGGAGAGCATGTAGACCACCGCATCCGGCGACTGCCAGAGCATGAACAGGAATACCCAGAGAATCAGATAGCGCCAGCCCATGGCCTTGATCACCTGCCCAACCTCTTCCGGGTTGAGCGCGGCACTCAGGGTCTTGTCCAGAGCCAAACGGATCAAACTGGCCGGGATCAGCAACTGGATGGCAATGGTGACCGCCCAGAACAGCGCCTCGCTGTCGAAGTCGCTGACCAGCCAGATGGCGCCAAAGGCGATGAAGAAGATCACCAGCACCCGCCAGAACAGGCTGTAACCTTCGCTATCGAAGGCACTGCCCAGACTTGGCGCCTCGCGGCCGCCCAGACTGGCCGACTCGATCACGCTCTGCAGGTACTTGGTCGCCACGCTGAACAACGCCAGCCACAGCAGCTTCCAGCTGGGCATGAACAGGCTGGCCAGGCTGAGCAGGGCGGCAAAGCCCAGCGGCGCCGGTTGCAGGGCATAGCGGAAGAAGTGCGGGATGCGCTCCCAGAACGGCTGCGCGCTATTGGCCGCGCCGAGAAAGTTCAGCTTGCCGCGGCACAACGGGCAAACGGGCGTCGCCTCCGGCTCATCGGCACTCAGGGGAATGCAGCAATCACCGAAATCACGCTGACAGGGCGGGCAATGCCAGGTCGCGGGTTGTGCCGGGTGATAACGGCAGTAGGTCTTGTCCATCGCCAAACGTCCTTGTGGGTACTACTCAACGCACCATTGTCCCGGCAAATCGCGGGCAAAAAAAGAGGGCCCGCAAGCGGGCCCTCTTTTTCACTGCCTGGCTAGGGTTTAGACACCGGAAGCCTTGGCTGCAGCAACGTCTTTGATCGACAGCTTGATGCGGCCGCGGTTGTCGACGTCCAGTACCAGCACTTCGACTTCCTGACCTTCTTTCAGCACGTCGGTGACTTTCTCTACGCGCGCATCGCTGAGCATGGAGATGTGCACCAGGCCGTCTTTGCCCGGCAGGATGTTGACGAAGGCGCCGAAGTCGACGATGCGCTCAACCTTGCCGACGTAGATCTTGCCGATCTCGGCTTCCGCGGTGATACCCAGAACGCGCTGACGCGCGGCCTCGGCAGCTTCCTTGGTTTCGCCGAAGATCTTGATCGAGCCGTCGTCTTCGATGTCGATCGAGGCCTTGGTTTCTTCGCAGATACCACGGATGGTCGCGCCACCCTTGCCGATGACGTCGCGGATTTTGTCCTGGTCGATCTTCATCGCGATCATGGTCGGGGCGTTGGCCGACAGTTCGCTACGCGACTGGGCGATAACCTGGTTCATCTGACCGAGGATGTTCAGGCGCGCTTCCAGGGCCTGGCCCAGGGCGATTTCCATGATCTCTTCGGTGATGCCCTGGATCTTGATGTCCATCTGCAGTGCGGTGACGCCATTGGCGGTACCGGCAACCTTGAAGTCCATGTCGCCCAGGTGGTCTTCGTCACCGAGGATGTCGGTCAGAACGGCGAACTTCTCGCCTTCCTTGACCAGACCCATGGCGATACCAGCAACCGGGGCCTTCATCGGCACACCAGCGTCCATCAGAGCCAGGGAAGCGCCGCAAACGGAAGCCATCGAGGACGAACCGTTGGATTCGGTGATTTCCGAGACCACGCGAATGGTGTACGGGAACACGTCGGCGGCCGGCAGCATGGCCTGCACCGAACGACGGGCCAGACGGCCGTGACCGATTTCGCGGCGACCGGTGGCGCCCATGCGACCACACTCACCGACCGAGTACGGCGGGAAGTTGTAGTGCAGCATGAAGGGGTCTTTGCGCTCACCTTCGAGGGTGTCGAGCAGCTGCGCGTCGCGGGCGGTACCGAGGGTGGCAACCACCAGAGCCTGGGTTTCGCCACGGGTGAACAGGGCCGAACCGTGAGTCTTGTCCAGCACACCGACTTCGATGTTCAGGCCACGCACGGTACGGGTGTCACGGCCGTCGATACGCGGTTTGCCGTTGACGATGTTCTCGCGCACGGTGCGGTATTCGATTTCGCCGAAGGCGTCTTTGACTTCACCAGCGGAAGGCTGGCCTTCTTCACCAGAGAACTTGGCGACAACCTGATCTTTCAGCTCGCCCAGACGGCCATAACGCTCGTGCTTGACGGTGATGGTGTAGGCCTTGGAGATTTCGTCGCCGAACTCGCCACGGATGGCGCTCAGCAGAGCGGTGTTCTCAGGCTTGGCTTTCCAGTCCCAGGTCGGCTTGGCGGCTTCGGCAGCCAGCTCGGTCACAGCCTGGATCACAGCCTGGAACTCGTCGTGGGCGAACAGCACGGCGCCCAGCATCTGGTCTTCGGTCAGCTCTTTGGCTTCCGACTCAACCATCAGCACGGCGTCTTTGGTACCGGCCACGACCATGTCCAGGCTGGAAGCCTTGAGTTGCTCGTAGGTCGGGTTCAGCAGGTAGCCGGTTTCCGGGTGGAAGGCCACGCGCGCGGCACCGATCGGGCCGTTGAACGGGATGCCGGAGATGGCCAGGGCAGCCGAAGTACCGATCATCGCAGCGATGTCCGGGTCGGTCTTCTTGCTGGTGGAGATCACGGTGCAGATGACCTGCACTTCGTTCTGGAAACCTTCCGGGAACAGCGGACGGATCGGACGGTCGATCAGGCGCGAGGTCAGGGTTTCTTTTTCGCTTGGGCGCGCTTCACGCTTGAAGAAACCACCAGGGATCTTGCCGGCAGCGTAGGTTTTTTCCTGGTAGTGCACGGACAGCGGGAAAAAGCCTTTGCTCGGGTCAGCGGTTTTGGCGCCGGTTACGGCGACCAGTACGGCAACGTCGTCGTCAACGGTGACCAGCACTGCGCCGGAGGCTTGACGGGCGATACGGCCAGTCTCGAGGGTAACGGTCGATTGACCGAACTGGAACTTCTTGATTACCGGGTTCACGGTGTCTTCCTTCTCTTTGTTGCCTTGGGGGAACTGGTGGAGCGAGGGGCTGAGCCCCCGAAAGTCTGTTCAGAATCTGCCGCGACAGCAGCGGATTTGGAACAGGCTCTAAATCAATCCTGCAGAAAGCCAGAAGCTGGAAGCCCGCAGCCGCAAGAGGGTTACCCCGCTTGCCGCTGAAAACTTCCAGCTTCTCACTTCAGGTGTACGTCTTAACGACGCAGACCCAGGCGACCGATCAGGGCGCTGTAACGCGAGGCATCTTTGCCCTTCAGGTAGTCCAGCAGCTTACGACGCTGGTTAACCATACGGATCAGGCCACGACGGGAGTGGTGGTCTTTGCCGTTGGCCTTGAAGTGGCCTTGCAGCTTGTTGATGTTGAAGGTCAGCAGTGCAACTTGCACTTCCGGCGAACCGGTGTCGCCTTCAGCTTGCTTGTAGTCAGCAACGATCTGGGCTTTATCTTGAGCGCTCAGTGCCATGGTAATGGACTCCTAGAGTGAACAGGCCAGGGACTGCTCCCTGTATTTAATAAAGAGGAATGACCATGCCTGTTAACAGCCACCCTCGTACGCCAGCAGATTAATCCGCTGACGGTTTCGGTCATTCCGACCGAATCAAACGACGCGGCGCAATGCGCCCGTCTTCGCTCACTTCACCGATACCGATGAAGCGACCATTGTGATCTTGTACTCGCACCATGCCGAACTTCGGTGCTTCCGGAGCGCGTACCGGCTGACCATGCAACCAGTAGTAGCTACTGTGTTCGCTGAACTGCAGCAGGGGCCAGTGCTCCAGGCCGCTGTCAGACGGTAGCAGGAACCGATCCAGGGCCTCGTTGCCGCCTTCGGCATGCGCCTGCTCCAGCTCTTCCAGGGTTACCGTCTGCGCCAGGTTGAAGGGGCCGGCATGGGTGCGGCGCAGTTCGGCGACATGCGCGCCACAACCGAGCAGCTGACCGATATCTTCAACCAGGGTCCGAATATAGGTGCCCTTGCTGCAGGCCACGCTCAAACGCAGGTGCGTCTGTTCGAAGGCCAGAATTTCCAAGCGCGCAATAGTAACAGAACGCGCCTCGCGCTCCACTACCTCACCGGCACGCGCCAGCTTGTACAGCGGCTGACCATCGCGCTTGAGGGCAGAGTACATCGGCGGTATCTGACTGATTTCCCCACGAAAACGTGGCAGCAGTGCTTCCACGTCATCCCGACCGACGGTCACCTCGCGCTGCTCGAGCACCTCACCCTCGGCATCGCCGGTGGTGGTGGTCACGCCGAGCTGGGCCAGGGTCTCGTAGCCCTTGTCGGCATCCAGCAGGTACTGGGAGAACTTGGTCGCCTCGCCGAAGCACAGCGGCAGCACGCCAGTGGCCAATGGGTCGAGGCTGCCGGTGTGGCCAGCCTTCTCGGCATTGAGCAGCCAGCGCACTTTTTGCAGCGCGGCGTTGGAGCTGAAGCCGTGGGGCTTGTCGAGCAGGATGATGCCGCTGACGTTGCGGCGGATACGTTTCACCTGCGCCACGTCAGTCGTCCTGATGCTTGCTGTCTTCGGCAACGGCACGCTCGATCAACGAGGACAGGTGCACGCCGCGGGAGATGCTTTCGTCATAGTGGAAGTGCAGCTGCGGCACGCTGCGCAGCTTCATCGCCTTGCCCAGCAGCATGCGCAGGTAACCGGCGGCGTCATTCAGCACGCGCACGTTCTGCTTGATCTTCTCAGCGTCGTTCTCACCCATCACGGTGATGAAAATCTTGGCGTGACCGACGTCACGACTGACATCCACGGCAGTAACGGTGACGAAGCCCAGACGCGGGTCCTTGACCTCACGCGGAATCATCTGCGCCAGCTCGCGCTGGATCTGGTCGCCGATACGCTGGGTACGGCTGTATATCTTGGCCATTTTCCTTACCTCTCCCGCCGGCAGCGCCAGCGGGTACAAAAGCGGCAAACGCCCGGCCGCGCTATGCGGGGCCGGGCGTTGCGTATTGCAGCTCGCGCGTTACAGCGTACGAGCCACCTGGACCTTCTCGAACACTTCGATCTTGTCGCCGACCTTGACGTCGTTGTAGCTCTTCACCGCGATACCGCATTCCATGCCGTTACGCACTTCGGACATGTCGTCCTTGAAGCGGCGCAGGGATTCCAGCTCGCCTTCGAAGATCACCACGTCTTCACGCAGGACGCGAATCGGACGGTTACGGTGCACGACACCTTCGACCACCATGCAACCGGCGACCGCGCCAAACTTCGGCGAACGAAACACGTCACGCACTTCGGCGATACCCAGGATGTTCTCGCGAACATCGCTGCCGAGCATGCCGGTCAGGGCCTTCTTGACGTCTTCGATGATGTCGTAGATCACGTTGTAGTAACGCATGTCCAGGCCTTCGGCCTCGACGATCTTGCGCGCACCGGCATCGGCACGCACGTTGAAGCCGAACAGCACCGCGTTGGAGGCCAGCGCCAGGTTGGCATCGGACTCGGTGATACCACCGACGCCGCCACCGACCACACGCACTTGCACTTCGTCGTTGCCCAGGCCGCTGAGCGAACCCTGCAGTGCTTCCAGCGAACCACGGACGTCGGATTTGAGGACGATGTTGAGCGTCTTCTTCTCTTCTTGGCCCATGTTCTCGAAGATGTTTTCCAGCTTGCCAGCGTGTGCGCGAGCCAGTTTGACTTCGCGGAACTTGCCTTGACGGAACAGGGCCACTTCGCGGGCCTTCTTCTCGTCGGCGACCACAGTCATGTCGTCGCCGGCATCCGGGGTGCCGTCCAGGCCGAGGATCTCGACCGGAATCGACGGACCGGCTTCCTTGATCGGCTTGCCGTTCTCGTCAAGCATGGCGCGCACGCGGCCATAGTTGACGCCGACCAGGACCATGTCGCCCTGACGCAGGGTACCGTCCTGTACCAGCACGGTAGCCACCGGGCCACGGCCCTTGTCCAGGCGGGACTCGACCACTACGCCGCGACCCGGGGCCGACGGAGTAGCCTTGAGCTCCAGAACTTCGGCTTGCAGCAGTACGGCTTCGAGCAGTTCGTCGACACCAGTACCCATTTTCGCCGAGACATTCACGAACGGAGTGTCACCACCCCACTCTTCCGGAATCACATCCAGCGCGGCCAGGCCATTCTTGATGTTGTCCAGGTTGGCGCCCGGCTTGTCGATCTTGTTCACCGCAACCACGATCGGCACGCCAGCCGCTTTCGCGTGCTGTACGGCTTCCTGGGTTTGCGGCATCACGCCGTCATCCGCTGCCACCACGAGGATGACGATGTCGGTCGCCCTGGCACCACGAGCACGCATCTGGGTGAACGCGGCGTGACCCGGGGTATCGAGGAAGGTGACCATGCCACGGTCGGTTTCGACGTGGTAGGCACCGATGTGCTGGGTGATGCCACCGGCTTCGCCAGCGGCAACCTTGGCACGGCGGATGTAGTCGAGCAGCGACGTCTTACCGTGGTCGACGTGGCCCATTACGGTCACGACCGGCGCGCGGTGGAAAGACTCACCTTCGAACTTCAGCGATTCGGCCAGCTGCTCTTCCAGGACGTTGTCGCTGACCAGCTTGACCTTGTGGCCAAACTCTTCGGCGATCAGCTGGGCAGTTTCCTGATCCAGCACCTGGTTGATGGTCACCGGAGTGCCCAGCTTGAACATGAACTTGACGATTTCCGCGCCCTTGACCGCCATCTGTGCAGCCAGGTCGGCCACGGTGATGGTCTCGCCAATGTTGACATCACGCACGATCGGCCCCGTTGGGCTCTGGAACCCATGTTGGTTACGCTTCTTCAGCTTGCCCTTGCCACGGCCGCCGCGACGGAAGCCATCGGACTCCTCGTCCACGGTACGCGGTGCAACGCGTGGTGCCGGAGCCTTTTCCTTGACGGTAGGGCGGTGCTGAGTGGTCTTGCGATCACCGCCACGGCGATCGGCGTCATCGTTACGAGCCTTCTCCGGACGACGCTGTTCTTCTTTCTTGCGCTCGACAGCAGCCTGGTCGAGAACCGGCGCAGCCACTACCGGCGCGGCAACTGCGGCAACCGCAGCTTCAGCCACAGGCTCGACAGCCTGACCCGCAGCAGCAGGCTGCTTGCGGGCGTCATCTTCGGCGCGGCGAGCCGCTTCCTGCTCGGCCTTCAGGCGCGCGGCTTCATCGGCAGCACGCTGCTCTTCCAGCTCGCGCTGCTTCTCGGCCTCGATCTCGTCAGGACTGCGCTTGACGTAGGTTTTCTTCTTGCGCACTTCTACGCTGATGGTCTTGCTGCCAGCAACCTTCAGGGTGGTAGTGGTCTTGCGCTGCAAAGTGATCTTGCGCGGCTCTTCCACTTTCTCGCCGTGGCTGCTCTTGAGGTGGGCAAGCAGGGCTTGCTTCTCGTTGTCGGTCACAACTTGCTCGGCATTGGTGTGCGGCAGACCTGCCTCACGCATCTGCTGCAGCAGGCGCTCTACCGGTGTGTCGACCACTTGGGCCAGTTCTTTCACCGTGACTTGCGTCATGCACTTCTCTCCTCAGGCCGTAAAACTTACTCGAACCAATGGGCTCGGGCGGCCATGATCAGCTTGCCGGCACGTTCTTCGTCGATGCCGTTGATGTCGAGCAGGTCATCGATCGACTGCTCGGCCAGGTCTTCGCGGGTGATTACGCCGCGGACCGCCAGTTCTTGTGCCAGATCCTTGTCCATGCCTTCCAGGGACACTAGGTCCTCGGCAGGCTGGGCATCGGCCAGCTTCTCTTCGTTGGCGATGGCTTTGGTCAGCAGGCGGTCTTTGGCACGAGCGCGCAGCTCGTTGACGATGTCCTCGTCAAAACCATCGATGCTGAGCATCTCTTCCATCGGTACGTAGGCGATCTCTTCCAGACTGGTGAAACCTTCCTCCACCAGCACCTGAGCCAGTTCCTCGTCGACTTCCAGCTCGTCGATGAAGTTCTGCAGGATGTCGCCGGTTTCGGCCTGCTGCTTGGCCTGAATGTCCGCTTCGGTCATCACGTTCAGGGTCCAGCCGGTCAGCTGGCTGGCCAGACGCACGATCTGACCGCCACGACCAATGGCCTGGGCCAGATTGTCTTCACCTACGGCGATGTCCATGGCATGGGCATCTTCGTCGACGATGATCGCCGCCACTTCGGCCGGGGCCATGGCGTTGATCACGAACTGGGCGACGTTCTCGTCCCACAGCACGATATCCACACGCTCGCCACCCAGCTCGCCGGAGACGGCCTGCACGCGCGAACCGCGCATGCCGATACAGGCGCCCTGCGGGTCGATGCGTTTGTCCTTGGAGCGCACGGCGATCTTGGCGCGCGAACCCGGGTCACGGGAGGCGGCCATTACTTCGATCAGCCCTTCGGCGATTTCCGGCACTTCGATGGTGAACAGCTCGATCAGCATCTGCGGCGCGGTGCGCGACAGGATCAGCTGCGGGCCACGGTTCTCGGTGCGAATTTCCTTGAGCAGGGCACGCAGGCGGGCGCCGACACGGAAGGTTTCGCGCGGGATGATGTCTTCGCGAGCCAGCAACGCTTCGGCGTTGTTGCCCAGGTCGACGATCACGCTGTCGCGGGTCACTTTCTTCACGGTGCCGGAGATGATCTCGCCAACACGCTCGCGGTAAGCGTCGACCACCTGGGCGCGCTCGGCTTCGCGCACTTTCTGCACGATGACTTGCTTGGCGGTCTGCGCGGCAATGCGACCGAACTCGATCGACTCGACCGGCTCTTCAATGATGTCGCCGACCTTGGCGCCCGGCTGTTGTGCCTGGGCTTCTTCCACGGTCAACTGGGCGGACGGGTTTTCCTGGTCGTCTTCGTCGACCACGGTCCAGCAGCGGAAGGTCTCGTAGTTACCGGTGTGGCGATTGATCTCCACACGCAGCTCGACCTCGTCGTCAAAACGCTTTTTGGTCGCAGTCGCCAGAGCCAGCTCCAGCGCCTCGAAAATCACACTGGCCGGCACGCCTTTTTCGTTGGATACCGACTCTACAACCAGCAGTACTTCTTTACTCATCGTACGCCTCGCCTTTCGCAATCCATTGGATCCGCGCATTCCGCGCTAACTGCGCAATCCGCGTATCCCGCGGGATCCGCGTTTCAATCAAACCGGGGAGTAATGTTGGCCTTGTCGATCATGTCGATCGGCAACAGGAATTCGTGGTCATCCACCAGCACCACCACGTCCTGCTCCTCCACACCGCGGAGAAGGCCCTGAAAGTTGCGCCGCCCCTCGAAGGGTGAGCGCAACTTGATTTTCACTTGCTCGCCAACATGCTTGGCAAACTGCTCAAGGGTGAACAACGGCCGATCCATTCCCGGCGACGACACCTCAAGGGTGTATTCGCTGGCAATCGGGTCTTCTACATCCAGTACGCCGCTGATCTGGCGACTGACCTTTTCGCAATCTTCAACCAAGACGCCATTGGCGTGATCGATATAGACCCGCAACAGGGAATGACGCCCCTGAGACAGGAACTCCACACCCCAGCACTCGTAGCCGAGCGACTCGACCACCGGGGCCAGCAGGTCCTGCAACTGTTCTAGCTTGCTCGACACCCGAAGCCCTCCGCGCATGTCGTAGAAATAAAAAATGGGCGAAACGCCCATCCATCGTGCCACCTGACCACAAGGCCGGCAGCGGACTGTTCAGCTAACAAAAAGCCCCTGAAAAGGGGCTTATCTACTGCTGGTTGCGGGGGCTGGATTTGAACCAACGACCTTCGGGTTATGAGCCCGACGAGCTACCAGACTGCTCCACCCCGCGTCAAAGCTGGGCGAAGAGTATACGGTCGTTACCCCGAAGGGTCAACCGAACCCCACCAACAGCAAGGCCCGCACTAAGCGGGCCTTGCCAGATATGGTACCGAGGAGGGGACTCGAACCCCTACAGCCTATGGCCACTACCACCTCAAGGTAGCGTGTCTACCAATTCCACCACCTCGGCAAAAACGGGTATTACTTCTGCTCTGGAGCTTGAGGTACGTCGGTTTTTTCAACTGCCGACTTTTGCTCTTCGAGCACCGGAACATCACTGACCGGTTTGTTTTCCTGAACCTCGAGGACTGCCGGATCCGGCAAACCTGCCTGCGTTAGATTATCAGACTTTTCTTTAGCAAAGAACGCTAAACCCAAGCTGGTAATGAAAAAACCTGCGGCGAGTATAGCAGTAAAGCGACTCAGAAAGGTAGCAGAACCTTGGCTACCAAACACAGTTGCCGAAGCACCCGCACCGAAAGAAGCACCCGCATCGGCACCCTTACCCTGCTGCAACAGCACCAGAGCAATCACACCGAGCGCACCCAGCAGATGGACAACTACTACGACTGTTTCCAACATTTCTCAGTTTCCTGCTGCGCGACAGATAGCGCCAAACTCATCCGCATTCAGAGAGGCCCCACCAATGAGCCCCCCATCGATGTCCGGCATGCCGAACAATTCGGCAGCATTCGCAGCTTTCACGCTGCCGCCGTACAAAATCCTTACACCACGCGCCACTTCGGCATTTTCTGCCGACAACTGCGCGCGAATGGCCGCATGCACGTCCTGCGCCTCTTGCGGCGACGCCGTCAGCCCGGTACCAATGGCCCAGACCGGCTCATACGCCACAACAGCCTGCGCAAAAGCACCTACACCCAACTCCTCGATCACACTACCCAACTGGGCAGAGACAACCTCGAGAGTCTTGCCCGCCTGACGCTGCTCCAGTGTCTCGCCGACACAAAGCACCGGCACCAAACCACAGGATTGCGCCGCAGCAAACTTGCGACTGAGTAGCTCATCACGCTCACCGAGAATCAGACGACGCTCGGAATGCCCGACCAGCACCAGCGTGCAACCCGCATCAGCCAGCTGACTGGGGGCGACCTCACCGGTCAGCGCACCCTGCATCGGCTCAACCGCGCAATTCTGCGCACCGACGGCAATCGACTTGCCATCCAAACCCTGGATCACCTGATTGATGTACAAGCATGGCGGCATTACCGCGATCTCTACACCACCCGGCAAAGCCAGATTACGGAGACCCTTGATCAGCTCTGCGACGCTGGCGCGGGTACCGTGCATTTTCCAGTTACCAGCTACCAGGGGGCGACGCATGCCTGACCTCGTCGATCAAAGTGGGCGCAGATGTTACCCAAGACATTATTCACTGGCAAGCCGAATCAGGCGCAGACTTCGGTAACGACTTTGGCCAATTCCTCGGCATAGCTGCGCACCTGCACCTCGTCGTCACCCTCGACCATCACCCGCACCAATGGCTCGGTGCCGGACTTGCGCAGCAGCACCCGGCCACGCCCCGCCATACGCTCGGTGACTCGCGCACAGGCATCCTTGACCGCCGGATGCTCCACCGGATCGACACCGCCGGCGAAGCGCACATTGATCAGGATCTGCGGGCACTTGCGCAACGCCTGACGCGCCTGCGCCAGCGTCTGCTCGCTACGCTTGAGCGCCATCAGCACCTGCAGCGCAGCAATGATCGCATCGCCCGTGGTGGTGTGCTGACAGCACACCAGATGACCGGAGTTCTCCCCACCCAACTGCCAGTCGCGCTCACCCAGCTCGGCCATTACGTAGCGATCGCCAACCTTGGCGCGCACAAACGGGATACCCAGCTCAGCCAGCCCCAGCTCCAGGCCCAGGTTGCTCATCAGCGTGCCGACCACACCGCCCTGCAGCTTGCCGCGCGCCTGCAGATCGCGGGCAATGATGTAGAGCAACTCATCACCATCGACCAAGGCGCCGGTGTGATCGATCATCAACACGCGATCGCCATCGCCATCGAAAGCGATACCGATATCCGCCTGTTGCGCCAATACTTCGGCCTGCAGCGAATCGACATGGGTCGAGCCGCAGTTGTCATTGATGTTCAAGCCATTGGGTTGCGCCGCCAACACAGTGACCTGAGCACCCAGCTCACGAAACACGCTGGGCGCCACTTTATAAGCAGCACCATGGGCGCAGTCGATGACCAGTTTGAGCCCGGCAAAGCTGGTACTGCTCGGCACACTGCTCTTGCAGAACTCGATGTAGCGCCCGGCCGCATCGTTTATCCGCGAAACCTTGCCCAGCTGCGACGAGTCGACCACCGTCATCGGCTGATCGAGCAACTCCTCGATCATCAGCTCCACCTCATCCGGCAGCTTGGTGCCTTTGCCGGAGAAGAACTTGAAACCATTGTCGTAGTGCGGATTGTGCGAAGCGCTGATGACGATGCCGGCCTCAGCCTGGAATGTGCGGGTCAGGTAGGCAATGGCCGGGGTCGGCATGGGCCCAAGC
>JBOFCR010000103.1:0-24979 GCA_051646165.1 Pseudomonas sp. | reverse complement strand
TGCCCCACACATAAAGAAAACAGCGGAGTAGCTAAGGCACAGGGGACTGCTGGAGCGTCCGCAGAAGCTTCATGGATCAAGAAGAGTTTTAACCTGCGATATGGGATAGTCGTATCGCTCGTTGTAGAACGCGGCAAGCTTGCAGTATTCCGCTTGGTGAGCATCTGGCCTGTATGGGATGACCACACCTTTAGTGGATAGCTCGATACTATTTGTGACGATCAGCATCAGCGCATGTTTTTTAGAAAAAAGTTTCTCTGAAAGAAGACGATATTTATTTCTAGGCTCAAAAACGGTTTTAAAAGGCTCGATGGTGTCGTTAATAAACTGTAGTGCCAATGCGCCAGGTCTTTTTCCAGTCAGTTGCTTGTCAAACGCCCGCTTGGCTACTTTCTCAACCTCTTTCCAAATACGAACATCACCGGCGGATACGATCCGAATTCCCTTCAGCCGGTGCTCAGGACCATGACAGGACACGAACGCTGCTACAGGGCCGGGGAGCGTTTGTGCTGCGTTGAAGCAAGCATCCTCATCAGTCGGATCCCCCACTAGAGGGCAAAATTCTTCAACAACAGAAAACCCTACGCCGTCTACCTTGTTGCCTTGGGTTTCAATCTCACCTGCTAGATGAAACACGAATGCCCTGAAACTTTTATCGTCCTTGGGTACAGGCTCAGTCAACGTGACGGTCAAGATACTTGCAAAGCCTTCCCTTGTGGTGAGAAGTCGTTCGAGCGAGATTTTTTCCAACAAAGCACCGATCAAGCGGTGCCCATCCGCAAGTCGAACAGTGAACCCTTTATCGCCTGCGAAGGACTTGCATTCAAGTTCAAAGGGCGGAAGCCCTCCAGGTGGGTAGACTAGAAGGTCAAAAGTTTCCTCTCCTTTGCTTTCTTCTGGCCAGTCGATGGAGCACCCCCTAGATGTTAGTACATTGGCCATATAAAGCTCGTACTGCAAAGCGCGCATGTCGCTGGCAGTCTTGAATGCACCTTCGAATCGCTTTTTGAGGTCTCTAGGCCCTGGCTCACCTCTATCCACTGCTTCGCAAAGTTCAACCATTCGTTGAACAAAAAGCATCGCTTGGTACATTGTGTCCCATTCGTAGCCCGCACTTATTGCATACTTATGTCTATCCCAAAACGTCAAACCGAATGCGACTGAGTTGTCTATTTCTTCTTGCCCGCCGCGACCAGCAAACTGCTTTGAAAGCTTCTTGATGTCGTCTACGGCCTTCAGCCAAGGCTTTGAAGGGAAAAGCGTGACTAGCCGGTTATAAATATTCGGAAAACTAATCATCATAATGGTCGTCACGGCATTGTTCCTTGCATCAGCACTGAAACCGGATGAATAGCCCCGGCTTTTCTAGAGACCGTCCTGCCTCAGAAAATAACGTCGCTCGAACTCTACCGGCGACAGCTTCTCGGCGAAACCATGTCGCCGCTTGGGGTTGTAAAACATAGCGCAGCTTGTTGATCGTCCTCCTGCTTACGCTGGGCTTCAGGCTTGCTGTAGCGCTTTATCCACGCATATAGGCTATACACCGACATGCCCAAACGAGCCGCTACGTCGGCAACGGGCAGGCACGTTCGTGCTTCAACCTTGAACTCTTCGGGGTAAAGCTGGTTGCTCATGGCCCACTCCTAGTGGGCCTCATTATGAGGCTTGGAGATCTCTAGGGAATCCGGGGCTATTCAGTTTGTGGTTATAAAACATCTCGATGTAATCGAACACATCACTACGGGCTTCTTCGCGGGGGCCATAGTTTTTCTGTCGGATACGTTCTGGCTCAGCAGCTGGAAGAAGCTTTCCGCGACCGCGTCTAAGGTCCTTACCACCTACCCCACTGGTCAAGGTATCCGCTTCAGTTCAGCGACCAGAGGGTCTGCTTCGCTCGAGCCTATTACGGGCTTTTGCACCTAGCGAATGCTATGCGCAATACTGGCCAATTGATTGCACGCGCAATAGAATCGCGCCTTTTACCTAGAACAGAACGGATGCTGAGCGATGGTCATTGCAGTGCAGGCGGGGTTTCATAAGTCCTTCCAGATCGATAAGTTCCGGAAATCGGAACAGGGCATCCTCAGGAAGCTGGCGCAGCACTGGTACCTCACCCGCTCCGGCGGTGAGATCAAGGTAGCTAATGCCAGGTACTCCTATTTTCTGATGAAGCCTCTGAAAGAGTTCTCCGAGATGTTCAACATCGACAGGGAAATCTTGTGTGTATTTAGTGAATACCCCCAGTTCGAGGCGCGCACGATCGACGTCTTTGACCAAATACATTCGATCCACAGCGGCGCACGGCTTGAAAACGTCTGCCATATCTTGGTCAGCCAAGATCCAGGCGTGTCCGAAAAAGTCGACAAGGTGGTCGATGAAGACCCCGAAAGCCCATTCGTCATACCTTTCACGTACACAGAGCTGTACGAGAAGTACAACGAGAACGTCATCTCCAACAAATTTCGGACGAGTTACTTCTCCAGAAACCTGTTCGACTACCGGAATCCACTGAAGAAGGAAATATTTTTCTTCGGCCGCTCTGAGCTCGTGAATGACATTGTAGATCGGCACAAATCTGGCGAGCATTCCGGCCTCTTCGGGCTGCGTAAAAGCGGGAAGACGTCGATCGTCTATGCGATAGAGCGGGCGCTGAGCTATCAGGGCTTCATTAGCGTAGGTTTTGACTGCGAAACGCCTGCTACCCATGGTCTTCGTTGGTATGAATTGTTGCAGCGCGTCGTCTCCAAATATAAAGATGTCCGCGAGTCGAACGTGAAAATTGATTTCACAGGCCGCTATACGGAGTCCAATGCTGCGGAAAGCTTCCCGCAAGATATGCTGGCGATCTACAACTCGAAAAAACGTATTCGTACATTGCTGATTTTCGACGAAATCGAGCGAATCACCCCAGGGACAGCGGCCTCCTCGCACTGGAATGACCAGCCAGATTTCATCTATTTCTGGCAAACGCTTCGAGCTTTCTACCAATTGCATGCGGAGGTACTCACCTACTTGGTGGTTGGCACCAACCCGAAAAGCGTCGAGGAAGTTCGTCTCGTTGGTCATGAGAACCCAATTTTCGCCTCTATACCGCCGAGGTATATCCCATGCTTCGACGTCGATCAGGTATCGGAGATGGTTCGAGGCCTGGGAGCTTACATGGGACTTCGATTTTCGACGGACATCTGTGCCCGGCTGACCTCTGAATTTGGGGGGCACCCGTTTCTGATCCGATTGATGTGCAGCCACATTCACCAGAAAATCAAAGGCGATCGGCCAGTCGAAGTCGACAAATCGGTCTACCGAGTCTCCAGCACGGAGTACGCACTCTTTGCGGAGGAGTTTCTGGAAATGATGATAGGGGTGCTGCGTGAAAGCTTCTTCGAGGAATACGAAATGCTGGTCTACCTGGCCAGCGGCGACTATGACTCTTTCAATGAGATTTCAGCGGAGTACCCAGAGCTGGTCAGGCATCTGATGGGCTATGGACTGATCCAACGCGGCCAGCAGGGTTACGAGTTCAATTTGGAAATCCTTCGGGACTACGTCCTCAAGAAAGAGCGAAAAATCTCACTTCTGAAGACAAACGATCAGCAGGTCTCGCATATTTCTGGCTTGCGAAACAAGCTGGAGAGAGACCTCAGGGATACGTTCAAAACCGTTTTGAAATCAGTGCATGGCACTGCAAGGGCGACTGAAAAGGTGCTGGCGTCGCTCCCCGAGCGTCGAAGAACAGCGCTCGCAGGTACGGCTCTTAATGATCTGCTGGATCGAACCAAATCACCGCTATTTTTCCTGGAGCTTGTCCAGCTGTTGAGTAAGGAATGGGAAAGCCTCGGAAGGATCTTCGAAGGGCTCACGAAGGATGTGGTGCTGTTCCACCTCAATTACATCAACGAACATGGACGCCCAGACGCTCACGGCAAGGACGTCTCCAAAGCCCAAGTTAACCAACTGGACTGTAGCTTCCCAGCAGTCCAGATCCCCCTGGACAACTTCTAGCTATGAGACGCTATCGACACGCGGTGTTGATACGGTAACCATCAATCATGTTCACCCATTAGGAAACAGAGTGGCAGCTCGTAATCGATACGTACGATTTCTCGAAAAACAGGGCTCCAGCGCTAACGTGACGCAGCCTGCAAAGCCCACTGGCAGTTCCTCAAGGCTTGAGAAATCGCTGTCGTATACAGGGATTGTCGCAAACGTATCCCAAGTGCTCATGTTGGTGGTCGTTGTTTATGGGTACATCTATACCGTCCGCCCAGTCTTCCAGAAGGAGCTTGTCTCCGAGGATCTAGCCCGCCTGCAGATCGAGCAACGGAAACTTCAACAGCAGATGGATAAGCAGACCGAAACCTTGGCTGCGGGGGAAGCAAGAAACAAAGAATTGGCCGATCAGCGATCTGCCATCGAAGCTCAAGTTGCGACGCTTAACCAGAAGGTCGTAGATGCTGAGAAGTCGGCGCTCGATGCGACGCGTCGAGCCGGTAAGGCAATTGCCGAGGCCAAAACGGCTGAGTCTGCCCTCTCCGCACTTCAAACTCAGCACTATGGACTGAAGCTGCAGAGCCTACTGGGCGATCTAGCATTGCCCAGCAGCGTCGTTCAAATCCTGAATAGGTCGGGTAGCACCTACACCCTGAAAGTCTTCGAAGAAGCAGAAGCAAACTCCATAGCACAAAAACTGAAGTCCTTGGAGCTGCAACCGGTCGATCTGGCAAAGACCACGCTATCCCAACTGAAGGCTGAGGCCACCAAGCAAGCCCGGGCTCCCAGCGCCGCCGTGGATGCGTTACTGGCGCGAAACTACCAAGAAGGCTTGGCCAAACATGCTGATGAGCTGATATGCCCTACACCGGCATATGCCGACTGGCAGTCAGCATTTCAGTCGGCCATGCAGGCCAGTGAAGGCAATATCCAGAATTGCGTCAGCGAATACTGGGCTGAGCGGACGACCCAGGAAGGTTGGACACCATCGGACGTCCGCAGCCTTCAGAAATCCGATTTTTGGAAGGAGCAGGAGCGCCTCTACCGAGTATCTTGCGAAGTGAGCTATAGCTATATCTTGAATACCGCCTTCCGAGATGCTTGGGAGAAAGCTGATGAGCCCTGCGATGAGCGCCGAATGCTCGTCAATGAAATCGTCATGGACGCCCCCATTGAATCCAAGTTGAAACCTATGATGGTGGCTGCACCGCCAACCACTCAAGACATCACTCAACTGTTCCAAAATCGAAATAGGAAGCAGGCTGTGGTCGAGCTTTAAGTCCTATTCCGGTCTGCACTCGGGTGCAATCCAAACCTCACGCTCTTCCTGCAGAATCGCTTCAGGTGAGCCCTACCGTCCACGACGTCCATGACTGAGCTCCCGCCACGCAGCTTGGGAAAGGGCTTAGCATTCACTCTCATCCCAGCCCTGGCATTCAAGTTCAACATTCCTCGCAGATCACGCTGATCCTTGCGTGTTTATTGAAAGTGCAGAATATCCAGCAGCTGCTTTGCACTTTTCTGGCACGTCGCACCCTTCATTTCCAGATACATCAGGAAATCAACGATCGTGCTGTCTTCCTTCGCAGGCAACTTTCTCCAGCCACCGCACAGGTAGATTTCGATGTACTCCCGGGAAATCACATAGTCGTTCGGATCGCCGATCAGGAACCGGCACGCGTCAAAATTCTGCGTGCCGTCCTTGTAATGTTGTTTGCCGAGCAGCGCCGGGCAGCGCGTGTCGTAGCGCGCCGCCAGACACAGCACCATGTGCAGGGCATGGTTGAGTATCAACCCGTTCTCTGTACTCAGAGCATCCGCGTGATGATCAGAAACTTTATTAACGAAAAAATCCCTGGAGTCGTAATAGTAAAATGCTCGCGCGTGTCCGGTCTCCGTCGCGGCCTGCGCAAGTGTCGGATTCATCGCCGTATCCTGTGATTGCGATGGCCTCAAGGTGATTTCGAAATCAGTGCCGAAAAACCGCGACCACCCTTTTGAGGACTCTGTCCGATAAAAATAGGAGCGCGAATTGTCACCCACTGGAAGATTGCTAATGCAAGTTAGAGCAAGCTGGGGAGCATCAGCCTGTGCGGCCTGAGCATTGACTGGCGAAGGCTTGGCAAAAAAATATCGAGAAACCGTTTCAAATACTGTCCCGTAACTTGCTGTTTTTTTTCTGAGTTTCCAAGCATACCTGAAAATCAAATTTCGACCCTCCAGGCAAGTTTGGCGTGCGTTACTTGCAGAACATTGCACACCCCAAAATGGTGGCTACGATGATCCATTGACATCAGTGCGCCATCAGGCGACCGGCGCCGGAAGTGAATCATTGCACTGTCCACGGAGGGAGATCATGTCTGATGACGACCTGGAACGACGAGTACCTCCGTCGGCAATGAGTATTGCCAAGCTCAAGCTGGGGCGCCGTGCCTTCATAGTCGGTTGCGGAACAGCCCCGCTTCTCCTCTCCGGCGCTGCGTCGGGGCAGGCAACTGAACCGGTATTCAAAAGAAACGGTAGCAGGATCGAACTCGCCTGGGGAGCAGGCCCCCACAAGAGCCTCTGGCGACTGGACCAGGGCTGGTTTTCCTCCTCATCTGCAATCAAGTTTGGCCAGAGTGAAATTTCAATAGATGGGTACTTTGCCGGTACCAATCTCCTGGCTGCCTTCAAGATAAGCATCCGCAAGCAGTCCGGCCGCTGGGGAATCAAATGGGCGTATGAGGGGAATCTGGTCACTTGGATTGATCTTGAATCCTGGTTCGCTGGCACCGGCTTTCCCATCGAGATCAAGAGAACCTCTGGCGGACACCTGCCTAAAGGTTCGCTGGCGATTTCCGGAGCTCGCACCACAGCGATATTGCGTTACCCGTTCACCCTTGACCTACGGCCAATGAATGCAGCGACGATCGACTTCACGCTGGGTGCCGACACTGGCAAGACGAAAGCGCTTGCGTTCACCGTCTTCGATGATGATCCGACCAGCGACGCGTCGGCTGACAGCGCGCTGACCCGGCATGTGGCCACGCTGCTGCCAGAGGGGGTAACGCTCAAGACCCGCACCACCCTTGACAGCCTCGTGCTGGGCAACTCGCCGGCAGGCTGGGCGGCCGGCGAAGTCGGAGGAAGCACACTGCGGTTGCAGCCTGCGCTGCCGAAAATCATCGTCGAGACCGTGCAGAAAACTAACGGTCAGATGCTCATCGTTCAACGACGCTTGGCGGACGGAGAATCACGACTGAAAATCGGCAAGCCCGACCCTGCCAGGACAATGCTTGTCACACAGCTTGAGCTAATTGATGTAGTCGGCGGCGGGCATGGATTGGCGCTGATGCCGAGCCGTCGGCCGAAATTGATACAGGGGCGCCATTTCGCGGCGATCATTCGGGGAACCTCAGCAACTTTTCATCGCGACTTCCGCAGGAAGGATCGCATCACCCTGCCGGTGGTGTTACAGGTACTGCATGTGCGCGGTGGTGATAACGCCCGATACGATGTCGACTTCCGTCGCTATCGCGAGAATGGGGACTACCTAGAGCGATCTGCGCTTCTCTGGCCCAACGGGGATGTCGAGGGGGTTGAGGCCTGGCTGAGCGTTGGCCTGCCCGACCTGAGCCAGTTCGAAGGTTTCCAGAACAGACTCTGCCTCGGCGCCCACAGCCGCGTCGACGTGGCAATGTTCAGGAACGGCGCCGACGGCCTGGCAGAAGACTCACCGGTGTTGAGGGTACGTCGGCACCAGGATGCCTTTGACCTCGGGTTCCTGTTTTACGCCTACCGACTCGTGGTGAGCAACGGCGTCTCGTTACTCAAGCCCGATCTGTCGCCGCCCGGCCAGCCGCAAACGGCCCAACGCGCGGTGCGTTTCCATCCGCAGCACCTGCTCGAAGAAGTATTTACCGAACCTGAAAACGTCAATATCGCGCCCATGCCAGGAGCCTTCGACATCCTGCGCGACCACCTGGACGGGGTGGCCGCCGTTCTTGGCCTGGCGTCGACACCGGCTCCATCCCGGGTGCTGGGCCAGCGTGCTATGTATGCGGCCCCGGGCTACACGACGCGCCTGGCCAGAACCCGGGCCAGCGGCCCGAGCAGGATCGTTTTCAAGGCCGGCAGCGGCACACCACCGGACCTCGCCCTGACCGTCGACGCATTGACCGACTGGAGGCAATTGGAACTCGCCGTTTCGGGCCGTGCGGTGGGAGACCTTCCTCTTGATGATCAACTGGCCAGACTTGGCATTGGTACTCACACCGGAATAACCGATGCGCAGGCGCTGGTTCGCAGATCGCTCCATGTTCCTTCTGCCAGCGAAACGGCGCTTGAATTGGTGACGGGCCTGATCTTCTCGCCAGACAACAGCGCCCGCTTCAGGACACCCCGCCGTACGCCTGACGACGCAAGCGCAGTGTGGACGGCTCAACTCGAGCTCTCGCCGCTGGCCACCCGGACGATACCCGTGCCTGCCCAGGCTCGGGTCCGGGCGATATGGGCAACCGGTCTCGATCCACAAACGCTCATCCCCTCCCCTGAGCCGGTGAAGCCTAAGGAAGACCCTGCCGACCCATTCAACACCTCCCTCAGTCCGGACGATCGCATCCAGCTGGTGATGCTTTCCTCGGCCTTCGGCCTGGGAGCCCTGCGCGCACTGACACGCCAGGGCCAGGATGTACCACAGAGTATGGTTCGGCTGCCCAGGGAAAAGTACGAGTACCTGGAAAAGCAAACGGTCTCCATTCCGGGTGACACGAGTGGTGGGCGGGTTCTCCCGGAAGGCGTGATGTCCCCCCTGCCTTTCACCCGCTTCGGCGCACGCCTGACCGGGTTCGGCGCCGATATCGACCTGGAGTGGCAGGGCGAACCTGCTGGCCCACTGCCAACCAAACCCTTCTTTGCCAAACCATTCTCGATCGAGCGCTATCTTCACCGAACCAGCCTGGGTAGCGACATTTTCGTCGAGGTGGTCTACAAAGGCTTCCTGTTCCCTTATGGTTTCCGCGTCTCGCTGATCAAGGTGACCGAACGCGAGGCCTGGTCTGTTGCAAGCATGGGCGCGATGATGCCGGCAATCCAGCGGTTCTTCATCCTGCCCAAGCCGGTCGAGAAGACGTTCCCGGGTATCTACCAGCCATTCGAGGGCCGCGAGATCCCGGTACGCCATGCCAGGCTGATCAGCGAACCGAGTGTTGAACTGGACCAGGCATCGATGGGCCTGCCGCCCGGCTTTCCCAGCATGTCGCCGGCCCCCGGCATCGAGCCTGGCCAGGTGTTCTGGCCCCGGGCGAAGGCGGGACAAACGCTCATCCATTTTGAATTCGAAGCAGATGATACGGGCGTTCGACGCTCGGCGCCGATGCTGTTCCTCGACAACATCGCCGTCAAGAACCCCGCCACGGTCCGGGCCACCCTGGAGTACTACAACACCCTCGCCGATGTGCAACACCGCACGGAAAACCACCATGGCGGGCGCACGGTCTTTGCACCGTCGACAACGGTGGGCGATACCGCATTCGAGACCGACCATATCGTCCTGAAGGCACGAAGCCGCATGGTCGAAGCGTTCCCCGGCGCGAAGGTGACGCAGGATACGCCGTATGAGATGGACGCATTCATGGAGGGGGCTGACGAACCGCCGTTCTACCCGGTCATGGTCCTGGCGAGCATTCACGTACAACCGCTGGATCGTCTGCTTGGAGAACCTCAAGGGCTGCAGCAGGTGGGTTTCAATGGAAATTACCTGCGCAAGGGCTTTGATCCGCGGGGTAACGCAGCCGAGCTCTTTCTGAACTTTCTCGATGGAAACCGCGTGATGAACCTCTCGGGGCGTGGCGAGGTTTCCGGTGGGTTGTCCCAGACACCCACGCCGATCGCCGGCCTCAGCCGCAGCAATGCCATCGTTGGCGCGAAAGCAAAAGCGTTGGTGCCGGCTGTTGCAGCGGCGAAAGGCGCAACGCCCACCATTTCCCTGGAGCCGCCGGTGGGTTCGGATTGGCAGACCCCCTGGGACCTCAGCGAGGTCGTCAACAACGAGTTCAACCCTGGCAGCTTCTTCAAGGGCGCGAAATTGCTGGGGGTCATAGGGCTGGAGGAAGTGGTCCAGGCGGCGACGATGGAATTCCAGCCGAAACTGAAAGAGGTTTACGACTATACGCTTGGCACCGCCGGAAACGGCGTAACTGCAGCATTGGAGGCCCTGAAGGGTGCTTGCGGGATAGCAAGCGCTGCAGTGATCGCCGCACTCGTCCAGGCTGAAACCGCACTTTCCGAATTCCTCGAAGGTGAAGCCCGCGTTACTTCCCCGATGGTGGACCGTTACCCCAACCTGAGGCGCTTCTATCCCGACCTCACCCAAGGCCTCGAAGGCCTGGCTTACGAACTGGTCCAGTCGGTCGACCTGGCCAGCCTGCCCAAGTTCGCTTCCGGCGTGCAGTCACAATGGCGAGAGGTGAGCACGACAGTGGACGCCGTGATCGCCAATCCATCGCCGGAACCGCTGCGCAAGGTACTCGGCGAACTGCGCACCGTCTTCGACAAGCTGCACGGCAGCCTTGGCAAGGGCCTGCGCGAGGCCGTTCAAGAACCCCTGAAGGCATTCCAGAGGGAAATCATCAACCCGTTGCTCAAGTCGATTCTCGATGCCTGTTTCACCGACCAGGTGTTGACGAACCTCTACCTCTTCGACGCGTTCTTCGGCGCATTGCGTCCACCCCCGACCGAGCCGCCGACGCTACCCGCGCAATTCACCCGCGACATGCTTCAGCCCCTGGTCGACGACCTGTTGAAAAACCCGTCGAATATCCCGGCGGCCGTATTGGCAGCCCCCCTTGCCGACGCATTCACCTTGCCACTGCTTCGCATGATGGCGGACATGCACAAGCTGGCCGAGGTCGTCGATCTCAAGGATTCGATGGTCAC
The DNA here is from genome assembly GCA_051646165.1 of Pseudomonas sp. GTDB lineage: Bacteria > Pseudomonadota > Gammaproteobacteria > Pseudomonadales > Pseudomonadaceae > Aquipseudomonas. Next base: position 14,071 of record JBOFCR010000103.1, on the reverse strand, counting down.
CCAGGTCGCGCAGATCGGTGCCAGTGCCCTGCATTCGGTGATACAGGCCATAGCGAGTGGACAGGTGCTGGTCCAGATTGCCGGCCAGGCAGCCAGCGATATGTGCAAGGCGGTGGCCAGCGCAGCAAAGCCGTTGGTCCAGGTAGCCGAGCTGGCTTTGCAGGCGGTGCCTTTGTCGGGCGCAATCGTCCAGGCGCTCAAGGTGATCGACGAGCGCCTGTTGGTGTTGAGCCTGCCCAATCTCGGCGCTTCGCCACAAATCGACGCCGTGCGCGAAGCCAACGCCGGCCTGCGAACAGCCGTTCAGCAAGTGGCCAGGCTGACCGCCGAAGTGGAAAGCCAGCGCACGTTGTTCGCCGCTGGTCTCGACGCCTTCTGTGAAACCCCCGGCAAAATCCCCGCAATGATCGCTGGGTTCATCGATGTCAGGGCCCGCGTTCTGAGCGTCATTGATGGCTGCGCAGAGCAGGCCCTCCTGGTCAGCGTGGCGCTCGGTAACCTGGCCGCCGCTCAGTCGGGCGAAGCAATCATTGCGCTTCAAGAAGTACTCCGCGAACTGGCACTGATGTCGTTGCGCTTTACCTTGGCCAAGCTCGTTCAAGCGCCGAACGAGCCCGTCACCGAGCTCGCAAGCAGGCTGGACCGCGCGTTGGGCGGACTCGACCCACGGGTGCCGGCGCGGATAGCGGCGGTGCGATCCAGGCTCTTCGAGCTCGGCAAGGAACTCAACCAGCTGGTCGCCGATAGGGAAGCCCGGCCGAATCCGCCCGGTTTTACCGTCGACGACCTGCGCACCATAAGCACACTTGCGCATCAACTGGCCCTGGTTGAACGGACCCTGCTGGCTTCCTTGACGGACTTCACCGCACTTCCCCCCAGCGTCAGAACGCAGGCGACCGCGCTGGTTGCGGGACTGGCAGGCAATATTGGCACCCCCCTAATCAAACTGCACAGTTTCGTACTCGAATTGGCTGACGACTCACTCAAGGTGGTCGAGGATGCGCCCGACCTGATACTGCTGCTTGCCGCTACGCCACTTGCGCAACTGAAAATGGCACGGGCCGCACTGAGCGAAGACTTAGTCAAACTGCAGGACGTCGTCAAAGCCCCGGAAGCCGCCATTACCCTGTTGGCGCGCTGGAACGACCATGAAAAAGGGCTGGTCATTACCGCGCGTGTCATCAGTGAGCTGTTCAATGCCGTGGCCCGCGGGCAGATCGGTGCAATCTTCAACCTGTCAGACGCGAAACGGGCGATCGAGGATGCGGTTCGCCGGCTTGTCCCTTCACGGGTAACGCTGAGCTACCAGTGGAACGCGAAGCTCAAGCCTGTGACGCAAGCCAACCCGATCTTCCGACCGCGCAAGAACGCCGCGCTCAAGGATGAAGGGGACGAAAACCTGCCCGATCTGGTAATCGACACCCGCATAGACGTCGATCTGCTGCAGCCCAAGGACCGTTCCATGAGCATCAGTGGAACCCTGCAGCCTTTCACCCTGCACCTGCTGGGCAATTCGGTGGACCTGATCCGGATCGGCTTCACCGATACGCGATTCGGTGCGTCGGGTGGCTCGGCGCCGAAATTCAGCACCCGCATCGCCACGGTCCAGACCGGCCAGGCACTTCAGTTCCTCAAGCTCCTCGAGCCCTTCATGGCACCCGGCGGGCGAGGCTTCTACATCACACCGAACCTCGATCCTCCTGGTGTGCTGGTGGGCTTTTCATTCAGCGCGCCACAGATCCAACTGGGCACGCTGACAATCATCAACACCGCGCTGGATATCTCGGCATTGCTGCCGTTCAACGACAGCCAGGCGATCTTCCGCTTTGCCTTCGCCAGCCGGGAGCGCCCGTTCGGCCTGATCGTCGCACCGTGCTACTACGGGGGGGGATTCGTGGCACTCACGGCCAGTGCTCGCGGCATCGTCGCTTTTGAGATCCAGCTCGAATTTGGTGCCGCGACCGACATCACATTTGGTCCGTTGAGTGCCCAGGGCCGCGTGAGCTCGGGCATCTACCTGTTCGCCAAGGTGGATGGCACCCAGCGTCTCGAAGGTTTCGTGCACGCCGTGGGGGAAGGCCAGATCGCCTGCTTCGGTATCAGCGTGAACATCGAAGTGAAGATTGTTCACGACAATTCCACCGGCTCCATCAAGGGCGCAGCCACCTACCGCTTCAGCTTCAGGGTCGGCCTGGTTTCTGTCGGCTATAGCGTTAAGGCCAGCTACAACATCGCCAGCGGCTCGGCAAAGGTACTGGCTGCCATCGGAGTTCCGGAAAAACTGGGCGACTGGCTCGCCTACCGCGCCCATTTCGTCGAACAGTGGCCAGGACTATGAATCTTTTCGCCAACGTAGAATGCACCGCCATACCGGATGGTGTTGCCAAGGACCCACACGGTAACGCATACCTGCGCCTGAGTGTCGTGCTACGGCCTGACCCTACCCAGGACTCAAATGCCGTGCCGCTGCTCGAGTGGCCAGCGGTTATTCCGACGCTGAACTTCGAGGTATCGATGGCCCCCCCCAAAGATCCCCTGATCAAGCTTGAGGGAGTACCGCTCCCCGAATTTCTTCCGGCAGGCATGACGGCGCAGGACGCGGAAAAGTGGTGGCGCTGCGTCTGGAAAAGACCGGAGGTGGCTCACGCGTATCATCAGCTGATGATGCTCAAGTCTGGCCAACGCCCCGCGGATATCGAGTTCTTCAGCTATTCGATGCTCGCCCGCATTGTACGGGCGCAAGCACAAGCCGACGTAGAGGTCGCATTGAGGGCGGCGCAGTATCGCAGCATCCACGGCGTGATGAACGGCGTCGTAGAGGGCGATATCGCCGAAGCGAGGCGCAACGATCCCAATGCCGCCGCAGTGCGGCGTCACGATGCACAAGCATTGCTGGGTCGTGAGCTGTTCGCTGACACGCCATTTGGGGACAGCCTGGATCGCACGCGTTCGATAAGCCACAAGGACGGGATCGACACCGGCCTGGGCCTGGCGCCACTGACGCCCGCTCAAGCCACCGCACTGCAAGACACCTTCAGGCAGGTTCGCCAGGCGATCGATGCGGCAGCCACGCCGGGGACTGCCGCAGCGCCGACCACGTCCTGGAACCCGTTTCTCGCGGAGGCAGAGCAAACGGAAGTTCCCAAAAGCGTTGACGACCTATTTCAGGACCCCTACCCCACATCGGTTTTCGGAACGGTTCGCCCGCAATCCCCGGTCTCTACCTTGGGCGCACCCGTCGGCTCCGCCAGTGCTGCACCCGCCGTGGCCTGGGGCGTCAGGCAGGGAGTGGAAGCGTTCCGCCGTGCGATGAACACGGACGAAGAACTGGGGGCAGCCCCCGCCCCGGCCGCTCTCCATCAAGCAAGTACCCCGCTCAGCGATCAGGAGGCGCGGGAACTCGCCGCACGCCATGTAGCCTCGCTGCAGGCTCACCCGGCATTGCGCAAATTCGTCCAGTTGATCGTCGACTTCCGTATACCGCTGGACAGCGTGCCGCCAAGCGTTCGCAACGCCGGGCGGGGCGTGGTTTCGGTTCAGCTGTCTGGCCGTGGTAAGTCCCCCCTTGTTACACACACCGCGTTCGAGTTGCGGTTCGAGTTGGATAACGACCAGGAGAACTTCTTCGAGCCTTGTCCTGAAAGCGTGTTCACAAAATCCAATCCGACGCTGGTTCCCTCGTTACCGCTTCATCGGGGCGTGGTTCGTTTGAACATCCCACAGGGCGGCAAGGACCACGGGCCCAAACGGTTTCGAATCGAGGTCATCGATGCGATCGCCGGGTTCCTCAGCCGTGTTCGCGGGCTGCAAGCCACCGGAGGTGCGCTGCGCATGGGGGCGCCGATTGACCTGGTTCCTGCCGGCGAGGCCGGGCTGCGAACGCGAGGGCTGATGGTGCTGGACACCGAACCGATGGTCACTGCGCAAATCGCCGAAAAACGCCGGGCCACGCCGCCCCTGCCTGGCGAGCCGAAGCTGTTCTATGCCGAGGACCTAGTCGAAGGCTATCGCGTCGACCTCGTCGCGCCCGGCGGCACGGTCTACCCTGCCGGCAACCGGAAGCTTGCCTACGATGTCATCTGCGAGGCGTTCAACCTACCGAAAGGCGCCATTTCGTACCCGCAGTTCAAGGAGCGCGACGAAGGCTACATCCTGCCAGCCGGGCGCAGCTGGAGCGAGGACGTACCGGCAAGCACCACCGCCCCGCCATCCCAGCGCGATGTGCTTATGGTGTCGGAAGTGCTGGTCAGTTGGGACGGCAGCAACATCGGGCTTCCGGCTATACGGCAACAGGGCGGCCAGCCGCCAGAGCAGGATGACGAACTTCCGGTAGCCGTCACTTATGACTACGCTCCGGAACCCGGGCCTATACTGCGGGCCGGCGGGCGATATCGCTTCATGTTGCGCGCGCGCAAACTCAATGGTTCAAGCGTCACCAGCGGGTTCGCAGAGAGCCTTGCGAAGGACCACGCCCTGGGTGATCCCGACGACCCGTGCGCCGATTACACCTTTGTGCCGGTGGAGCGTGCACCGGTCCCCACTGTCCTGGTTCCAGAGGGACAACGCCTGGTAAGTCCAGGTGTGGATGATGACCTGCCGACCAGCCAGAACCTGATACTCAAGACCGGTGAAACGGCGGTGCGGATGCTCGTCTCGCCGAGAATCGCATTCGACCTTGCCGAGCAACTGGGGCAGTTCGACCCGGTGCGGTCGGGCGCCGAGTCAAGCCATGCCGCCGGTGAGCGAGCTTTGAGGCGGGTCAGACGTGGCTCCTATCTATTTCTGGAACGCGACAACGAGGGAGATTTCCCTTTGTACGGTGCAGGTCAACCGATGCTCGCAGGCCAGCCGAAATATGATCTCGCAATGCTGTTCAAGCTCCGCGAACCACCAAAAACGGATCCCGCAGTGCCCTACTATGTGGACGGAACACTGTGTTTCCTGGGCACCCGGCTGCTAGCCAGCAAGGCCACCACCCCTTTTTCCATTGAGGCGAGTTCGGCCGATGGCGAACTTTCCTTCTGGAGGCCCGAGGCGAAGGGAAAAGGCTCCAGCAGCCGCGGTTTCGATCCGGACAGGATCAAACCGATCAAGCTCGAAGTTAAGGCCGTGCGCACGGGAAAAAGCCGGGTACGCAACCTGGGATACACGGAATTCAGGTCTGGCACTCAGGTGATCTCGGTTCCGACACTATGTGTTGAAGTGGCTCCGGCCGATACGCTGACCCTAGAGATCTGGCTGAACCGCACGGCCAAGATGGGCATGAATCATTCCATTGTGCGCGCCGCCATCGGGCAAGCCATTGCCCGCGCGAACCAGGCGGGAAAGGCCCTGACCTTGTTCCCCGACAGCATCGATGATCCGGACGTCCGTGAGGACTGGTGGCTTGAGCAATGCCGCGCCATGCGCATCAATACCCTGAGTGATGTGCTGCAGTTTCGTATCGAGCACGCCGTGGCCTTGCCGTTGCACGCCCCGTCGTTCCTGCAGCTGGGATGTACACGCACAATCGATAAATCCGCGTGGCAGACAATCGCCGTCGCACCGAGGGGGGCCGACCAGCGCGGGGCATCGTCCACCTTCGCCTGGGGTTCGGTCAGCGTTGATCGCAAGTCCACAAAGGCGGTCTGGGCAGAATGCATCTGGCTGAATTTCGACCCCAAGGTTGCGGTGCAAAGGACCACGGAGCACGAGTTGCCCTGGGAGATCGACCAGCAAGGGCTTTGGGCCTTCAACCCTGTGCTTACAACCGGGCGGTTGTTCACCATCGAAGCCCTTGCGCCGTTGGCACCTAAGGTCGCAGAAAACGAGGTGGCCTACCTCCAGCGCGCCAACGTCATCGACCTGATTACCGATGAGATGGGCAACCTGCGTAACCTTGCGGCAGACTTCCGTAGCGACGGAGCGCGTCGCCTGGTCGTGCGCCTGCTCGCCCGGTCGCGCTTCGAGGGGCCTTCCGCCGGGCCACAGGACAAGGTCATCTCAAGCGCGAGTGCTCAGGACCTGGAGGCCTTCTTCAAGCGCGGTCCACGCCCGGAGGGTGTCGAGGAAATCTGGCTAATGGCGACCCGCCCACCTGCCCAGCCCACGCTGCTCAAGGACAAGGGCACGCTGTATCAGCGTCGCCTGGGCAGGTCTGTCGACCTGCCTGTGCCCGGCCATCAGGGCAGGGGGCGGACCCTCAGCCACATCTATCGCTGCTGGTTGGGCCCGGACTGGTTCAGTTCGGGTGAAGGCGAACAGCTGGCCATCGTCTGCCGTGATCCCACCCAGGAAAAGCATCCGGACTGGCTGCTGTCACAGCTCAGTCGCTGGGGTGGTGACATGACCATGGCGCCTGCCCAGGCCCTGGTGGTGCCACCCGCCGATCTCGCCAGCGCGACATTTCTCAGCCCGGCGCAGGTCGTGGGCACCGTGACGCAAAGGGCCCTGATGTATCGGGAACTGAAGGAAGATCAGGCAGAACCGCTGTCCGAATCCCATGGTGTATTGCTGGGTTTGCTGACGCCCCGTTTCCATACCGGCACCGGTCGTTGGTATTGCGATATGGAAATCACCCCCACCGCTGCCTACAAGGTCGGGGTGCAGCTCTGCCTTGCACGTTACCAGCCCAATGCTATCGAAGGCTGCAAGCTTTCCCGCAGCGTCCGTGCAGATGCATTCTTCCTGCATCAACCCTGGACCTTCTCGGCCATACGCAGAGGGGGCGAAGTAGAAGTGATCGCGATGGGGCCCGCCTACACCGAGACGGCACCGATGACCCTGGACCTCGAAGGTGCCGAAACAGCGAAGGATATTGCCGGGCGCGCTGCCGAACCGCTCGTGGTTGTCGAGCTGGAGCGCCTGGGAAGCGACGGCGACAAACCGCTGATCGTCATCGACTCGAACGCGGACCCGGTCGTCACCACCAGCCTCGCTGCCAGCACAAGGCGCGAATTCGGCGATACCAGGCGGCCCGACATCCCTTCCGGCTGGACACGCTGGACGATGACCCTGGTGATCCCCAAGGAAGAGCCGGAAACCCGATTCGCAGTGCGCGTCAGCCTTGCCTCGGCACATGCGAACTCGCTCGCCGCCCCTGGTTCCGGTCAACCCGCCAGCGATGGTCCACTGGTCTATTTGCCAGAACCCATGGTCGTCCAGCTCGACATCTGATGACCCGACATGCAAAACCAACGGCTATACAGGAGCGGTGTATGAACAAACCCCAGCGGTTCCACCCGTCCAGCGTCCTTGGCGTGCTGCTCATGCTCTGCGCCAGTGCTTCGTTCGCAGACGTTTCAGAGCACAAGAAAGCCTGCACTGATATACAGGCAAAAGCTGCCAGCAGTGCTATTGCAGAAGCAAAGAAAGCCTTGAACAAAGCGATCAATACATTGAAGAGCCCGTCGTCTGGTGATGCCGCTCGCCAGATCAAGTGGTTTGGCGCCCTCGACAGCACCACCGCTGCGCAGGTCCGCGCGAAGTATGAAGCCGCCCTGGGGAATGTCGCGTTTGTCCAGGTCTGGTGTCCTGTGAGCAATGACCTGACCTTCAAATGGGACTCAGGCGACCTGGCCGCCGTTCACCCCAGCGCGCCTGGCGCGATCTTTCTGCCCCCTGACTTCTTCAACCTTGGAACCTCCGGGGCCGACTCCCAAATGGGCACGATCATTCATGAAGCGACACATCTATCCGGCGTTGGACTGCATCCTGAGGTATACGGCGTTACAAAAGCCAAGGCGCTGGCTGCACAGAAACCCACCCAGGCAAGAAACAATTCGGACAACTATCAGTATTACGCCGAGGACACCGTGTTCACACTCCCCTAGGACGGTGGCCACCTCCCACAGGAGAACTGCACATGCAGTCGCGGTGGGAGCGTCGGTACGGCGGTCCCGCGATAGGGATCTTCAGCCGACCGAGGCCTTGTGCAGTGGAGGTCAGGATAATACCGACTTACACGGATTCGACAGCACGTCGGTGTACCTCTACGTTTAGACAGAGCAAAGGGAGATGAAGATGTCAAAGCGAAGCAACAAAGCTCAGTCAAAGACTCAGGGGACAACGCCGGCTCCAAAGTTAAATTACGATTTGGAGGTTGCCGAACCGGTTGGGGCCGCTAAAACAGGGCTTCCTATCACTGGCTTGGATCGTCTTACCTTCGATGGCTATACCTTGACGTGGCATGGTTCCAACGCAAAAAGCTGGTCAGCATTTTCGGGGCCTGAAGACGAGAGTGCAGATGAGGCTACAAAAGATGTCGGCCCAACACCACAAGGCTTGTTTGCTATTGACCCTGCGGTTATCGAGGACCTCAAACCTACTCCCGACTGGGGTTCGCACCGTGTTCGGCTGGCCCCTTATGCCTCCACCGTCGACAGGATGAAGTCTTGCCTGAAAGTGATCCGCACTGGCATGTACATCCATGGTGGCGAGCAGAAGGGCACCCACGGATGCATTGAGCTGAACAACGATACGGACGAAACGGAGTTCTTCTCGCTCCTGAAGAAGTACGGAAAAAAGATCGAGCTTGAAGTCCGGTATGCAGGGGCACGCGAAAAGAAATACGAGGTAAAGGCTTGTCCGTACCCCTAGTCCGCTGCGTCATTAAAGTAGCCCCCATTAGCGTTAGTTGTGGGGCAAGAGAAACATAAAACTTACCTACGCCGAGAGAGCGCAACTGTAACTGGTGGCACGCAGCTGCATGATGCCACTGCTCAATTCTGCACACCCTCGTACAAACCTGCATCTCCCTGACCAGTCGCGCCAGTTTGAGCCGTCAACAGATTCCGTCTGCCAAAAATCCGGGGCACGCAGAGATTTGTTACGCCCCTTCAATGAGCTTCTCATGAACATGGAGCTATGAACATTCGCATCTCTTGCTAAGGCTAATACCTACCTGGACCCAGGGTTAAGAAGTTCATGAACGAGATACATCGCCCATAAGTTAAGTTATATGTGTGGAGGGATAGCCTCTCAAGACTGCATAGATCGCCCCATGCTTCCCCAACCCTCTTCGCCCCCAAACTCTTCCCACAAATAGCCCTGCCATAAACAGCGTGCAGCTAGAGCCACGAAGCTAGCAACGAAATCAGGCGTACTTGGTCGGAATGGCCGTGGTGAATTTCAGCTCCTCCATGGCGATAAAGGAGGAAATATCGGTGAAGTCCAGGCGCGAGATGAGTTGCTTGTACACCGCGTCGTAGGCCTGCACATCCGGCACGATCAGGCGCAGCAGGTAGTCGATCTCGCCGGTCATGCGGTAGGCCTCGACGATTTCCGGAATGTCGGCGATGGCGCTGCGAAAGCTCTCCAGCCAGTCCATGGAGTGTCGCGCGGTGCGCACGCCGACGAACACCGTGGTCGGCACATTGGCCTTGCGCCGGTCTACCAGCGCCACCCGGCGGCTGATCAGGCCCTCCTCCTCCATGCGCTTGACCCGGCGCCAGCAGGCAGAAACCGACAGCGCGGTGCGCTCGGCCAGGTCGGCGATGGGCATGGCAGCGTCCTGCTGCAGCAGGTCGAGAAGCGTACGATCACGTTGGTCGAGCATGACAACTCCGGGGCGATTGCGCTGCAGCCAGGCCATGCAAAAGCGCAGAAAATACATGTGAAGAAATATGATTCTGCTTTATCAATTAATAGTGAAATCAGTTTGCACAGCTGGCGATTTATACGCACAACTTAGCGCAAATTTCGCGCAGCCGCTTCGCTAGACTGCACCCTCGAAATCGCAACAACGAGGCAGTACCCATGAAAACCATCGGCCTGATTGGCGGCATGAGCTGGGAAAGTACCGAGGTGTACTACCGCGAAATTAACGAGCGCATGCGCACCCGCCACGGCGGCCTGGTATCGGCCGACATCCTGCTACGCTCGGTCGACTTCAGCCAGGTGGTGGCTCTGCAACAGGCCGGACGCTGGGACCAGGCCGGTGCCGACCTGGCGCTGATCGGCCAGCAGCTGGAGCAGGCCGGCGCGGCCTGCGTGCTGATCTGTACCAACACCATGCACAAGGTCGCCGATGCGGTGAGCGCGGCCATCGGCGTGCCGCTGCTGCATATCGTCGACATCACCGGTGCGGCCCTGCAGCAAGCCGGCATGCGCCGTCCGCTGCTGCTCGCCACCCGCTACACCATGGAACAGGACTTCTATCACGACCGGCTGGCCGGGCGCTTCGGCATCGAAGCCCTGGTCCCAGACGAGGCGGATCGCACCTTGGTGCACGAAGTGATTTTCAACCAGCTGTGCCAGGGCATCGTCTGCCCCGGCTCGAAACAGGCCTTCCTCGAGGTGATCGCCCGGGGCAAGGCCGCCGGGGCCGACTCGGTGATTCTCGGCTGCACCGAGATCGGCCTGCTGATTGGTAGCCAAGACGGTGAACTGCCGGTGTTCGACACCACCTGCCTGCACGCCCAGGCTGCGGTGGACTTCGTCGACGGCCTGCTGCCGGACTGATCTGCCAAGCGCTCAGCGCACTCCGAGGCGCTTGGCCAGGCGGCTCAGGTTGGCGCGGTCCAGGCCCAGCTCACGGGCGGCATCCGCCCATTTGCCCTGGTGGCGCTCCAGAGCCTGTTCGATCAGGCGGCGCTGGTAAGCATCCACCGCTTCGCGCAGATCGCCGCCGGCAGTGGACGGCGTCTCGTCAGCCGCCGGTTCGGCAAGCCCGGCGGCCGGCAGGTCGCCAGGCAGGTCGAGCGAACCTTCATCGATGCTGAGAATGCGCGGGCGTTCGGCATGGGTGGCCAGCGCCTTAAGCGCGGCGCGCCCAATCAGGTGTTCCAGCTCACGTACATTGCCCGGCCAGGAATATGCCACCAGCGCTTTCTGCGCCTCGGCGCTCAGGCGCAGGCTGCGCAGCCCCATACGCGCGCGGTTTTCCTCGAGGAAATAACCAGCCAGCAGCAGCACGTCGCGGCCGCGTTCGCGCAGGGCCGGCACCAGCAGCGGGTAGACGCTGAGGCGGTGATAGAGGTCGGCGCGGAAGCGTCCTGCACGCACCTCGGCGGCCAGGTCGCGGTTGGTCGCTGCCAGTACGCGCACGTCGACATGGTGCTCGCGGTCCGAGCCGACCCGCTGCAACTGGCCGCTCTGCAATACCCGCAGCAGCTTGGCCTGCACCGCCAGGGGCAGCTCGCCGACCTCGTCGAGGAACAGGCTGCCGCCATCGGCCAGTTCGAACTTGCCCTTGCGCTCATTGACCGCACCGGAGAAGGCGCCGCGCACATGGCCGAACAGCTCGCTCTCGACCAAGGTGTCGGGCAGTGCCGCGCAATTGAGGCTGACCAGCGGGCGCCGGGCACGCGGCGAGGCGGCATGGATGGCCTCGGCGACCAGCTCCTTGCCGACCCCGGTTTCACCAGTGATCAGCACGGTCAGCTGGCTGTCGCCGACCAGCTTCACTTCCTCCTGCAGCTTGCGCTGCGCCGGGCTCTGCCCGATCAGTTCGCGCGATTGCTGGCTGGTCTGGCGGTACAGCTCGTTCAGCTCACGCTCATCCTCGACCCGCCGCGCCAGGCCGCTGATGCGTTCGCTGGCCTTGACCGTGGCCGCTGCCAGGCTGGCGAAGGCCTGCAGGGCGTCGAGGTCGATCTGGCCGAAGCTGGCCGGGTCCAGCGCATCGAGGGTCAGCAGGCCCCACAGCTGCTCGTCCAGATACAGCGGGCAGCCCAGGCAGTCGTGCACTTCCAGATGGCCCTGATGCCCTTCCACCAGACCGTCGTAAGGGTCGGGCAAGTCGCAGTCGGTGGCGAAACGGGTCGGCTGGCGGTTATCCACCAGCGCCTGCAGGCGCGGATGCTCGGCCACTTTGAAGCGCCGGCCGAGGGTGTCCGGGCTTAGGCCTTCGACGGCAACCGGGCGTAAAACATCGTCATCGAGCTTGAGCAGCGCCGCCGCATCGCAGGGGAACAGCTGCCGGGAAGCAGCCAGCAGGCGGCTGTAGCGCTGCTCGTCGCTGAGCTCGCGGGACAGGTCGGCGACCAGGGGAAGGAATATTTGCAGCAAGGTATTCGCGGTCATTCTGACTACTTGAAGTCAATATGACTCGAAATAGCTGTAGTCAAAAATACACAGCAAATATTCAAGCCATTGAATTTAAAGGAAATTAAAACTGGCACAAAACCTGATAAGTCAAAGCGTGCCTTAAACCTAGCACGCCACGGGCAACACCGGCCAATGCCACGCCCGCTGCCGACCACCTCAGGAGTCCTTCCATGCTGTCCGAGCAACACCGCGTACTCGTCAAAGCCACTGTCCCGCTGCTGGAAAGTGGTGGCGAAGCCCTCACCCGCCACTTCTACCAACTGATGCTGGATGAGTACCCGCAGGTGCGCCCGCTGTTCAACCAGGCCCACCAGGCCAGCGGTGACCAGCAACGCGCGCTGGCCAATGGCGTGCTGATGTATGCCCGCCATATCGACAAGCTGGAAGCCCTCGGCCCGCTGGTCGGACAGATCGTTAGCAAGCACGTGGCCCTGCAGATCCTGCCCGAGCATTACCCGATCGTTGGCTCCTGCCTGCTGCGCGCCATCCGTGAAGTGCTGGGCACGGACATCGCCACCGAAGAGGTGATTGCCGCCTGGGCCGCCGCCTATGGCCAACTGGCCGACCTGCTGATTGGCGCCGAAGAGCAGCAGTACCGTGCCAGCGAATCTGCCCAGGGCGGCTGGCGCGGCGCCCGTGACTTCCGCGTGGTGCGCAAGGACGTGGAAAGCGCGGAAATAACTTCCTTCTATTTCGCCCCGGTCGACGAAGGCGAAGTGCTCCAGCACCAGCCCGGCCAGTACATCGGCCTGCGCCTGAACCTGGATGGCAGCGAAGTGCGCCGCCAATACTCGCTGTCGGCCTGCGCCAATGGCCGCGAGTACCGCATCAGCGTCAAGCGCGAGCACGGTGGCCGAGCTTCCAACTACCTGCACGACCACGTCCATGTTGGCTCGGTGGTCGAACTGTTCCCGCCGGCGGGCCACTTCGTGCTGCGCGAGTCGGACAAGCCGCTGGTGCTGATCACCGCCGGCGTCGGCATCACCCCGGCGCTGAGCATGCTGGAAAGCGCGCGCGGCCACGGTCGGCCGATCCACTTCATCCACTGCGCTCGCGATGCCGCCGTGCATGCCTTCCGCGACTGGGTCGAGGCCCAGGCCGACGCCCATCCGCAGGTGCAGCACTACTTTTGCTACAGCGAACCGCAGGCCGACGACCAGGCCCACGCCAGTGGCTTCCTCACCCGCGAGCTGCTGGATGAGTGGCTGCCGGCCGAGCGCGACCTGGACGTCTACTTCCTTGGCCCGAAGCCCTTCATGACCCAGGTGAAGAAGCACCTGCACGAGCTGGGTGTGCCGCAGGAGCAAAGCCACTACGAGTTCTTCGGCCCGGCCAGCGCGCTGGAAGCCTGATGCTTCTTACCTTCTGACTGGAGAGCGCCAGCATGATCGATTGCATCCGCCAACCGCGTAACCTGCTCCTCCTGTCCAGCCTGACCCTGGCTGTCGGCCTGGTCATGCTGCTCGCCGGCATCGCGCTGGCCTATGTATTCGATCTGCAGCTGAACATGGTCGAGCTGGTTGGCGCCCATGCACTGACCATCCTCGGCCCGACGGCGATCAAGATCGGCTACGTCATGCGCCTAGTCGCCGCCTATCAGCTGAGCAAGGACGACAGCACGGAGTTTGCCCATGTTGCTTTCTGAACCCGGCCTGGGCCTGGCGATCAGGCCCATCTGGCGCCTGGGCTTTCGCCCGTTCTTTCTCGCCGGCAGCACCTTCGCGGTGCTGGCCATCGGCCTCTGGACCGTGCTGCTCAACGGCTGGCTGAGCCACTGGCAACCCACTGGCGGCAGCCTGGCCTGGCATCGCCACGAGATGCCCTTCGGTTTCGGCGCGGCGATCATCGCCGGCTTCCTGCTCACCGCCGTGCAGAACTGGACCGGTCGCCCGGGTCTGCGCGGGCGGCCGCTGGCTCTGCTGTTCCTGGTCTGGCTGCTGGCGCGGCTGGCCTGGCTGTGCGCCCTGCCCTTGCTTGTGCTGATCCCTTTGCAACTGGCTTTCCTGCTGCTGCTGGCCGGGGTGGTCGGCACCCAGCTGTATGT
>JBOFCR010000097.1:0-12893 GCA_051646165.1 Pseudomonas sp. | reverse complement strand
AGTTCAATCCTGGCATCCGCCAGATGCACAGCGACAGTTACTCGGAAGAGCGCCTGGGCCGTCTGCTCATGCAGCGCCTGGGTCTGGCGCGGCCGCCGCTGGCCCTGACCACCGCCAGTTGTTCCAGCCTCACGGCGCTGTACCTGGCCAGCAAGGCGATCGAGTCCGGTGACACGGATATCGCCGTGGTCGCCTCCTGGCAGCAGGTGTCGCAGTACAACCTGATGTTCATGGGCGGGGTCAACGCCCTGGCGCGTTCGGTGGCGCAGCCGTTCTCGGCGAACACCGAAGGTGTGCTGCTGGGCGGCGGGGTGGCCGTGGCGATCCTGGAAAGTGCCGCGCACCTGCAGGCACGCAAGGCACAAGGGCAGTTGCGCGTCGCCGGTTTTGCCATGCGCCAGGGCGGCGGTACTTCTCGTGGCGGGCAGTCGTTCGCCCCGGATTTTCGCAGCATTGCCAAGACCATCGAGGAATCGCTGGAGCAGGCCGGCCTGGCGGCAGGCGAGGTGGGTTGCGTGTTCATGCACGGCAACGGCATTCGCGGCAGCGACCAGGCCGAGATGATGGCGGTGCGCAAGGTGTGGGGCGACAACGGTATCCCGGTGGTTTCCTACAAGGCTCAGCTGGGCTACCAGGTGGCGGCCAGCGGCCTGACCGACCTGGCCATCCTGACGGACGCCATGCAGCAGCAACGCCTGCTCGCCTTCAAGTCGCAGGCGCCGCTGGACATCAGCTCCGGGGTACGCCTGCACGCCGACAGCGAGCCGTTGCCACTGACTAGCGACAACGTGCTCAAGCTTGGCCTGGGTATCGAAGGTTCCATCGCCGCCTGCACGCTGACGCGGCTGGCGGGTTGACAGGGAAGAGCGCATGTCTGTCGAAGAGAAACAGTTGAGCTCCACCCGAGCGGCCAGCAGCAACGAGCTGCAGGCGCAGGCCCAACCTTGGGCGGTGAGTACCCTGGTGGGCCTGTCGGTGGTACAGCCGGAGCAGGCACCGTTGCCATTCGAACCGCGCTGGTTCCGCGCCTGGGAGGCCGAACAATACCGCCGAGCGGTCCGCAAGACCGGACGACGGCGCTGGGATATCAGCCGCTTCAGTCTCGACGGCGGTTTCGAAACGGCCAAGCTCGGCTACCGCGACACCCTGGCGGCGGTCGCCCAGTCGGCCAAGCAGGCGCTGGCCCAGGCCGACGCCAATTGCGGCCGGCGCAGTTCGCGCGAGCGCCTGGCCCTGGTGTATTTCGACTTCTGGGGGCAGTGCTCGCACCTGGAGCACGCCTTCAACTGGCGCGACAGTTTCGACCTGGATGTGATCCCCAAATTTCTCCTGCGCGAACATGCCATCGAGGCGTTCTCCTGCAAGGTGCAGGCGGGTCGTATGGCCTTTGCCCAGGGGCTGCGGGTGGCCAGCGAGCTGCTGCGTGCGGGCAGCGCCGACAGCGTGTTGCTCGGCGGCGTATTTCGCTTCCATCCGGTGTTGGGCTTCGCTGAGGCGGTGAGTAATAGCGAGCAGGAGCGCCGTTGGCTGGGCAAGGGCGGCCAGCACAATGCTCCGGTGATCGAGCGGGCCGGCTTCGTCGTGCTCAAGCGCGCGGAAGCAGCAGCGAGTACCCGCCAGCCGTGCGTGCAGCTCGGCATGCCGCATTACCTGGCCTTGCCGGCCCGGCGCGAGGCGACTCTGCAGGCCTTGCAGGGCGGTTGGAGCCAGCACCTGACGCAGGCGCGCGCGCTGATCTACGGTGGCCTCTATCCCTCCAGCCTGCTGGCCGAGGTCGAGGGGCAGGCGGTGGCAGCGCTGGGCGACCAGGCCATCTACGAAAATATCTGCCGCCGCTTTGGCGACAGCGGCAGCCTCAATCCGCTGCTGGCGCTGCAACGCCATGCCGAGCGCAAGGCGCTGGATGCCGACGTGCCGCCAGCGTTGCTGTCGCTCAGCGACAGCACAGGCGGCACCTGGTTGCTGCGCGGCGTGTGACCCCTCTACAAGCAAGGAACCCAGCCATGCAGGCTCAGGACAGCGGACCGGCAGTTGCCGGCGGCGAAGGCAAGCGAGTGCGAATAGTCGGCGCGACACAGTTGCCGATCGTGCGCCTGGGCCAGGTGGAAAAGCGCTATGGCAAGGGCGAGGGTAGCGTGCAGGCGCTGCAGGCCATCGATCTGCAGGTCGAGCGCGGCGAGTTCGCCGCCCTGGTCGGGCAGTCCGGCAGTGGCAAGAGCACCTTGCTCAACCTGATTGGTGGCATCGACCAGCCCAGTGCCGGCAGCGTGCATTTTCTCGGGCAGAACCTGGCCGAACTCAACGACCGCGAATTGGCCGCACTACGGGCGCGGGAGATCGGTTTCATCTTCCAGTTCTTCAACCTGCTGCCGGTGCTCAGCGTGTTCGACAACGTCTACTACCCGCTGATGCTCAACGGCTACCAGAAGGAGCAGGCGCGCCGCCAGGTGATGCAGGCGCTGGAACGGGTCGGCCTGGAGAAGCATTACCTGCGTCGCCCGGTGGAACTGTCCGGCGGCCAGCAGCAGCGCGTAGCCATCGCCCGTGCGTTGGTGAAGAAGCCGGCTCTGGTGATCGCCGACGAGCCGACCGGCAACCTGGATTCGGAAACCGGCCGTTCGGTGCTGGAACTGATGCAGGAGATCAATCGCGAGAACGGCACCACCTTCATCATTTCCACCCATGCCGACTCGGTGCGCGATGTCGCCAGCCGGGTGATCCGCATTGCCGACGGGAGAGTGCAGGATGCCGTCTAAATCCTGGGGCCTGGCCCTGCTCCTGTTGCTTGCTGGCCCGCTGGCGCAGGCCAGCAATGCCGAGCTCGAAACCTACCGCCTGCACAGCCGCACGGCTCTGCAGCAGTTGCAGAGCAGCCTCGATGGCGCCGGAGATACGCCGCGTGCACAGCGCGACCGCGCCATCCTGGCCGTGGTGCGCGCGCCCGTGGACGGGGTCAGCGAGTCGACCATCGAGGCGCTGGCGGCCTACCGCGAGCAGCACCCGGAGGATCTCTACGCCAAGCTCTACGAGGGCTATGGCTGGCTGTTCACCGCCGGTGAGTACGTCAAGCGGCAGAACTACTTCCGTGCCGCCGAACTGGCCAAGCGCGGCTTCTTCCTGATGGACGAGGCGGTGGACCAGGCGCCCGAAGACTGGCGCCTGCACTTCTTGCGCGCACGCCTGGACTGCTACGTACCGGCCGAATTCGGTCGCCATGTGGTGGCGCTCAAGGATCTCGGTTATCTGCAGGAGCAGGCGGCCAAGGTGCCGCCGGGCCTGGGGCCGGTCAGCGATTTCCTGCGTGCCCGCGCCCTGGAGCGCAACGGCCAGGCCGAGCCGGCCCAGGCGCTGCGCGAACAGCTGGCGCGCACCCCGCTGTGGGCTGGTGTGCTGGAGCAGGGCGATACTCGGCTGTTCCTCACCGAGGAAGAAATCCGCTACGTGCTGGCGCCGATCGTGGAGGAGAAGCAATGAGCGAGCTGCTGTACTACCTGGCCAACGCCATCATCGTCTACGCCTTGCTGCTGGTGCTGTGGACCGCGCTGAAGCGGCCGACCTCGATTCGCTACGCCTTCGCCAACCTGTTCCGTCAGCGTCGTCGTTCCGGTATCACCTTGCTGGCGATCATCATGGGCGGGGTGGCGGTGTTCATCTTCGGCGGCTTCGTCCAGCACTCCTTCTCGGCGTTGCGCGAGCAGACCATCCGCACCAACCTCGGCCACCTGCAGCTGTATCGTGAAGGCTACCTGGCCAGCGGCGCGACCAACCCGCTGCACTACGGCATCGACGGCTACCAGGAGATCAAGCGCCTGCTGGCCGAGGACCCCGAGCTGGGGCCAATGCTCAAGACGGTGACCGGGCAGATCGAGTTTTCCGGCATCGCTTCGCATTACGAGAGCGAGACCTCGACCTTCATCTCCGGGGTCGGTATCGAACCGGCCAGTTCGCTGACCCTCGGCGCCCTCGACCGCATCGTCCTGGGCAGCGACCTGTCGCGCATCGACGGCCTTGGCGCGACCATCGGCAGCGGCGTGGCCCGTGGCCTGGCGGCCGGCTATGACGACGACCTCGACCTGCTGGTGGTCAACCCCAGCGGCGGACAGAACGCCATGTCGGTGACGGTGCGTGGGGTGATGGAATCGGGCATCAAGGAGTACGACGACCGCTCGCTCAAGCTGCCGCTGCAGACCGCCCAGGACCTGCTGGAAACCGAGCAGGTCAGCCGCATCATCATCCTGCTCAACGACACCGAGCAGACCGACGCCGCCCTGGCGCGCGTGCAGCAGTTGATCAAGGACAAGGGCCTGACGCTGGAAGTGCGGCCCTGGTCCGAGCTGGCCGTGTACTACCACCAGGTGGTCGGCCTGTTTGACGGCATCTTCTTCTTCATCAAGTCGATCGTCAGCGTGATCGTGGTGTTCATGATCGGCAACACGCTGATGATGAACGTGGTCGAGCGCACCCGCGAGATCGCCACCCTGCGTGCCCTTGGTCTGACCCAGCGCGAAGTGGGCCGGCTGTTCATCCTCGAAGGCATCTTCATCGGCTTGCTCGGTGCGGCGCTCAGCGTGGCGGTGGGCATCGGCCTGGCCGAGCTGATCAACCTCAACGGCCTGCCGATGCCGCCGTCGCCCGGTTACACCAAGGGCTACCTGGCCTTCATCCTGTGGAACGAGAACTTCGACCTGTTCTGGTTCACCTGCGCCCTGGCCATCGTCACCGCGGTGCTGGCCTCGATCATCCCGGCTAAACGTGCCTCGAGATTACTGATCGCGGAGGCCTTCCGTTTTACCTGAAAAGCGGCTGGAAGTTGCAGCGATCAATATAAAAACTGGATGTCCTTGCAGTGCTCGTGAAGTTGTACAAGTCGGCCAGCATTATTGACCTGTGATGAGTAAGGGATAACCGCGTAAGTGGCTTCGCAAGAAGCAGGTCGGGGCGAGACAAGTTGCCACTTAAATAGTGGAACTTATTCTTCGTTTAATAATAACGCGCTGCCGTTTTGCATAACGTGGCGGGCGCTGGACAGACAAGGGTAGACAAGCGAAATGACGGCAGAACGGGAAGTGGTATTGATCACCGGCGCAGCGCGCGGCATAGGCGCGGCCATCGCCGAGCGCTTCATCGACGATGGCTACGACGTGATCCTCAATCACCGTCGGGCCCAGGGCAAGGGCGCCGCCAACCTCGATAACCTGCTGGCGCGGGCCGAGGCGCGTGGCGTGCGGGCCTACAAGGCGCTGGCGGACATCTCCGAAACGCGCGACATCGAGCAGATGGTCAAGGGCCTGCAGGCCGAGGGCGTCGAGCGCATCAACCACCTGGTGCTGAACGCCGCCAGCGCGCCGTTCAAGGGCATCCGCGAGCTGACCAAGCACGACTGGAAGCAGCTGTTTGGCACCAGCCTGGTGGGCAACGTCGCCTGCATCAACGGCGTGTTACCGCTGATGCCGGCGGGCGGCACCATCTGCGCGATCTCCGGGGTCGGCTCGCACACGGTGCTGCCCAACTACCCGCTGGGCCTGATGAAGGCCGCGCTGGAGAACCTGGTGCGCTACATGGAGGTGGATCTTTACGACAAGGGCATCCGCGTCAACGGCGTGTGCGGCGGGGTGGTGAAGAGCGAGATGATGCCGTTCCTGGCGGAGATGTGGCCGAACATGATCGAGCGCCTGGAGGCTTCCGGTCGGCGCTGGGCGCTGGACCCGGTAGAGATCGCCAATATCGTGGCTTTCCTCGCCTCCGACCGTTCCACTGCGATTCGCGGGGAAATCATTATGGCCACTGGCGGAACCAGTCTGGCCGCTTGAGCCGCAGCGCCTGGCGCAACTGGGTGGGGCTTTCGTTGCGTCCAGGCCATTCCATGGTCTGACGACAGCTCGGAAAGCCCCACCCGCTTACGCCGGGCGCGCTCTTGTCACTGGCCCTGCCAGCGCCTGAACACCAGGGTGGCATTGGTGCCGCCGAAGCCGAAGCTGTTGCTCATTACCGTATTCAGGCGCACGTCGTGGCGGGGGGCGCGCAGCACCGGCATGTCGGTCAGCTCGGGGTCGAGGTTGTCGATATTGGCCGAGGCGGCGATGAAGTTGTCCTGCATCATCAGCATGCAGTAGATCGCCTCGTGTACCCCGGCGGCGCCGAGGGCATGGCCGGACAGGCTCTTGGTCGAGCTGATCGGCGGCAGGTGGCGGCCGAACACCTTGCGGATGGCACGCATCTCGGCCAGGTCGCCGACCGGGGTCGAGGTGCCGTGGGTGTTCAGGTAGTCGATGTCGTCGTCGATGCCGGCCAGGGCTTCCTGCATGCAGCGCATGCCGCCTTCGCCACTGGGGGCGACCATGTCGTAGCCGTCTGAGGTGGCGCCGTAGCCGATGATTTCCGCGTAGATCTTCGCCCCACGCTTGAGCGCATGCTCCAGCGCTTCGACCACTACTATGCCGCCACCGGCGGCGATGACAAAGCCATCGCGGCGCGTGTCGTAGGGGCGCGAGGCTTTCTGCGGGGTGTCGTTGTACTGGCTGGAGAGGGCGCCCATGGCATCGAACAGGTAGCTCTGACTCCAGTGCTCCTCCTCGCCGCCGCCGGCGAAGATGATGTCCTGCTTGCCCATGCGGATCTGTTCCATGGCGTGACCGATGCAGTGCGCGCTGGTGGCGCAGGCCGAGGCGATGGAATAGCTCAGGCCCTTGATACGAAAGGGCGTGGCCAGGCAGGCGGAAACCGTGTTGCTCATGGTGCGCGGTACGCGGAACGGCCCGACGCGGGCGATGCCCTTCTCGCGCAGGATGTCCATGGCCTCCATCTGGTTGAAGGCCGAGGCGCCGCCGGAGCCGGCGATCAGCCCGGTACGTGGATGGGACACATGGCTGTTGCTCAGCCCGGCATCCTTCACCGCGCGCTGCATGGCCAGGTAGGCGTAGGCGGCGGCGTCGCCCATGAAGCGTTTGACCTTGCGGTCGATGTTCAGGTCGTCCATGTCCAGCGGCACCGCGCCGCACACCTGGCTGCGCATGCCGACTTCGGCATAGGCCGGATTGAAGCGGATGCCCGAGCGGCCGGCGCGCAGGTTGGCGGTGACGGTTTCCTGGTCATTGCCCAGGCTGGAGACCAGGCCCAGGCCGGTAATCACGACGCGGCGCATATGCAAATTCCCTTTGGCTGCTGGCGATGCGCGGGCGCTCGCCCTGTACTGGGAAGTGCCGCTTATACAATGGCGGATAAATAAACAAAGTTGGCCGGAAATTGCCAGTTAAATATGCGGTTTATGCGCAGTGCGTGCGGAAAAATTAAGCAGGTAAAGTGCTTGGCGGAGATATCGAAAAGTTATGAGTGAGAGCCATGTATCCGCGTATTTAATTGGGCGTGGAATAACTTGGCGGAATGGACAAAGTTTCGTCGAGAGAGAGACACGTGCGGGCGGAGAGTGGCACCGTCCGAGCGGACGGTGCCGGAGGGTCAGAGCGGCAGGCCGGCCTTGATTCGGTACTGGTTGCGTACTGGCGTGGCGTACTGGCGGATCAGCCAGGGGCGCTGTTCGGCCGGGCAGGCATCCAGGCGGCGTTGCCATTCGAGCCGGGCCTGTTGCAGTTCGTCGGCGGCGAACTGCTGTTCGAGGGGGGGCACCGCCAGGGCGTCATCGCGTTCGTCCCATTGCGCATAGGCCAGGTAATGCACCGGGAACAGCCGGTAGCCGCCGAGGATATGGCGGTCCATCAGGGCGGCGAGCTGCTTGGCGTCCTCGAAACCGCAGGTTACCTGGCTGCCGAAGTGCACATGCACGCGGCCTTTGTAGCCGGTGATGCCGAGGGCGATGCTGGCGTCGTCCTCGCCGGCCGCTTTCTCGTAGCTACCGGTGCTGGCGCGGATCGACAGTTCGCGGGCCTTGGCCTGGTCGCAGGGGTCGTACTCGTAGCTGATCGATACCGGGATCAGGTTGAGCGAACCGAGCACGTCGGCGAACGGCTCGTCCTTGCGGTTCATGTGGAACATCTTGAGGATCGCCGAGTCGGTGCGGTCGTCACCGTCCTTGGCGCGGCCCTCGGCCTGAGCGATCCACACCGACTGGCCGTCGACGCGGATCGAATGGTTGATATAGGCCGATAGCAGCTGGAAGGCCGCCAGCTTTTCGCGTCGGCCGCTCAGCGAGCGGTGCACGATGAAGCTCTTGTTCAGGCGCATCAGGTCGCTGACGAAGGGGCGCTGCAGCAGGTTGTCACCGATGGCGATACGCGGTGTCGGCAGGCCGGCGTGGTACACGGCGTAGTTGACGAAGGCCGGGTCCATGACGATGTCGCGGTGGTTGGCGAGCAGCAGATAGGCCGCGCCCGGCTTGAGTTGCTCAAGGCCGGAATAGGTCACGCCGTCAGTGGCGCGCTCGATGGTGCGGTCGACATAAGGCTCGATGCGCTCCTGCAGTGCGCTCACTGAAGTCACATCGGCCAGTTGCTGACGCAGCCGATGGGCTATAAGAGGTTTGAGCAGCCAGCCGAATGGCCCGGCCAGGCGGGGAAAACGGAAGCGCGTGAGGATGCCGAGAAAGGTCGGGTCGGCCAGCAGGCGGGCCAGAACGGCAGGGACTTCGTGGTCGGCGTAGGGTCGGATGGAATCGAATTCGCCCATCATGCTCTCGTTGTTCAGGTACCTAGGCTCGGGGGCTAATCCCGCGAGCCAGCAATAGACCGGTGATTGTACCCGCAAGTCACAGTGGAGGTCGTGATGCTGGAAACACAGGCGTATCAATGTCCCTATTGCGGTGAAGAGGCCGAAGCCTTGCTCGATCTGTCCGCCGGTGACCAGGAGTACGTCGAGGACTGCCCGGTGTGCTGCCGGCCGATCATCTTCGATCTGCGCACCGACGGCGATGACTGGTCACTGGATGTGCGCACGGAGAACGACTGATGCAGCGTATCTATGAACCGCAGGATCTGCTGGAAGGCGAAATGCTCTTGGGCATGCTGGCCAGCGAGGGGGTGGATGCCCACCTCACCGGGCGCCATCTGATCGGGGCTATCGGCGAGTTGCCGGCGCTGGGCCTGCTCGGTCTGCTGGTGCAGGACGCTGATGCCGACCACGCACGCCGGCTGATCGCCGCGTACAATGCCGCCGCGCCGTTGCCCGGCGATGAGCCTGATGCCTGTCCCGGGGTGTTGCTCTGCTAGCGCTGCCTGCGTTTTCTCTTTCTTTGCCCGATGAGCCCGCTGTCTTATGAGTGGACGTTACGCCCTGTTCCGCTGGTCGCAGAGTCTGGCGACCCTGCCTGGCTTTCCTGTCGGCCAGGCGCCGCACTGGAACCTTTCGCCCGGCAATCAGGTGCTGTTCCTGTGCCACGTCGAGGGCGAACTGCAGGCTGCCAGCGGCCGCTGGGGGCTGACCCCGGCCTGGCTGAACGACCTGAGCAAGGCGCCGTCCCATGCCCGGGCGGAAACCCTCAGCGAGCAGCCGATGTTCCGTGAGGCGTTTCGCCAGCGTCGTTGCCTGCTGCCAGCCAACGGTTTCTACGAGTGGCGCGGCGAGTTGCGCAAGCGGCCGTTCTGGCTGACCGGCGAGGGCAGCCTGCTGCACTTCGCCGCGCTGTGGGAGGCCTATCCGGCGGGCGATCAGGTCTACCTGAGCGTGGCCATGATCACCCAGCCCGCTGCCCACCTGCGCCGGCCGTTGCTGCTCGATGAAGCGCAGCAGCAAGCCTGGCTGGCCGCCGATACCCCGCTGGCAGACCTGAACAACCTGCTGCTGACGCCGACTCCGGCGCTGCGCGAGCGGGTGCTGGCCAATCTGGTCAACGATCCCAAGTTCGATGCGCCGGAGTGCCTGACTCCGGCTTGAGCGGGAGCAGAGCGTCTACTGATACTCCGGCCGTTGCGCCAAGCCTTCCTTCAATAGCTCGACCAGTTGCCGCACCTTGGGCGACAGGTGCCGCTGCTGCGGATACAGCGCCCATACCGCAGTGTGCGGTGGTCGGTGCTGCTCCAGCAGGTCGACCAGCGCACCGCTGCGCAGGTGCGCCTGCACGTAGTAGTCGGGCAGCTGGCACAGGCCGAAGCCGCGCAGCGCCGCATCCAGCACCGCCTCGCCGCTGTTGCAGCGCCAGTTGCCCTGTACTCGCAGGGCCAGCTCGCGGCCGTCCTGCTGGAAGCTCCAGCTGTCGCTGCTGCCGATCAGGCAATTGTGCCGCGCCAGTTCCGACAGCGAGTGCGGCCGGCCGTAGCGCTCCAGGTAGGCCGGCGCCGCGCACAGGTGCATGACCCGCGGTGCCAGGCGCGTGGCGAGCATGCGCGAGTCCTGCAGGCGGCCGAGGCGAATGGCCAGGTCCAGGCCGCCATGCAGCAGGTCGAGGGTCTGGTTGCTCAGTTCGATCTCCACCCGCAACTGCGGATGGCGCTGCATGAAGTCGTTGACCAGCGGCACGATGAAGCGCTCGCCGTAGGCCACCGCACAGGTCATGCGCAGCAGACCCTTGGGCTCGCCTGCCAGGTCGCCGACCGCGCGCAGGGCTTCCTCGCGGGCGTCCTGCAGGCGCTGACAATGCTGCAGAAAGGTTTGCCCGGCCTCGGTCAGCGCCACCTTGCGCGTGCTGCGGTAGAACAGGCGGGTCTGCAGGCGTTCTTCCAGCTTGGCCACCTGCCGGCTGACCTGCGAGGACGACAGGCCCAGGCGGTCGGCGGCGGCGCTGAACTGGCCGCACTCGGCGACCGCAACGAATTCATCCAGGCCTTCCCAGTGGTTCATACCCAACGCTTCATATGAGTGGATTATCCCTGGTTGGCAATAATGTTTTGCTTGGCGGCGGATTATCCAGCAAAACGCGCTGATCTACACTCTGCGCCACTTTCTACAGCCTGTCGGAGAACCTCCATGATCAAGTCCCGCGCCGCCGTGGCTTTCGGCCCGAACCAGCCGCTGCAAATCGTTGAAGTGGATGTGGCGCCGCCCAAGGCCGGCGAAGTGCTGGTGCGCATCGTCGCTACCGGTGTCTGCCACACCGATGCCTACACCCTGTCCGGTGCCGACTCCGAGGGCGTGTTCCCGGCGATCCTCGGTCATGAAGGTGGCGGCATTGTCGAGGCGGTGGGCGAGGGCGTGACCTCGGTAGCGGTGGGCGACCACGTGATCCCGCTCTATACGGCCGAATGCCGCGAGTGCAAATTCTGCAAATCCGGTAAGACCAACCTGTGCCAGAAAGTCCGCGCCACCCAGGGCAAGGGCCTGATGCCGGACGGCACCAGCCGCTTCAGCTACAACGGCCAGCCGATCTACCACTACATGGGCTGCTCGACTTTCTCCGAGTACACCGTGCTGCCGGAAATCTCCCTGGCCAAGATCCCCAAGGAAGCGCCGCTGGAAAAGGTCTGCCTGCTTGGTTGCGGCGTCACCACCGGTATCGGCGCCGTGCTGAACACCGCCAAGGTGGAAGAGGGCGCCACCGTGGCGATCTTCGGCCTGGGTGGCATCGGCCTGGCGGCGATCATCGGCGCGAAGATGGCCAAGGCCAGCCGCATCATCGCCATCGACATCAACCCGGCCAAGTTCGACGTGGCCCGCGAGCTGGGCGCGACCGACTTCGTCAATCCGAAGGATCACGCCAAGCCGATCCAGGACGTGATCGTCGAGATGACCGACGGCGGCGTCGACTACAGCTTCGAATGCGTCGGCAACGTGCAGCTGATGCGCGCCGCGCTGGAGTGCGCGCACAAGGGCTGGGGCGAGTCGGTGATCATCGGCGTGGCCGGTGCCGGCGAGGAAATCAGCACCCGTCCGTTCCAGCTGGTGACCGGGCGCGTTTGGCGCGGTTCGGCCTTCGGTGGGGTGCGCGGGCGTACCGAGTTGCCGAGCTATGTGGCGAAGGCGCAGAAGGGCGAGATCCCGCTGGACACCTTCATCACCCACACCATGGGCCTGGAGCAGATCAACGAAGCCTTCGACCTGATGCACGAAGGCAAGAGCATCCGCACCGTCATCCACTTCTAAGCGCGAACGGCGCCCGGGTTGTCGCCCGGGCGCCCGTGCATTCGAGGATTGCCCATGAGCCTGGAAATCGTCTCCAGCAACAAGAGCTGCGGCGGCTGGCACAAGCGCTACCGCCATCGCTCCACATCGCTGAATTGCGACATGGTGTTTGCCGTCTACCTGCCGCCGCAGGCCGAGCAGGGCGCCAAGCTGCCGGTGCTGTATTGGCTGAGTGGCCTGACCTGTACCGACGAGAACTTCATGCAGAAGGCCGGCGCGCAGAAGCTCGCCGCCGAGCTTGGTCTAATCATCGTTGCCCCGGATACCAGTCCGCGCGGCGAAGGCGTGCCGGATGACGCCAATGGTGCCTGGGACTTCGGCCTCGGCGCCGGCTTCTACGTCAACGCCACCCAGGAGCCCTGGGCGCGCCATTACCGCATGTACGACTACGTGGTGCAGGAGCTGCCGGCGTTGATCGAGGCCAACTTCCCGGTGTCGGACAAACGCGGTATTTCCGGTCACTCCATGGGCGGCCACGGTGCGCTGATCTGCGCGCTGAAGAACCCGGGGCGTTATCAGTCGGTGTCGGCCTTTGCGCCGATCAGCAACCCGCTCAACTGCCCCTGGGGCGAGAAGGCATTGTCCAACTACCTGGGTGACGACCGCTCGCGCTGGCGTGAGTGGGATGCCAGCCTGCTGATTGCCGAAGCGACGGAGAAGCTGCCAATCCTGGTTGACCAGGGCGACCGCGACGACTTCCTCGCCAACCAGCTGAAGCCCGAGGCGCTGCAAGCCTCAGCCAAGGCTGCCGGTCATCCGCTGACCTTGCGCCTGCAGCCGGGCTACGACCACAGCTACTACTTCATCGCCAGCTTCATCGACGAGCACCTGCGCCACCACGCCGCCGCGCTGTGCGGCTGAAGCACCGTGTTCGCGCCTTGCGGCGCTCC
>JBOFCR010000067.1:0-20530 GCA_051646165.1 Pseudomonas sp. | reverse complement strand
ACTCCGGTCGCCCGGTGAACAAGGATTTCGTGCTGAACTTCCCGCGCTACCAGGGGGCCAGCGTGCTGCTGGCCCGCGAGAACTTCGGTTGCGGCTCCTCCCGTGAGCACGCGCCGTGGGCGCTGGAAGAGTACGGCTTCCGCACCATCATTGCGCCGAGCTTCGCCGACATTTTCTTCAACAACAGTTTCAAGAACGGCCTGTTGCCGATCATCCTCAAAGAGGATGAGGTCGACGCGCTGTTCCGGCAGGCCGAAGCCACCGAAGGCTATCAGCTGACCGTGGATCTGGCGGCGCAGACCGTGACCCGCCCGGATGGCGTGCAGTACAGCTTCGAAGTCGACGCCTTCCGCAAGCACTGCCTGCTCAACGGCCTGGACGACATCGGCCTGACCCTGCAGGACCAGGACGCGATCAAGACCTTCGAAAACCAACACCAGCAGAGCAGCCCCTGGCTGTTCGGCGCGATCAAGTGATTTAAGGACTGAGCATGAGCAAGCAGATTCTGGTTCTCCCTGGTGATGGCATCGGCCCGGAAATCATGGCCGAGGCGGTCAAGGTGCTGAACCTGGCCAATGACAAATACAGCCTGGGCTTCGAGCTGTCGTTCGACGAGCTGGGCGGCGCTGCTGTGGACAAGTACGGCGTGCCGCTGGCCGACGAGACCCTGGAGCGCGCCCGCGCTGCCGATGCCGTGCTGCTCGGCGCCGTTGGCGGGCCGAAGTGGGACAAGATCGACCCGGCCATTCGCCCGGAGCGCGGCCTGCTGAAGATCCGTTCGCAGCTGGGCCTGTTCGGCAACCTGCGTCCGGCCATCCTCTATCCGCAACTGGCCGAGGCCTCCAGCCTTAAGCCGGAAGTGGTGTCCGGCCTGGACATCCTCATCGTCCGCGAGCTGACCGGCGGCATCTACTTCGGCCAGCCGCGCGAGAGCAAGGTGCTGGAGAACGGCGAGCGCATGGCCTACGACACCCTGCCGTACAGCGAGAGCGAAATCCGCCGGATCGCCCGCGTCGGCTTCGACATGGCCCGCGTGCGTGGCAAGAAGCTGTGTTCGGTGGACAAGGCCAACGTGCTGGCCTCCAGCCAACTGTGGCGCGCCGTGGTCGAGGAAGTGGCCAAGGACTACCCGGATATCGAACTCAGCCACATGTACGTCGACAACGCCGCCATGCAGCTGGTGCGTGCGCCCAAGCAGTTCGATGTGATGGTCACCGACAACATGTTCGGCGACATCCTGTCGGATGAGGCCTCCATGCTTACCGGCTCCATCGGCATGCTGCCGTCCGCTTCGCTGGACGCCAACAACAAGGGCATGTACGAGCCGTGCCACGGTTCGGCGCCGGATATCGCCGGCCAGGGCATCGCCAACCCGCTGGCGACCATCCTCTCGGTATCGATGATGCTGCGTTACACCTTCAACCAGGCCGCGGCCGCCGATGCCATCGAACTGGCGGTGAGCAAGGTGCTGGATCGGGGCCTGCGTACCGGCGATATCTGGTCGGAAGGCAAGACCAAGGTTGGCACCGCCGCCATGGGTGATGCGGTAGTCGAAGCACTGCGTAGTCTGTAATCTTTCCAGCCCTGTCGGACATCTGCCGGCGGGCTGCTTATATAGGTGTGAGTCGTTATGAAACGTGTAGGTCTGATCGGTTGGCGCGGTATGGTCGGTTCCGTGCTCATGCAGCGCATGCTGGAAGAGCGTGACTTCGACCTGATCGAGCCGGTGTTCTTCACCACTTCCAATGTCGGCGGCCAAGGTCCGGCGATTGGCAAGGACGTCGCCCCGCTGAAGGATGCCTACAGCATCGACGAGCTGAAGACCCTCGACGTGATCCTGACCTGCCAGGGCGGCGACTACACCAGCGAAGTCTTCCCCAAGCTGCGCGAAGCTGGCTGGAACGGCTACTGGATCGACGCGGCCTCCAGCCTGCGCATGGCCGATGACTCGGTGATCGTGCTGGATCCGGTTAACCGCAAGGTGATCGACCAGTCGCTGGACGCTGGCACCAAGAACTACATCGGCGGCAACTGCACCGTCAGCCTGATGCTGATGGCCCTGGGCGGTCTGTACGAGGCCGGTCTGGTCGAGTGGATGAGCGCCATGACCTATCAGGCGGCCTCCGGCGCTGGCGCGCAGAACATGCGCGAGCTGATCAAACAGATGGGCGCGATCAACGCCTCCGTGGCCGATGACCTGGCCAACCCGGCCAGCGCCATCCTCGACATCGACCGCAAGGTCGCCGAGGCCATGCGTGGCGACAGTTTCCCCACCGACCAGTTCGGCGTGCCGCTGGCCGGCAGCCTGATCCCCTACATCGACAAGGAGCTGCCGAACGGGCAGAGCCGCGAAGAGTGGAAGGGCCAGGCCGAGACCAACAAGATCCTCGGTCGCAACAAGAGCCCGATCCCGGTCGACGGCCTGTGCGTGCGCATCGGTGCCATGCGTTGCCATAGTCAGGCGCTGACCATCAAGCTGAACAAGGATGTGCCGCTGGCCGATATCGAAGGCCTGATCAGTCAGCACAATCCCTGGGTCAAGCTGGTGCCGAACACCCGCGAAGCCAGCATTCGCGACCTCGGCCCGACTGCCGTTACCGGCACCCTGAGCGTGCCGGTCGGTCGTCTGCGCAAGCTCAACATGGGCTCGCAGTACCTCGGTGCCTTCACCGTTGGCGATCAGTTGCTGTGGGGCGCTGCCGAGCCGCTGCGGCGTATGCTGCGGATCCTGCTGGAGCGCTGATTCGTCAGCCAGCAAGCAGAAAAGGGTCGGTGATTACCGGCCCTTTTCTGTTTCTGTGGTCAGCCTTTCGGGCGCAGCGTAGAGTGCCGCCCACTCGCTTCTCAGTCTCAAGGTGTTCCGATGTCCAAGTCCTTCTCTATCGCCGTGGTCGGCGCCGCCAGCACCGTGGGCGAAACCCTGGTGCAGCTGCTGGAGGAGCGCGAGTTTCCGGTCAGCAGTCTGCATCTGCTGGCTGGCAACGACTCGGTCGGTCAATCCACGGCATTCCGTGGCAAGAACCTGCGCGTGCGTGAGGTGGCCGATTTCGATTTCGCCCAGGTGCAGCTGGCCTTCTTTGCTGCCGGTGAGGACATTAGCCGCCAGTACGGCGTCAAGGCGCACGCGGCTGGCTGCTCGGTGATCGACCTGAGCGGCGGTCTGCCGCAGGCGCTGCCCGTGGTGCCGGAGGCCAATGCCGCGGCGTTGGCCGGGGCAAGCGCGCCTTATCTGCTGGCCAGTCCGGCGCCGGCCGCTACTGCCCTGGCTGCCGTGCTGGCGCCGCTGCGTGCCCAGCTCGGTCTGCGCAAGATCGTGCTGAGCGCGGCGTTGGCGGTTTCCAGCGTGGGGCGCTCCGGTATCAACGAGCTGGCGCGGCAGACCACCGAGCTGCTCAACATGCGTCCGCTGGAGCCGCAGGTGTTTGGTCGCCAGGTGGCGTTCAACCTGTTGGCCCAGGTCGGCGAGGTCGAGGCGAGCGGCCATGCGCGTCTGGAGCGCCGGGTGGCCGAGGAGCTGAAGCAGGTGCTGGCGGTCGACGGGCTGAAAGTGGCGGTGACCTGCTCGGTAGCGCCGGTGTTCTTCGGCGACAGCCTGGCGGTCTGCCTGGAGACCCAGGGGCCGGTGGACGTGGCTGCAGTCGCTGCAGCTCTGGAGCAGCAGGCTGGTATCGAGCTGGTGGAGCAGGGCGATTATCCGACTGTGGTCGGTGATGCGGTGGGGCAGGATGAACTCTATGTCGGTCGCTTGCGCGCTGGCCTGGACGATCCAACTGAGCTTAATTTGTGGATTGCGTCAGATAATGTGCGAAAAGGCGCTGCGCTGAATGCTGTGCAAATTGGTGAGTTGTTGATAAAACACTATCTGTAAAAGATACTTAGCCCCAAATTTGAAGAATCTTTCTAGCTTGGCAATACTGTTTTGGTAGTTCGCTGACGGGGAGCCGCTTTCGGGCGGGTGCAGGCAGCGCACTTCAAATCCTCTCGTGCAACGAGAAAAAAAGATAAAACAAGGGATTACGCTATGGTTCGGGTTCGCAAACTGGTGCTGGCAATCGCGGCTGCTTCGGCGCTGACCTCCGGTACGGCACATGCGCTTGGGCTCGGGGAAGTTTCCCTGCAGTCCTCGCTGAGCCAGCCGTTGGTGGCGGAAATCGAATTGCTCGAGGTGCGCGACCTGGCGCCCAACGAAGTAATTCCCGCTCTGGCGTCCCCGGAAGAGTTCAACAAGGCTGGCGTCGATCGCCAGTACTTCCTGACTGACCTCAAGTTCACGCCGATCATCAAGGCCAATGGCAAGAGCGTCATTCGCGTCACCTCGAACAAGCCGGTGCGTGAGCCCTACCTGAACTTCCTGGTAGAAGTGCTGTGGCCCAATGGCCGCCTGCTGCGCGAGTACACCCTGCTGCTCGATCCGCCCATGTATTCGCCGCAAGCCGCCGCAGCTGCCGCTCCGCGTCTGCCGGTTGCCGCACCGGCGCCGCGCCCGCAAGTGGCTGCCCCGGCTCCTCGTCCGGTTGCTCAGGCCGCTGCTCCTGCTCCGGTCCAGGCTGCCGCTCCGGCCCCGCGTCCTGCCGCTCCGGTTGCCCCGGCTGCGCCGAAAGCACCTGCCGCCGCCAGCAAGATTGATGGCGACCAGTACAAGACCACTTCCAGCGATACCCTGTGGGAAATTGCCCAGCGCACTCGCCAGAACGGCTCGGTGCACCAGGCGATGCTGGCGATCCAGGAACTCAACCCGAATGCCTTCGTCGACGGCAACATCAACCGCCTGAAGAGCGGTCAGGTGCTGCGTCTGCCCGATGAGCAGCAGATCAAGAGTCGCAGCCAGGCCGAAGCCATCGCCCAGGTCGGCGAGCAGAACAACGCCTGGCGCGAAGGCCGTAGCCTGGCCGCCAACGGCGCGCGCCAGCTGGATGCGACCAAGCGTGACAGCGCAGGTGCCGCTCCGGCCAAGACCGAGGTCAAGGACAACCTGAAGCTGGTTTCCGGCGAAACCGCCAAGTCTGCCGCCGGCGCTGACAAGGGTGCAGCTGGCAACAAGGCGCTGAACGATCAACTGGCCGTGACCAAGGAGAGCCTGGACTCTTCCCGTCGTGAAAACGAAGAGCTGGCCGGGCGCATGACCGATCTGCAAGGTCAGCTGGACAAGCTGCAGAAACTGATAGCGCTGAAAGACAATCAGCTGGCCAAGCTGCAGTCCGACCTGGCCGCGCAAGGCAAGGCTACGACCGCGCCTGCCGTCGAGAAGCCGGCTCCTGCAATCGAAGTCCAGCCGGCCAAACCGGTTGAAGTAAAACCAGCTGAAGCCAAGCCGGCTGCGCCGGTTGCCGAGAGCAAGCCGGTGGAGCCTGCCAAGCCGGCAGCGCCTGACTACAACTACAGCGAAGAGCCTGCTGCCAAGCCGGAGGCCGCCAAGCCTGCCGAGCCGGCTCCTGCCGTGAAACCCGTCGCGCCGAAGCCGGTTCAGGCCAGCAAGCCGGCCGCTCCGGTTGCGCCGGAAGCAGCTCCGAAGGGTTTCATCGATGAGCTGCTGGGCAACCCGATGTTGCTGGGTGCCGTCGGTGGCGGTGCGCTGCTGGTGCTGCTGGTCGGCCTGATGGTGCTGTCGCGTCGTAACGCCATGAAGGAGGCCGAGCTGCAGGACAGCCTGAACGCCGGCCATGAAAGCGACAGCTTCGCCGCCGATCTGGATATGCCGGACGACAGCTTCGCCGGTCTGGACAGCGTCTCCGAGGCCAGCGTACGTGAGCCGGCTGAAGAGCGCGTCGCTCCGCAGACCGCTGATGCCCTCGGCGAGGCCGATATCTACATCGCTTATGGCAAGTTCAGCCAGGCTGCCGAGCTGCTGCAGAACGCCATCAACGACGAGCCGCAGCGTGCTGATCTGCGCCTGAAATTGATGGAGGTCAGTGCCGAGCTGGGCGATCGTGATGGTTTCGCCCGTCAGGAACAGGAGCTGCGTGAAATCGGCGGTGCTTCGATTGCCGTGGATCAGCTCAAGGGCAAGTATCCGAGCATGGCTGCCCTTGCGACCGCTGGTGGTCTGGCTGCGGCGGATGATGAGCTGGAAGGCTTCAGCCTGGATGACCTGAGCCTCGACGAGCCGGTTGCCAGCAAGCCGCAGCCTGCCGCCACCGACCTAGACGACTCTTTTGACCTGAGCCTGGATGACCTGGACGTCGACCTCGATGCGCCAGCTGCTCCTGCCGCGAAAGGGCTGGACGACGATCTGGATGTCGCGCTGAGCTTCGATGAGCCTGCCGCCGGTGAGATGGAGTTCGACCTGGACATGTCCGGCGACAACTCGGCCGATACCCTGGCTCTGGGCGACGATCTGGCTGATTTCAGCCTGGATCTGGAGGCTGAAAGCAAGCCGGCAGCTGCCGATGACGAGTTCATGCTGAGCCTGGACGATGAGCCGGCTGTTGCTCCAGTGGCTTCCGCTCCTGCTGATCTGGATCTGTCTTCCGACTTCGATCTGTCCCTGGCCGATGAGGCCCCGGCAGCGCCAGCCCAGGACAGCTTCGCGGCCCAGCTGGAAGAAGTGTCTGCCGAGCTGGATCAGCTCAGCGGTAGCCTGGATGACGACTTGCTGTCGGCCGAGCCGGCTGCGGCGGCCCCTCAGGCAGCAGCAACTGCGGATGCGGATATGGACGACGACTTCGATTTCCTCTCGGGTACCGACGAGACTGCCACCAAGCTCGATCTGGCGCGTGCCTACATCGACATGGGTGACACCGAAGGCGCCCGCGACATCCTCGACGAAGTGGTCGCCGAAGGTAACGATGGTCAGCAGCAGGAAGCACGTGAGCTGATCGCCAAACTGGTTTGATAAATGTCTGATGCAATACCGACGACGGCAGCCCCAGAGGCTGCCGTCGGCTTTTCCAGGATCGCCCTGGGAGTCGAATACAAGGGCTCGCGCTATCGCGGCTTCCAGCGCCAGCGCGCCGGAGTGCCGTCCGTGCAGGAAAGCCTGGAAAAAGCCCTGTCCAAGGTCGCCGGCGGCGCGCCGGTGGTGCTCAGCTGTGCTGGGCGTACCGACGCGCTGGTGCATGCCAGCGGCCAGGTGGTGCATTTCGACACCCAGGTCGAGCGCACCCTGCATTCCTGGATGATGGGTGCCAACCTCAACTTGCCGACGGATATCAGCGTGACCTGGGCCAAGGTCATGCCGCGCGAGTTCGATGCGCGTTTCAGCGCTAAGGCGCGGCGCTACCGTTATGTGATCTACAACGACCAGATCCGCCCGGCGCACATGGCCGAAGAGGTGACCTGGAACCATCGGCCGCTGGATATCGAACGCATGCGCGCTGCGGCCCGGTGCCTGGTCGGTACCCATGATTTCAGTGCCTTCCGTGCCCGCCAGTGCCAGGCCAAGTCGCCGGTCAAGACGGTGCATCATCTGGAATTGATCGAGCATGGCCGCTTTATCGTCCTGGATATTCGCGCCAATGCCTTCCTGCACCACATGGTGCGTAACTTCGCTGGGGTATTGATGACCATCGGCGCTGGTGAGCGCCCGGTGGAGTGGGTGCGCGAGGTGTTGGAAAGCCGGGTGCGGCGCACCGGTGGCGTGACCGCGCATCCCTACGGTCTGTACCTGGTGCAGGTCGAGTATCCGGAGGAGTTCGGGCTGCCCCAGCGCTACCTGGGGCCGCACTTTCTCTCCGGTCTGCCAGACGTCATGCAGCCTTCCTAGTGCTAGCGGGCGTGGCCGGAAAATCGCCGGCAGCGCTCTGCAGCCTTTGCTACCATCGGCCTTTTCCTGCACGGAGCCAGAACTTGTCCGTCGTTCGCAGCAAGATTTGCGGTATCACCCGAGTTGAGGATGCGCTCGCCGCCGTGGCGGCGGGCGCCGATGCCATCGGCCTGGTGTTTTACGCCAAGAGCCCGCGCGCGGTGACTGTCGAGCAGGCCCGGCAGATCGTGGCCGCGTTGCCACCGTTCGTGACCAGCGTTGGGCTGTTTGTCGATATCGAGCGTGCCGAGTTGCAGCAGATACTCGCGGCAGTGCCGCTGGATCTGCTGCAGTTCCATGGCGATGAGAGCCTGGCGCAGTGCGAAGGCTATTCGCGGCCCTATATCAAGGCGCTGCGGGTCAAGCCGGGCGATGATATTGCGGCATTGATGGCTCAGTACCCGAGCGCATTGGGCATCCTGCTGGACACCTATGTGGAAGGTGTGCCGGGCGGTACCGGGCTGGCTTTCGACTGGTCGCTGGTGCCGGCGCAGTTGCCCAAGCCGGTGATCCTGGCCGGCGGGCTGACTCCCGACAATGTGGCGGCGGCGATTGCCCGGGTAAAACCCTATGCGGTGGATGTCAGTGGCGGGGTAGAAGCGAGCAAAGGGATCAAGGATGCCGACAAGGTTCGCGCCTTCATTCGCGAGGTGCGCGGCAGTTGATGTGACGGGCGCGCCGCGCCTGCCGTCCATAACCCATCTTGAACCCGGGTTTGGCGGTGACCGTGGCAGTTGTCACCGTGCGAACCATGAATTTGCCGGGGATGCCGAGCGCCCCTGGAACAGCTACGGAGAGTAAGCATGAGCAACTGGTTGAGAGAAAAACTGATCCCCTCGATCATGCGTTCCGAGGTGAAGAAGAGCTCGGTGCCTGAAGGGCTGTGGCACAAGTGCCCGTCCTGCGATGCCGTGCTGTATCGCCCGGAGCTGGAAAAGACTCTGGATGTCTGCCCCAAGTGCAACCACCACATGCGCATCGATGCGCGCACTCGCCTCGACCTGTTCCTCGATGCCGATGGCCGTGAGGAAATCGGTGCCGAGCTGGAGCCGGTGGACCGCCTGAAATTCCGCGACAGCAAGAAGTACAAGGATCGCCTGACCGCTGCGCAGAAGGACACCGGCGAGAAAGACGCCCTGGTCTCCATCAGTGGCAGCCTGCAAGGCATGCCCATCGTCGCCTGTGCCTTCGAGTTCAGCTTTATGGGCGGTTCGATGGGTGCCGTGGTCGGTGAGCGCTTTGTCCAGGCCGCCAATGTGGCCCTGGAAAAGCGCTGTCCGCTGGTGTGTTTCGCCGCCTCCGGTGGTGCGCGCATGCAGGAAGCGCTGATTTCCCTGATGCAGATGGCCAAGACTTCCGCCGTACTGGCCCGTCTGCGCGAAGAAGGCCTGCCTTTCATTTCGGTGCTGACCGACCCGGTCTACGGCGGTGTTTCTGCCAGCCTGGCCATGCTCGGCGATGTGATTGTGGCTGAGCCGCGTGCACTGATCGGCTTCGCCGGCCCGCGCGTGATTGAGCAGACCGTGCGCGAGAAGCTGCCGGAAGGCTTCCAGCGCAGCGAGTTCCTGCTGGAACACGGCGCCATCGACATGATCATTTCCCGCCATGACCTGCGCCCGCGCCTGGGTAAACTGCTGGCCCAGCTGCAGCACCAACCGACACCTGCCTAGAGTTCTCCATGCCCCAGCGCACCCTTGCCGACTGGCTGACCTATCTCGAACAGCTGCATCCCAGTGCCATCGACATGGGTCTGGAGCGCAGCCGTGAAGTGGCCCGCCGGCTCGGGTTGGGGCGGCCGGCGCCGCGGGTGGTCACGGTCACCGGTACCAATGGCAAGGGCTCTACCTGCGCCTTCCTGGCTGCGCTGCTGGCCGGGCAGGGGCTCAAGGTCGGCGTCTACAGCTCGCCGCATCTGCTGCGTTACAACGAACGGGTGCAGATCGCCGGGAGCGACGCCAGCGATGCCGAGTTGTGCGAGGCCTTCGCCGCGGTCGAGGCAGCACGTGGCGAGATCTCCCTGACCTACTTCGAAATGGGCACTCTGGCAGCGTTCTGGCTGTTCGAGCGCGCGGCGCTGGATTTCGCCGTGCTGGAGGTCGGTCTGGGCGGGCGGCTGGATGCGGTCAACCTGATCGATGCCGACATTGCCCTGGTCACCAGCATTGGCTTGGACCATGCCGACTGGCTGGGCGACAGCCGCGAGTCGGTGGCTTTCGAGAAGGCCGGCATCTTGCGTG
Organism: Pseudomonas sp.; assembly: GCA_051646165.1. GTDB lineage: Bacteria > Pseudomonadota > Gammaproteobacteria > Pseudomonadales > Pseudomonadaceae > Aquipseudomonas. The sequence goes on along the minus strand of JBOFCR010000067.1, from coordinate 10,552 downwards.
CCGGGCGCCCGGCGCTGTGTGGCGATCTCGATCCGCCGCAGCCGTTGCTGGGGCGCGTGGTCGAGCTGGATTGCCCATTGTTCCTGCGTGGTCGTGACTACGGCCTGCGTGTCGCCGAGCACGGCTGGCACTGGTTCGGCCTGGATGCCGCCGGCCTGATGCTGGCGCTCGACGATCTGCCGCTGCTCGATCTGCCCATGGAAAACGCCGCCCTGGCCCTGCAGGCCTATGCCGTGCTTGGCCTGCCCTGGCAGCGCGAGCACTTGGTCGCGGCGCTGCAGCGTACCCGGGTAACCGGACGCCTGGATCGGCGCCCGCTCAACTGGCGCGGCAAGGCTCTGACTCTGCTGCTGGATGTTGGGCATAATCCCCATGCCACCGATTACCTGGCGACTCGCCTGGCGGCCCGGGCCGAGCAGGCGCCGCGCCTGGCGGTGTTCGGCCTGCTGGCGGACAAGGATCTGCCGGGCGTGGTCACGCCCTTGCTGGATCAGGTGCGGCACTGGGCCGTGGCGCCGCTGCCGAGCCCGCGCAGTCGATCGGTAGGGGAGCTGGAAGCGACATTGCGCAACTTTGCCGCCAATGTGCAGGCCTGCAGCAGTGTCGCCGAGGCATTGCTGGTACAGTGTGAGCGGGCGACGGCCGGGGACGAGATCCTCGTGTTCGGATCTTTTTATTGCGTGGCCGAGGCCCTGGAGTGGCTCGGCCAACAGGCGGAGGCAGGAAATGGCGGTGCTGGATAAAGGGCTCAAGCAGCGGATAGTCGGCGCACTGGTGCTGGTGGCGCTGGCGGTGATCTTCCTGCCGATGCTGTTTTCCCGCGAGGACGAGTTGCGCCAGGTAGTAGTCGATGCACCGGCCATGCCCGATGCCCCGACTATGCCGCCAGTCGCCCTGGAGCCCGTCACGGTGCCGGAGCCGGTGGCCGAGGACGAGGTGCCGCCAGTCGAGCCGGTGCCGACCCCGCAGGGCGCACAGTCGGCTGCTGCCGAGCCGGTTGCTCCGGTCGCAGTGCCCGAAACCCCCATCGTGGCGAGCACGCCGGCGACCCCTCCGACCAGCCAGCTGGATGCCAGCAATCTGCCGGTCAGCTGGTCGGTGCAACTGGCCAGCCTGTCCAGCCGCAGCGGTGCGGAAAAGCTGCAGGGAACCCTGCGCAGCAAGGGCTACAACGCCTATGTGCGTTCTTTCGACGGGATGAACCGGGTGTTTGTCGGCCCGGTGATCGAGCGTGCCGAAGCCGACCGCCTGCGCGATGTGCTTAATCGCCAGCACAAGCTCAATGGCTTCGTGGTGCGCTTCCAGCCGGAAAAGAGCTGATCTTCTATCAATGGCATAGGCTTGCCCGGGTTACCGGGCGCCAGCCGCTCTGTTAAAATCCGCCGCCTTTCCCGTCTGTAGGCAGCATTGTGGTATTCACTTGGGTCGATTGGGCGATCATCGCCGTCATCGCCATCTCCAGTCTGATCAGCCTGAAACGCGGCTTCGTCAAGGAAGCCCTGTCGCTGCTGACCTGGATAGTCGCAGGTGTGGTCGCCTGGATGTTCGGTGGTGCCCTCTCGCAACACCTGACTGAATTCATTGAAACGCCATCGATGCGCGTTATCGCTGCCTGCGCCATGCTGTTCGTGGTGACCCTGCTGGTCGGCGCGCTGGTCAATTTCCTTATCGGTGAGCTGATCCGGGTAACCGGCCTGTCAGGCACCGATCGTTTTCTCGGCATGGTCTTCGGCGCGGCGCGCGGGGCTCTGCTGGTGGTGGTGCTGGTCGGGCTGGTCAGTCTGGCACCGGTGCAACAGGATCAGTGGTGGCAGCAGTCGAGTCTGCTGCCACACTTTCTGATGGTGGCGGACTGGTCGAAGAACCTGATTCTGAGCCTGTCCAGTCAGTGGTTGGCGAGCGGTATCAGCGCGCCGGCCGATCTGCCGTTCAAAGAGGCCTTCGTGCAGCCTAAACTGCCCGAGAGTCTGTAGATTTAGCCTGATTCACAACGTAGGGGTTGCGTCACATGTGTGGCATCGTCGGTATTGTCGGTAAGTCGAACGTCAATCAGTCTCTGTATGACGCGCTCACCGTGCTTCAGCATCGCGGCCAGGACGCTGCCGGCATCGTGACCAGCCATGACGGCCGGTTGTTCCTGCGCAAGGACAATGGCCTGGTGCGTGACGTGTTCCAGCAGCGTCACATGCAGCGCTTGGTCGGCCAGGTCGGCATCGGCCACGTGCGCTACCCGACCGCGGGCAGCTCCAGCTCCGCCGAGGCGCAGCCGTTCTACGTCAACTCGCCCTACGGCATCACCCTGGCGCACAACGGCAACCTGACCAATGTCGAGCAGCTGTCGCGCGAGATCTACGAATCCGATCTGCGCCACGTCAACACCAACTCCGACTCGGAAGTGCTGCTCAACGTGTTCGCCCATGAGCTGGCGGTGCGCGGCAAGCTGCAGCCGACCGAGGAGGATGTGTTCGCCGCCGTTGCCGGTGTGCATGCGCGTTGCAAGGGTGGCTATGCGGTGGTGGCGATGATTACCGGCTACGGTATCGTCGGTTTCCGCGACCCCCATGCGATCCGTCCGATCGTCTTCGGCCAGCGTCACACCGACAACGGCGTCGAGTACATGATTGCTTCCGAGAGCGTCGCTCTCGACGTGCTCGGCTTCACCCTGATCCGCGATCTGGCGCCGGGCGAAGCGGTGTACATCACCGAAGACGGCCGCCTGTACACCCGTCAGTGCGCGCAGAACCCGCAGTACTCGCCGTGCATCTTCGAACACGTCTACCTGGCACGCCCGGACTCGCTGATGGACGGCATCTCGGTGTACAAGGCACGTCTGCGCATGGGCGAGAAGCTGGCCGAGAAGATCCTGCGCGAGCGCCCGCAGCACGACATCGACGTGGTCATCCCGATTCCGGACACCAGCCGTACCTCGGCACTGGAGTTGGCCAACCATCTGGGTGTGAAGTTCCGCGAAGGTTTCGTCAAGAATCGCTACATCGGCCGTACCTTCATCATGCCCGGCCAGGCCGCACGCAAGAAATCGGTACGCCAGAAGCTCAACGCCATCGAGCTGGAGTTCCGCGGCAAGAACGTGATGCTGGTGGATGACTCCATCGTGCGTGGCACCACCTGCAAGCAGATCATCCAGATGGCCCGCGAAGCCGGGGCGAAGAACGTCTACTTCTGCTCGGCGGCGCCGGCTGTGCGCTACCCGAACGTGTACGGCATCGACATGCCCAGCCCGCACGAGCTGATCGCCCATGGCCGCAGCACCGAGCAGGTGGCCGAGCTGATCGGCGCCGACTGGCTGATCTACCAGGATCTCGACGACCTGAAGGAAGCGGTCGGTGGTGGCAAGGTCAAGATCGAGCATTTCGACTGTGCGGTGTTCGATGGCCAGTACGTCACCGGTGACGTCAACGAGGCCTATCTGAACAAGATCGAACAGGCGCGCAACGATGCCAGCAAGGCCACGGCCGAAGCGGTCAGCGCCATCATCGATCTGCACAACGACTGATTGAGGAAGCACCGATGAGTCAGGACTGGGATGCGGGTCGGCTGGACAGCGATCTCGAGGGTGTCGGTTTCGACACCTTGGCGGTCAGGGCAGGGCAGCACCGCACGCCGGAAGGTGAGCATGGCGAGGCCATGTTCCTCACTTCCAGCTATGTGTTCCGCACTGCCGCCGATGCTGCCGCGCGCTTTGCCGGCGAAGTGCCGGGCAACGTCTACTCGCGCTACACCAACCCGACCGTGCGTGCCTTCGAGGAGCGCATCGCCGCCCTGGAAGGTGCCGAGCAGGCGGTAGCGACCGCCTCGGGCATGTCGGCGATTCTGGCTGTCGTCATGAGCCAGTGCAGCGCCGGTGACCACGTGCTGGTGTCGCGCAGCGTGTTTGGCTCGACCATCAGCCTGTTCGAGAAGTACCTCAAGCGCTTTGGCATCGAGGTCGACTACCCGCCGCTGGCCGAGCTGGCAGGCTGGGATGTGGCATTCAAGGCCAATACCAAGCTGTTGTTCGTCGAATCGCCGTCCAATCCGCTAGCCGAGCTGGTGGATATCGCGGCCCTGGCGCAAGTCGCCCATGCCCGTGGCGCCCTGCTGGTGGTGGACAACTGCTTCTGCACCCCGGCGCTGCAGCAGCCGTTGAAGCTGGGTGCGGACATCGTCATGCACTCGGCGACCAAGTACATCGACGGCCAGGGCCGTGCCCTCGGCGGTGTGGTGGCGGGGCGCAAGGCACAGATGGACGGCGTGGTCGGTTTCCTGCGTACCGCCGGGCCGACCCTCAGCCCGTTCAATGCCTGGCTGTTCCTCAAGGGCCTGGAAACCCTGCGCGTACGCATGCAGGCGCATTGCGCCAGTGCCCAGCTGCTGGCCGAATGGCTGGAGCAGCAACCGGGCATCGAGCGCGTCTATTACTCGGGCTTGTCCAGCCATCCGCAGCATGAGCTGGCCAAGCGGCAACAGAGCGGCTTCGGTGCGGTGGTCAGTTTCGAAGTGGCGGGTGGCAAGGAGGCGGCCTGGCGCTTTATCGATGCGACGAAAGTCATTTCGATCACCACCAACCTGGGCGATACCAAGAGCACCATCGCTCACCCGGCGACCACTTCCCACGGGCGCCTGTCGCCGCAGGAGCGGGCCAATGCCGGGATTCGCGACAACCTGATCCGGGTTGCCGTGGGCCTGGAAGATGTTGCCGACCTCAAGGCCGATCTGGCGCGCGGCCTGGCTGCACTCTGATCCACCCCTCCCGGCGGGCAAGCCGCCGGGAGTCTCCGGACTCTGCCAGTCCACGCTTTTGCGGAACGTTCCCGGCCTTATGAAGGTCTGCCCTTGGGAGACAACCCCAAGCAAGGAGTCCGCATGAGTATCCTTCTTTTTCTGATTATCGGTGCCGTTGCCGGCTGGATCGCAGGCAAGTTGATGCGTGGCGGTGGCTTCGGCCTGGTCGGCAACCTGGTGGTGGGCATAGTGGGCGCCGTGATTGGCGGCCATCTGTTCAGTTTTCTGGGCGTGTCGGCGGGTGGCGGGCTGGTCGGCTCGCTGGTGACGGCGGTGATCGGCGCGCTGGTTCTGCTGTTTATCGTCAGCCTGATCAAGCGGGCCTGAGGCGCTGCCAGGCAGGACAATCGGGGGCGCAGAACGCCCCCGATACGTTGTTACTGCGGGCGCAGGTCGATGGCCGCGCCCTGGCCGTCGAACAGGCGGTGAGCGTCTTCGGGCAGCAGGTTGAGGCTGTCCTCGTTGCCGCCCAGCACGCGGATGTCGCTGTATTTCTTGCCGGACAGGCTGGCCATGCCGGCGTTGTCGCGGACCACGGTCGGGCGCAGGAACACCATCAGGTTGCGTTTGACATGGGTGTCCTTGGTCGAGCGGAACAGCCGGCCGATCCAGGGGATATCACCCAGCAGCGGCACCTTGGAGTCGGTGCTGGTGATGTCGTCCTGGATCAGGCCGCCGAGCACGATGACCTGGCCGTCGTCGGCGAGGATGGTGCTCTTGATCGAGCGCTTGTTGGTCACCAGGTCGACCGCCTGGGAGTTCAGCCCGGTGCTCGGCGCGATGGAGGAAATTTCCTGCTCCACTTCCAGGCGCAGGGTGGCGCCTTCGTTGATATGCGGGGTGACCTTGAGGGTTACGCCGATATCCTCGCGCTCGATGGTGGTGAAGGGGTTGCTCGAACCGGCGGCGTCGGTGGTGTAGGAGCCGGTCTGGAAGGGTACGTTCTGCCCGACCAGGATCTCCGCCTTCTGGTTGTCCAGGGTCAGCAGGCTGGGCGTGGACAGCAGGTTGCTCTTGCTGTTGGCCGACAGGGCGGTGATCAGCACGCCGAAGCTGTCCGTGCCGAGGCCGACTATGGCGCCGTCGGGCAGGGTGGTGCCTTCGGGAATCTCGCCATCCTGGATCGCCTGCAGCACGGTACCGACCGACAGCCCGGTATTGCTGAAGTTGACCCCGCCCAGGCCACCGGTACCGCCGCGGGCGTCCACGGCCCACTGCACGCCGAGGGCGTCGCTGATATCGCCGGAGACTTCCACGATGGCGGCTTCGACCATCACCTGGGCGCGCGGCACGTCGAGGCGGCGGACGATTTCCTCCAGGGTCGCCACGGTATCCGGCTCGGCCAGCAGGACCAGGGCATTGAGGCTCTCGTCGGCGCGGATCAGGATGTTCTGCGGCTTGCTGGTGGTGGTTTCGCCGCCCTCGGGGGCCTTCAGCCCTTCGGCGACATCGCCGAGGGTCTCGGCCAGGCTCTTCGCATCGCTGTAGCGCAGGCGGATCACCCGGGCGTTGGCCGAGCGGGTGCTGGGGATGTCCAGTGAGCGGGCCAGTTGCACCAGGCGCTGGCGGGCGGCCGGCGGGCCGAGCACGATCAGGCGGTTGGTGCGCGCGTCGGCGATCACCCGGGTGCCGGCGCCGTCCTTGCGCTCGCTGCGCATGATGGCGTTGTTCAGCGCTTCGGCGGCGTCCAGTACCCAGGCGTATTGCAGATTGATCACGTTGTAGTCGACGCCGCCCTGGGCGTCGAGCTGGTCGATCAAGTCGCGGATACGTTCGATATTGGCGCGGCGGTCACTGATGATCAGCGCGTTGGACGAGCTGACCGCAGCTAGGTGACCGTTCTGCGGCACCAGCGGGCGGATCAGCGGGATCAGCTCGTTGACCGGGGTGTGCTGAACCTGCAGCAGCTGGGTTTCGATATCGTCTGGTGCCGACTTGCTGCTGTTGGCACCGCTGCGTGCCTCGGTGACCGGCACCACGCGGGCCTGGTCGCCCTGGGTCAGTACGCTGAAACCGTGGGTGCTCATCACCGAGAGGAACAGCTGGTAGACCTCATCCAGCGTCAGCTGGGTCTTGGAGATCACCGTGACCTGGCCTTTTACCCGTGGGTCGACGACGAAGGTCTCGCCGGAAATCTCCGCCACCTGGTCGATGAATTCGCGGATGTCCGCATCCTTCATGTTGATGGTCCAGCGCTCGCCCTGCTGGCTGACCGCCACGGGGTCGGCCGCCAGGGCCAGTGGCGACTGGCCGCCGAGGCAGCTGATGGCCAGCAGCAGGGCGAGTGGCAGATGTTTCTGCAGCAGGGGCTTGGGCTGGGTCATTGGCTGGCTTCGGCTTCAGGCGTTGAGGGTGGCGACGGTTCGCTACCGTCGGCTTCCATTTGTTGTTGGAGATCCTGGAGATGCTGCTGCAGGGCTTGCACATCTTCGCCCTGCAGCATCTGCAGCTGTTCCGCGCTCGGGGTGAAGGCCGTGCCGGGTTGCTGGCTGATACTGGCGACGGTTTTGCGCACCTGCGGGAAATACAGGCTTTCCTCGCGGCCATTGCGCTCGAGCAGTACGTGGTCCTGATGCACGGCGCGCAGGCGGGTGCTGGTGTTGATCGTCTCGCCAACCAACAGGCGCTTGGGCGGGCTGCCGATGACCTGGATGATGGCCGAGGAGCGCTTCTCGTCCGGATTGACGAAGCTGCCCAGCAGGCTTAGCTGCAGGTTGGTCTTGGGTGGTGGGGTGTTGGATGACTGGGCCGGGATGCCGAACAGGTTCTCTACCTGCTGCAACGAGACGGGCTGGCGTTCTGCGGCCTGGGGCCGGGCAGCGGTGGTCGCGCTGGTGTCCCGCAGCAGGCGCAGCAGGTCGACGCTCTGCCGCGTCAGGCTCAGGGTGATGAGCAGCACGGCCAGCATGCACAGGCCCGTCACGCCATGACGGCGCAGCCAGCCGGATAGGCGGGTGCTTGTTGCGCTCAATGCAGTAATCCCCCCGGATTCCTTTCTTATTGTCCGTGCCGTGTGCGTCCTGAAGAGTCGCACCGACTTGGCCCGTCATTGCGCGGGCAGCGCCAACCATACCGCAACTCGCCAGTGCATGGCGCGACAGATTGCGCGGCGCTGCTGCCGGAAGCGTGACCCGTGTCGGATTTTCCCTGAGCCGAGCCGTTATCATCCGCTGCCGTGTGTTTTCCGTTCAACAATAAAAACAAGCCTGACGGACCACTACCATGGAAGAGCGTAAATCTTCCCCCGCGATACCTCCCGGTTTCGCGCGGGACGAATTGCTGGAGCTGCTCTGCCGCTGCCAGCAATTCCCCCTGACCCTGCTGCTCGCCCCGGCCGGCTCCGGCAAGTCGACCCTGCTGGCACACTGGCAGGCCAGCCAGCCGCGGCGCAGTGTGATCCATTATGCGCTGCAGGCACGTGACAACGACCCCGTGCGCTTCTTCCGCCATCTGGCGGAAAGCATTCGCGGCCAGGTCGAAGACTTCGACGTGTCCTGGTTCAACCCCTTTGCCGCCGAGATGCACCAGGCCCCGGAAGTGGTCGGTGAATACCTGGCCGATGCGCTCAACCGCATCGAGGGCAGCCTGTATATCGTGCTCGACGATTTCCAGTGGATCAGCCAGCCGACCATTCTCGATGTGCTGTCGGCCATGCTCGAGCGCCTGTCGGCGAATGCCCGGGTGATCCTCTCCAGTCGCAACCATCCGGGTTTTTCCCTCAGTCGTCTGAAGCTGGAGAACAAGCTGCTGTGTATCGATCAGCACGACCTGCGCTTGTCTGCCGTGCAGATCCAGCAGTTCAATGTCCACCTGGACGGCTCCAGCCTCAGTCCTTCCTATATCGAGAGCCTGATGGCGATGACCGAAGGCTGGATGGCCGGGGTCAAGATGGCGCTGTTGGCCTATGCGCGCTTCGGCGACATCGCCCTGCAGCGCTTCAACGGCAGCCAGCCGGAAATCGTCGATTACTTCGGTCACGTGGTACTCAAGCGCCTGCCGCCGCAGTTGCGCGATTTTCTCCTGCACAGCGCCATCTTCGAACGCTTCGATGGCGAGCTGTGCGACCAGGTGTTCGGTCGTAGTGGTTCGGCCCTGTTGCTGGAGGATCTGGCGGCGCGCGAGCTGTTCATGCTGCCGCTGGAGGCCCAGCCCGGCTGCTATCGCTACCATGCCTTGCTGCACGATTTTTTGGCCAAGCGCCTGTTGATGCAGGAGCCGCAGCTGGTGCCGCAGTTGCACCGGCGCGCCGCAGAATGCTTTCGCCGGCGTGGTGATCTTGAGCCCGCCTTGCAGCACGCCCAGCGCAGTGACGACCCGGGCCTGTTCCGCAATCTGCTGGCCGATGCGTGCGAGCAGTGGGTGCGCAGCGGCCACTTCGCCGACGTGCTCAAGTGGCTGGAGCCCCTGAGCGAGGCCGAACTGTGCAGCCAGCCGCGCCTGCTGGTGCCGATGATCTATGCCCTGACCCTGTCGCGGCGCTTCCACCAGGCGCGCTACTGCGTGGACGAACTGGTGGCGCGCTGTGCCGATCAGCCCGGACTGGAAGCGCCGACCCGGCAGCTGCTGGCGCTCAATCTGGAGCTGTTCCAGTTCGACCTGGGCTTCGATCCGGGGCGGCGCTGGGCCAATCTGCTGGTGCCGGGCACGGCTTCGGATATTCGCGCGCTGACGCTGACCATCCTCGCCTATCACCACCTGATGCACGGGCGCCTGCAGCAGTCGATCCAGCTGGCGCTGGAGTCCAAGGCGCTGCTGGCACAGACCGGGCAGCTGTTCCTGGAAAGCTATGCCGATCTGATCATCGCCCTGTGCAACCGCAACGCCGGGCGCGCCACCAGTGCGCGCAAGGATGTCTGCCACGACTACCAGCGCACCGAGCGCTCCTCGCCGGCCTGGGTCAACCGCGCCACCGCCATGGTGGTGGCGCTCTATGAACAGAACCAGCTGGTTGCCGCCCAGCAGCTGTGCGAAGACCTGATGGCGATGGTGACGTCTTCTTCGGCCACGGAAACCATCGCCACGGTGCACATCACCCTGTCGCGCCTGCTCTATCGGCGCCAGTCCGATGGCCGCGCCGGGCGCCTGCTGGAGCAGCTGTCGCGCATCCTGCAACTGGGCAACTACGCACGCTTTGCCAGCCAGGTGGCCCAGGAAAGCATGCGCCAGGCCTTGCTGGCAGGGCGTCCGGCGGCGCTGGAGGTTCTGGCTCAGCGCCTTGGTATCGAAGAACGGCTGGCGGCTGGCGAGTGGGAGAGGGCGCGACCCTACGATGAAGGCTGGGAGCGCTATGGTCTGGCGGCGGTCTACTGGCTGAGCATGCGCGGCGCCCAGCCGCGCGCCTGCCGCATTCTCAAGGTGCTGGCGCAGTCCCTGCAGCAGAGCGAGATGACGGCGCGGGCACTGGTGGTGGAGGCCAACCTGCTGGTGTTGAGTGCGCCGCAGCAGGACAAGGACACGCAGGGGCAGGCTTTGCTGCAGCTGGTGGAGCGCTTCGGTATCGTCAATATCAACCGCTCGGTATTCGACGAGGCGCCGGGCTTTGCCGAGGCGGTATTCGGCCTGTGGCAATCGGGGCTGCTGCAGGTGCCGGAAGCCTACAGCGAGGCCTATGCCGAATTCCTCATTGCCGAAAGCACCACGCCGGCGGCCGCGCCGGATCTGATCGGCCTGCTTACCGACAAAGAGGCGGAGATCTTCAACTGCCTGCTCAAGGGCCTATCCAATACCGAGATCAGCACCAGTACCGGTATCGCCTTGTCCACCACCAAGT
>JBOFCR010000063.1:0-63922 GCA_051646165.1 Pseudomonas sp. | reverse complement strand
CGGACTCGCGCTAGCGTGTCCGGTACGGCGCTACCGCATGCATTTTCGAGACAAGAAATACGGCGTACATCCAGTTAGGAGAGGCAACCATGACGATCCGTGAAGAATGCTTCTTGGGTTTCGATTTGAATCTGATGGTCGTCTTTCTCACTGTGTACCAGCATCGGAGCGTTTCGAAAGCAGCAATGAATCTAAAGGTGGGTCAACCCGCCGTCAGCGGTTCTCTCGCAAGATTGCGCAGCAAATTCGATGACCCTCTTTTTGTTCGAGAAGGTCGAGGAATGATGCCTACCGCTAAAGCAAACCAGCTAGCCGTCCAGCTTCTGCCAGCGATGCGTCTGATTGAAAGGGTGATTTCGCCGGGCGACTCTAACTGCTGACTTACTCCGCTTTTGGCCGATAGCAGGCCTTCGCGAGAGGCTGCTTCCGGTCAGAGGAGGACGTTGAGATCTGCCATTGGAGATCGATGACCCATAATGACGTCATGACTGAAATATTCCGGCGTCCCCAATTGGCCCAAGAGATGGCCAGGCAGCTTCTGAAGCCTTCGGCACTTGATCTTGGGCTGCGGTCCGGGCTGTTCATGTTTGGGCCTAACCGAATCGGAAAAACCACCTTCCTGATACAGGATCTAGTTCCCGCGCTGGAGGAAGGTGGAGCGCTAGTGATTTACGTCAATCTCTGCTGTTCCCCTCCGCGCAGTTCTAAAGACATGGTTCTAGATGCTATTCGAGAAGCCTTGAGCAATAGGGGGAGCGAAGCTCCCGGATCCGAGCTCGACATTGGGCTCAAAAATCTGGGGATAGCAGGAGGGGCAACGATTGCGGAAGTGCTTAAGTCACAGGTCGATCGAGCGAAAGCCGATCTCGTTCTGATTCTCGACGAAGTGCAGGAGGCAGCATCCACCCTGGAGGGGCAACAGATGTTGTTAGCCTTGAAGGCGGCTCGCGATGCCATAAACACTCGATTGGTGACACCGGGACATTTCCTATTCATAGGGGTCTGTTCGACCCAGGCCGCGAGCATTGAGCTGACCACAGCTGAAAACCAAGCATTTGCCGGCGCAGCCAACATGCCCTATCCCATTTTGGGAAGGGACTATGTGGAGTTCTTGCTAGAGCGACTACAGCAAGAAGGTCTCTGCAACCTACCTACTGTAGAAATCGCAGAGCAGCTGTTCAGAGCCGCAAACAGCAACCCTGATGAGCTAACCCGCGCTCTAGTGCAGTTCAAAAGATCCGTCACCACGGGCAGTAGCTCCGACGACCTATGAATCGTCAAAGGCCACTGTCGGCCAAGAGCTATGATTGAAAATAGATGCTGGAGTGCCCGCAGAATGCTTTAGGGGGCCCACCAGCCAGAAGCAGCAGATCCGTTCCTCTATCGCTGCTCTGAGATATTCAGCCTCCCTAGCAGCAATGACTTTGCACGGTCTTTATGCCACCCACAGCATGGCTGTGTAGAATCCCGCGCCCGAAAACGCAGGAGACAATACGTTGGTCATTCACTATTTCACGTCACCAGAGAATGTTGCATGTGGGCGCCCAGGATCGAGCCTGAATGGCGCTCAGGATGTAGCTCAGGTTTCTTGCAAACTCTGTCTGCGCGCCATAGAGAAAAAGGTCGATGAGCCGGTACGGAAAACACCGAGCCTCGCAGAGCTAAGAGCCGCCGCAAAAACAGCGAAGGCTGCGGTAGCCGCTCCCGAAGTTGCCAAACCGGTCACCGCCATGACCGTTCGTGCCGAATGGCGACAGCGGCTGGAACAGCTACCTGGTCGTAATCGACTCCCGCGCGGCGCATCTCGACAATCCTTTATCTAGCTGCAGATGAGCGTCCGCATCTGGCCGTACATGCCCATGTACTCCAGTAGGCGCGGTGAGAAATTTCGATTACCTTCACCCGCACCAGAATCCAAAAGATAAAGCCCTGTTTTACAGGGCTTTATCTTTTCTGGGGGGCGGTGTCGAAGAAGTGTCGAACTATTCCTCAAGCTCTCTGGGTTTGCTCAATTTGAGCTGCAACCGTCAGACCGCTTTTCACATCTAAAACGAACTTCGAAATAGCCCTCATGGTCGTCAGCTCCTTAAGCTCGACCCCAACGATGGCTACTTTGACAATGTCAGACTCACCTTCGTAGATGGTAATCGCCATACTTCGCTCATCTACGACTGCCGTGACACAGCGATCAGGTAAAAATGCTGCCTCAATAATTGCTCGAAGCTCAAGCGCTGAAGGCCCTGCCATTACGCTCATCACAAGCCCCTCCTACACAGTCAAATATGAAGGTTCCACCCGTCTAGAATGCGGTAGAAGACTGATTTTATAGCCAGCCTCTAATGGTTTTTCCAGAGCTTTTATAACTCTGTTTTATATAAAAATGACGCTACATTGGTGGTGAAGTTATTATGAGAACACCCCAACCATCGGCCCCAACCTGATCGCATCGTGTAGATGCTCGGGAGCCAAGTGGGCATAGCGCATCGTCATGCTCAGCGAGGCATGGCTGCGCGACTTTCCGGCCGCTCGGCTCACGTAGGTGACCAGCGCCTTGCGAATCGGCGGCGGCTCCGTCTGGCGCACACCAAACATCTTGCTCGAGCAGATGGCTTCCTTCGGCGGTGGCCCTCGTTGCATCCAAAACAACTGATACCGGAAGTCAGCAGGCGCCGACCAAGGGTTGTTCGTCGAGCAGCTCCGAGCGGTAAATTCCGATCTGCTTGGGCGCCTCGATAGCCACCCGAACTCTATCGCTTTGCACAGCCTCTACATGCACGGTAATGCCGTCCCGCAGCAGTTGTTGCAGCAGCTTATCGGTATCTACGCCGGGGTCTATGGTTAGGCGAATGTGCTCACCTACAGTGCGGGTAAGGGTAAGAAAACCCATGGTCGAATTCCTTTCGTAGTGGGTGCGTCCTGCCACCATCAGTCTAGACCACCAACCAGCAGGCAGCCTGTACACCAGGAGGCGAATATGTACGGCGGCGTAGAAGCTCGCGAAGCTGGCAAGGTCTGGTAGATCTACTTCCCAGCCCGAAGGCTGGCCTTTCCGATGCTGCTGGAGGGCAGCGTTCATTGGGGGCGCCGATTTCTTTTCAACCCTTCCTTCGCAGGAGGCCTACTGGCCGGTTAATCTTTTGAGATAGACCCAGGTTTCCTCACCATGGCGAAGACCTTCAATCCCCCTAGCGTCCTTTTCCTCGACTTCGATGGCGTACTGCATCCGGACGCCGTTTTTATGACCCGGAAGGGGCCGAAATTGCGAGCTGAAGGTTCACTATTCATGTGGGCTGACCTATTGGTAGAGGTGCTGGAGGATTTCCCCCATGTCCAAGTGGTTCTGAGTACGAGCTGGGTGCGCCACCTGGGTTTTTCACGTGCGCGGAGTTACCTACCCGCCCCGATCAAGGCACGGGTAATCGGGGCGACTTGGCATAGCTCGATGGGCAAAGGCTGGCTTGATCAGAACTGGTGGGATAGTGCGTCGCGATACGAACAGATCTGTCGATACGTGGATCGTGCACACCTTCGGGGTTGGGTATCGGTCGACGATGACTCAGAGCGATGGCCGGAAGAGGCGCTTAGTCATCTGGTTCGTTGTGATGGTCAACACGGCTTGGCCCAGTCTGGACGCGTCGAAGATCTTCGTAATCACCTAAGGCAAGCCAACTAAGGCTTAACAGGCGCCAGTGCGTCTCGCTCGGTCGCCCATCCGGTGCTTTCTCTTGTAGCGATACCCTGCAGTGCATGGTTTCTTTAACGCTTCACCTGTCACCGTATCTGGCGCGCTGTTACGGTTCCAATCTCTTGTCACCGAGTAGCTATCTATCGAGTCGTAAGCTCCTGCGCTTGGAGCAGGAATGATAGATCGCCCTTTTTGCGAACCGAAAATCCAGGTCGAGATACTGCTATGTCGGAAATTACTCGCTACTGGGAATCGGAAGCCCAGAAAACCTTTCGAGTAGTAGAGGCCATGGCGGTAGCCACCGTAGTTTTCGGTGACAGAGATGCGGCAGCACGTTGGATGCAGCTGCCGGCCTTAGGGCTGAATGGCCAAAAGCCGATAGAGCTCGTCCTGAGTCCTGATGGCCTAAAGAAAGTGTTGGTCTTTTTAGAACGGTTGAAATACGGGGTGTATTGCTAACGCGCCCCTAGATAATCGTTTCGCCACCTCAATCGCCCGTATGCGACCGTGAGGTGCCTGCCTCATGCTTCTGCAGCAGCCCCAGCTAGGCCGCCTAGGTTGGCTGAGGTGCGCCGCATTTGAGCGACTGGTCCTGGCCGGTTGCGGTCGTCCGTGTGAGGCCGCTGCCATTGTTTCCCCGTTATGGAATGCACATTGGGCACAGGGTAGCTAGCGACTTCACCAAGCGTTGATCTGCACATTTTCTCGTATGTTCCGGATACAGATATTGCGCGGGTTTAAAGAGCTTTTTACTGGAGGAAATTGCAGATTTTTTTGCACATCTTTGCGGTAGATTTCAGTACCCGTCCCGACGGCTTTCGCAGCCATGCTGCTCCAATAAATTAGGGGAAGAGGGGCTGTCCAGTTCTCAGGTTCTGATGTCGCTATCTTCTTCAATAAGCTTCTGAATGCGGCCAGTCTCATCAAGCTTGGCGGTAACGAGTAGGTGAGCTGAAACGGTCCCGCCCATTCTGCGTATGTACTCCTCTTTTTCAGCAAGCATGTTCACCTCTCGGGCTGAGGGATAGTGGCGGAGGGCACGAGAGGCCTGACGCTTTATCTCCTCGCTGACCTCGCTACTGCTCGTCAGGGCATTCAGAAAGCTGCGCACTTCCATAAGCGCAGCAGTGCGTTCGATAGGCATGGTCATAGCGAGTCTCCAGCGCTGCATTGAGGGACGAGCGTATGAGTAACTATATGCTGAGTTTCCAAGGGCGGGGAAAGTCCACTTCTGGCTAAAGGCAGACGCTCAATGGAGTCAACGTTTAGCTGGCCTACCGGTCGAACTTTCCCAAGGTAATTTGTTCTCCCAATCAGGGGTCGTTTGCCGAAGGTAAGCACTGCTCAAATGCTCTCTGCATCTCCGCAGCGAATGTCGAGCAATCCTCGGTAGTCAGCATCTCGCTTGCCTCTAGCTCTACTAGTCGTCCGTGCAGCACACCTTGCCACCAGATACGCATGTTCGATTCTTTTTCCTGAACAGCTAGAGCCAGAGTGTCGTGCAGCTCTGCAAGCTTGCGCAGGCGTTTAGTAGCTAGGGTTTCTGTTGAGCACATATGAGCCAAGCCCTCGTCATATTCAGGGGGCGTCTCTAGAGGGTTTATCACTCCGAAAACCGGCTAGTTCCATGCTCAACTACAAGATGTAGCACCCTGGCTTCTGAAGATTAAAGACGATGTTGCCAAGGTGCAGAGTAGTGGCACTCAGCTCTCGGCAGCTGCAAGGTTGCGAGCAGGGTGAGCGGTCCATTGTCACCAATGTCCACTTCTGGCCGTTTTCCACCGCTCGCGACCTTGCCCCTACTGACGCATTAGGGAGAAAGCAGTGGCCATTACCAATGCAATTGGCCGAGCGGGCGGCTGCAAATCGAAACCCCCTAGACGCGCCCCGGCACTCCTTATGGGGCATGCTTCCTACTCGCTAACATGAAATCGGAACCGTAACAGTGCGTTGGTTACGGAGACGAATGAAGCGTTATGGGTATCAGGCACGGCCGAGGCTTTTGCATCTGGAGTCACCCAGTAGCTATCAGAATCAGTTACGAAGTGAATAGTCTCCCCCAGTCTCTCCGGGCTAGTTCTCTGCATGCTTCAGGAGCACCGCCAAAACATCTTAAGGATGCTCTCGACATCCGTGCTTCAGACTCATAAGAGATTGGGAGCCCATCCTGGTCGAGTAGCACTCCCCGGGCGCCAATTAGTAGCGCATGGCCTCCAACGACATCATGGGCTGACACCGGTACAAGCGAAGCACCTGCAACCGCATCCCCGGCAGCAACGCGGGCCAAGCGGTAAGCGATACTCGGCATTGGTAAAAAGTCAGCAGGCGCACAGAGCTCGGCATTGAGAGCTGGCTTGCTGGCAGCTGCAGTGCTCACCAGTACTTTGCTGCCCTGCTCTAGACTGGCGTGATCCAAACGAGAGCACACTACCTGACCATTACGGATGACACTGCCACTGCCTTTCGCCCAAGAGATGCAGTCAGGGCCGCGATCTGGTGTCACCGGCGCATAGACCACCCCCAGTACGGGAACGGCGTTACGCAGTAGTCCAACTGAAATTGCCGAGCCCTTCTGACCCAGCAGAAAGTCTTTGGTCCCGTCATTGGGATCCACTACCCAGCAGAACTCATGGCCAGTCAGGCAAGCGCCTGTCTCTTCCCCCCAAAAATCACAATCCAGGAGCGCTAAGAGCTCTTTCCGCAGCAAGGCTTCGATCTCTATGTCGACCTCTGCCTTGTCCCCACATCCACGTGGCCCCGTTGGACGTTTCCATTCCGCTGTGAGCAGCTCCCCAGCGGGTTGGACGATTCGAATGGTTTCATTCAACAGGTCGATTGTGTCCATCGCCGACGCTCTGATTTGCCAGGGGTGTGAGGACGGTAAGTGACTGACCTGTAGAAATGCCAGGCTCAGACCTCAACCAGTCAGGGAGACCAGCTGAGCATAGCCATCAGTCGATGTGGTTGAGCGGATAGATGCCGCGTCAGCCAAGCTGCGGGTGGCAGGCTAGCCGCGGGTTGCCATGGCAGTACTTTCCAAGGTGTGTGCCGTCGGCTGCACCTCGATACTCTGCCGGGCCGGAGCAAGGGCATCTGTAGATGCTGCGGGAACCAGTCACGCCGACAGTCGTCGATCCGCTTGGGTGGCCGTAGATTTAGATAGCCCAGCGGCGCGGCAAGTTGTTATGAGGCGGGATGATGAGGGGCAGCTTATTGAAAACTGAGCGCTATCCGTTGGGTTCAACCAACCGAATTGTGACAACCTTGCTCGCCAGGTCGCTCGCGACTCCAAGCCCCAATAAGATCTCTTGCGCGATTTCCGATGGGTAGTTTTCGTCTGCGCCACCGCGCAGACAAGTAATCATCGCGCCAAATGTTGCTCCCAAAAGAACATCTCTACCCAAACTAAGATTCTTAACCTTAAACACGCCACTTTCTATTCCATCCTTGATGGTGGACTCAGCATGTTTGTAGGTTTCTATTCCAAAGATATATCCACTGATGCTGATATTCACCATTGCCCAGCCCCAGGGTTTATCGGTGATTGCACGCCCCAGGTAATACCGAACTGCTGCTGAAACACGCTCTACATCGCTGCCCATTTCTGCAACTAATGCTAAGACGGAATTATTAAAATCATGACTCAGCTCATAGCATAAGGCCTCAAATAGCTCCTCCACGCCATTAAAGTAGTTATAGAAAGTGCCTCGGGAAATTCCGGATTGCTGGCAAACCTCATCCACAAGGGTGAAGCGCCCTTTCTCGCGCCCAATCAGGTGGAACGCTGTTTCTAAAATTTTAGATCGGGTACGAGCTCTTTTTTCTTCACCGATTTTTGCTCTGCGTTCCACGTTAACGGACGCGCTAACTTTTGGCTTTGCCTCTGCCATTACCCTATCTCTTCCTGACCCAATACTGTCAAAGAAACGGAAGCGCGGCTTAAGGCCGCGCACCGTCACGCTTTCAACACCTTAAGGTATTTTTGACAGATGTCTAGTTCGAGATTCCATGCGTTATATTGGAAACGCCATGGATTAAACGCTTACTCGGCCTTGAAGCAGTAAGCGGCAAGCTTGTTACCGTCGAGATCTCGCACGTAGGCGGCGTACGCATTTGGAGCCCAGCCACGCGGCCCCGGAGCACCTTCATCCTTCGCCCCTTTAGACAGAGCGAGCGCATGGAATGCATCAATAGAAGCCCTGCTCGGAGCCTCAAAGCTGACAGTGCCACCGTTGCCTACAGACGCTGGTTCACCGTTAAGAGGGGAAAGTACGAAGAAGGAGGGCTTGTCGATGCCCCAAATCGAGCCGCTCGGAATGTCGGCGATTCGCTTAAATCCCAGTTCCGCGAGCGTCTCGTCGTAAAAGTGACGGGACTTTTCCAAGTCATTTGTGCCGACGGTGACGTGAGTAAAGATAGACATGTAATGAAGACTCCTGGTGTATTAATTAAGAATAATGGTTTGGTTAAACATTTATATCCGCCGTACAGCCCCCGAGCACTGCCGCTAGCTAGGAAAAAAGCAACCCCGCTAAACTTCGGCGCACTTCATGATCAGTGATATATTTTCATACCACTGAAAATTTCTGCTTAGCCAACAGCAATAAGCTTGTCTTTTTCTTCCTGCTCTTCAGCGATGAGGCGGTCAATTGCTCTGCGCGCTCGCACTGAACCAGCATCATTAGTTAGCAGAACCGGCTTCAGACTCATCAAGTCGACGTCGCCTATGTTGCGCTGCTGAGCTTCAATGATTGGCTTGTCTTCATGGGTAAATGCGAAACTGGCGCCCATACGGAATTTCTCTGACATTTCTTCGTCCTTCAGATCGAAGTCGCGTGCAGAGCCCCAGAAGTAATGGGTTGTTGTATCTGTTTCCGGCGTGATGATGTTTGGGTTATATGTGCCGTAACCTTCCTCGCGGCTTTTACCTATCTCGGTCACACCGTAGAAAGTGATCATGGAGGTAGACCGGGGGATGCAGCGCATCTCGAGCCAATGATCCATTTGCCCGGTGAAACCTTTAACCACGGTGAACAGTGGTGGAACAGTCATGGCTGCGCACCACTGCTTTGTCCAGACTTCAGGACCGTCTTCAATTACTTCGAAAGTCGCTTTTGCCAGCTCCCTGGGTTCCAATGTTTCAACATGGATAAACGCGGCGTGACTAAGGTCTGTCAGGTTGTCCATCACCAATAGATAGTTAGCCCCGATATTTAGGGTTCCATGTACCTGGGTGTAATTTTCGCTATCGGACAACCATGGGAAAGCAGGGACCAAGGCCGGGTCGGCTTTTTCAGGATCACCCATCCAGATCCAAACGACACCGTACTGCTCAGACATTGGATAGCTTTTGACACTCGCCGCCTTGGGGATGGCACCGGAACCATTTGGGTTGTCGACGCACTTGCCAGTGCAATCAAAGCGGAGACCGTGATAAAGGCATTCAACTTCGTCGCCAATCAACTTGCCAATGCTTAACGGAGCAAACCTATGAGGGCAAAGATCCTGAATGGCACAAGGCGTACCATCTTCTTTGCGATACATAACGATCTGCTCGTTGAGCAACTTCCGAGTGAATAGAGAACGAGTGATTTCTTCACTCCATGCTGCTGCGTACCAAGTATTTCTAACAAATTTCATGAAAAACCTCACGAGCCAACTCAAAAGCCGGCAAAGAGTTATTGTTTTTGTTTTGTCGCGTGCCCATCAAAAACGAAATTGCCGTATCAATGAGAATTCATTGCTTATTAAGTTAAGGTGCTTAATCTCTGAGATTATCTAAATAGAGCTATTAGGAAGTTCGCTGCGTTGGGATTTCGGCCTCTTTAGGCCGTAGGACGGAGCTGCGCAATTTGGCGGGACTCGACTTATGCAAGGTGGCCAATGTGCATCTCGGCTGACTGCGTGTAGAGGTCCGCAACGGGATGGGGCTCAGTCGGTCTACACGAGCTCAGTAATCCGACAGCCATTCATTGCTGCTCAACATCTCCAACCGAGCGCCCGGGAAGGAGATGGACAGAGCCCTCTTGAGCCGGGACTGCTTTGAGCAGAGAGAACCTGATCTGTATTCACGGTGCACCTGGCTGTGTTTTTGTTGTTTTGTCAAAATGACAGTTTGTGCAATTCAAGCTATCACAGCATGAAACACTGTCAAGCAGGCACCGAAAATTTTCTGTTCATGCAGGCACTGCTGAGTCTGCAGGCCAGGAGGTCATGTCGCCGATTGCGCCAGGTAGGCTAATCAGTGGCTACGGATCGATGGGGTGCCGCCACCTCACGGGCCGGCGCGGTATCAGTGCCTGCGCATGTCCATTTTCTCGGTGGCAAGCCAGATGCTGCCGATGTGAAACCGGCTACAGGTATTTCTGGACGAGCAGGGGCTGAACGGCTTTGGATAGAGGGCGAATCGTTAGCTAGTCGCCTTAGAGCATGTAGCCGCCGCCATCGGCTAGCAGGGTCTGGCCGGTGATCATGTCGGCGTCATCACTGGCGAGGAAGGCAACCAATCCCGCTAAATGCCGGGGTTGGCCACGCTTTTTGATAGCTTGGTTTTGCATAACTGCGTCAGCGGCTTCCTCCGGGAAATGTTCAAGCACACCGGGCGTCGCGATCATGCCAGGGGCTACGGCATTGACTGTGATGTTCTCCCTTCCCAGCTCCTTGGCCAGTACACGGGTCATGCCAATAACGGCGCCCTTACTCCCTACGTAGGCCAGTTGGCCGGGGTTACCAAGGAAGTATGTTCGAGAAGCAACATTGACGATTCGGCCTGAGGTGCTTTTGAGGAGCAGTGGATGTAAGGCTTTGATCACCAGAAAATACCCGATGTAATTCACGCCAATAAACCGCTCTAGATCCTCACGGGTATGTTCGTTCCAGGCTTTTCCTCCGGAGAGCAACCCGGCATTGTTGACCAAGATATCAAGTCGGCCATGTCTCTCCGATATGGTGTCTGCGACCCGTGACAGGCCGGCCTCATCGGTGACATCAACCTTATGGGCGTATGCGGTACCGCCTACCTCGCGGATGGCCTCAAGAGAGGCGTCACAGTCCTGCCTATCCAGCAACTCAATGGTCGCGCCGCTTTCAGCGAGCTTGGTTGCGATTCCGCGCCCCATTCCAGACGCCCCACCTGTCACGACGGCAATTCGATCTTTAAGTTGGGTCACGAGTGCGTTCTCTGGTTCATTAACTTAATTGGATCGCCAACAACACAGAGCAGGATGTCCTCGGCTCAGCAGGCGTCTTTAACGGCTGCCCATGCACTGGAGGCATAGCCGTTCGCTGCTATTTTTTTGACCGTGCTGCGGATGGGGCTAGGCCTCGCAATTGGAGCGAAATCGAAGTGCGCAGGTTCTTCTCATAGTCGCTGCGACTAATGAAGCCATTCAGCCACTGCTGAGTGAACAGGTAGTGAGCTGCAAAGATATTTCTGGCAAGAGCTAGAGCAGGCACATCTGCGCGAATTTCTCGGCGGGTCTTGCCTAAGGCAATAATCTGCGCGAGCTGGCGCAAGATCTTCTTCATTAGATAGCTGATATCTGCGCGCCGGCGCTCGTCGGTTACTGACATTGCATGGCGTGCTAACTCTCGGGCTGTTGCAATATCGCGTTCCCAATAGGCGACGGCCTGCAGGCAATAGCTGATGATCATGTCATCGAGGTGTTCCTGGTTGCACGCTTCAGCCAGGCATCCATCCATCATCTCTTCCATATCCGCGCGCAATACGAGGATGAGCAAATCCTCCTTGGCGGTTATGTACGCAAAAAGTGTCCCCGTGCCCACATCCGCAAGTCTGGCGATTTCCTGAGTCGTAGCGCCTGCAAATCCTTTCGGGCTAGCAAACACTTCTGCCGCAGCGGACGTGATTCGCGCCAGCTTCTCGCGCTTGTTTCTCTCGCGAAGCCCCCCAGTCGGCGGGATTGCTTTGGCCGCTAGAGGGGCCTGTTCAGATTTGCTCATAGCTTAATTAACTCGTCCGTAGAAGGAGTGAAGACGTGTGGTGAGTGAAACGACCTTCAGCTCTGACGCAGCAACTCTAATGTTCTCCGTGAAAAGCGTGATTAGCTCGCCATTCCTAGCCCAGCGTCATCAGCCGTGGCTTCACGTAGATATTTCAAGCAGTTAAAGCGTAAGGATACTGCGTATTCAACGTCGAAAGCCGGCTCGCTAAAGACCTCGGGCAGGAGGGGAAGCGTTTGTGGATTTCGGCGCATCTTGACCTCTCATTTCAGTTGCGACGTGACTGTTTATCCGCCAGCCCCGAAGCAAGCGGTCAAGGTTTAGCGAAAGTCGCTAGCTCCTCCGGTCGCGCAGTTAACACCTCAAACCCATCGTCCGTTACCGCGACCATGTGCTCCCATTGGGCTGAGAGAGAGCCGTCCGTGGTGACAACAGTCCAGCCATCGTGGAGGGTTTTAACTCGGTGGCTTCCTAGATTCAGCATTGGCTCGATGGTGAAGATCATTCCCGTCTCCAGCTCTAGCCCCTCTCCCGGTCGGCCGTAGTGGAGAATTTGTGGGTCAGAGTGATACTCCGTACCGATGCCGTGACCACAGAAATCGCGAACCACACCGAAGCCTTCTCGGTCTGCGACAGACTGAATTGCGTGCCCGATATCCCCCAAGGTTGCTTTCGGGCGAACAGCGCGAATCCCAGCCCACATCGCCTCATAGGTAACGTTAACTAAACGCTCCGCTTCCGGCCGCGGCTTGCCTACGAAGTACATGCGGCTAGTGTCGCCGTACCAACCATCCCGTATGACGGCGACGTCAATATTAAGGATGTCGCCCTCGCGCAATATCACGCCTGATGGGATGCCGTGGCAGACCACATGATTCAGTGAGGCACAGATGGTTTTGGGGAACCCGTGGTATCCCACATTGGCGGGTACGGCTTTTTGCACGTTTACAATGTATTCATTGCATATCTGATCCAGCTCATCGGTCGATATACCGACCTTCACATGCCTGGAAATATTCTCCAGCACGTCACTCGCCAACTGCCCAGCCACACGGGCCATTTCAATTTCTGCCGCAGTTCTGATCGATACGTCTTTTTGCATTAGCACTTTCCGAAAATGGAAAAGGAGCGGAATTTCTCCGCCCCCTTTTTGTGTCGCTATCTTGTTTCGATCAGCTCAACCACACGCGGCGAAACACGTGGTGGATGAGCATAGATTCGAGTCAAGCGGCACCTATCGAACACCACGAGCAGCCATCGAGTCCGGGGTGAAGTTGCTATCCGGGAATCGAGGTGCTGGAGCCCAATGGTTGTTAGGTTGACCGTTGAACACAGTGGCCGAGTACGAACCTTTCAGGAGATCGAACATGGCAAAGGGTTGCGAGAAAACACCTGGGAACTCATAGGCGAGGAATGGCAGCGACTCACCCGAATGCCACAGCTGGCCTTGTTTATCCCAGCCGTCATAGAGCACAGCGTTCCAAGTATCTTCGTCGACGTAGAACTTCTTCTTCGGAATCACATGGCGCTTGCCAGGTAGCAGGTCAGCTTCAACCTCCCAAACGCGATGCAGCTCCCAGCGGACATGGTCGGGGTTTAGGTGGTTCGGGCTAAGCGCTTGGTCAGCTGGTTGCAGGAAGAAGCCGTTCACGTTGTATGGAATGTACATCTCCTTTTTGCCGATCAGCTTCCAGGAGTATTTATCAGGTGCACCGTTGAACAGCGCCGCTTCATCGAAGAAGTCAGAGCCCGAAGTCACGGTGTTTGGAGTGTCGTAGCCGATGCTAGGCGCCTTACGCACTCGACGCTGGCCCACCAGGTACTGCCACGCTTGACGACCCCGACCAACATAATCGACAGGGTCTCTAATCAGGATTGTTTCACCCGCTTTGTATGATGGATCAGTGGCAACTTGGTACAGCAGCCAGATGTCACCCTTGAACGTTTCAAGTGTCCCATCCTTGTAGGCATACGGCAGCGCCACTTCCATTCGTGTCTTAGCAGCCAGTACAGGTTCTCCACCCGACACGACATAGGTGCTAGCGTTGTAATTCGTCGACTCGCCGAGCCAACGCAGCTGGTGGTTCCACATCACCTCGGAAGCGTTTTGGGGAATCGGAAACGGAACACCGCCGTAGGCCCCCTCAACCATATTCCCTTCTTGGGCAAGCTTCGCGCGGGTCGCATTTTTCAGCGTGTTGTCATAGATGTACTCAGGAGCCGACGCAGTCCTTCGCGTGGGGTACACGTCGATACGGTAGGTCGGGTATTTCTTGAGTAGTGCTTGCTGGCCATCACTCAGCTTGGAGCTGTACTCCGCCATGTTGGCCGCAGTGATGGAGAAGAGCTTTTTGTCCCCCGAGAACGGATCTGGACGTGGTGTACCTGGCTTGTAACCTGCCGGCGGGGTGCTATATCCACCTGTCCACTCAGGGATCGTACCATCCTTGTTGCCAGCCTTTTCACCACCAAGCGGGGTGAGTTCTTTCTGCAGCTTCGCTGCCTCTTCTGGACTAACAGCAGACCAAGCGAAACCAGTAGCAAGCAGGGCCATCGTGGTGACGATTGCTTGAACAGTTTGTTGAGTTCTCATTCTTATTATCTCCTCGATCAGAACGTCGTCTGCAACGACAATGAAACGAAGTCTCGGTCGCCTAGACTCTGTTTGAATGTGTAGTTGCCATCTGCGCCCAACGCCGCACCAGTGTCACCGTAGAAGTGCGTATAGTTGAGACCAACGTTGTACTTATGTTGATAGCTTCCTTTGAGGCCGATGCTCACATCGCCACCCCGCTTAGTGCCACCGTTGAATTGGCCAACCACGGAAGAGTTGCCATGTGGGTTGTAACCCACGCCGAGCGGCATCGAGATGTCGAACTGAGGAAACACTTGGAACCAGGATGGTTCCACAACAAACCGCATCCCCCATGCATCCCGCGACGAGTTTGGATCAAGCGCCTCAGCATTTTTGGTGATGCTCGTGCGGCGGTTCCAAGCCACCTCACCCAAAAGAGAGCCGCCGTCCCACAGTGCGCTTGGCGGCAGGAAATACACGGTAGAAAGGTTCGCGTGGGCGGAGTTACCAACCGCGTACTTAGCCTTACTGCCTATCCCGGCGGAGCCATCGAGGGAAAGGTCCACCTCCGGGCCGCTAACAAGTGGAGTATCCCGGCGCACAGACGCTTCGCCTGCGACGTTGAAATCTCCTACGGTGGTACTGAAGCTAACACCATAGGTCTTGATATCTTCTGGATAAACGCGCTGGAAGTTGAACGGGAGTGGCGAGCCGGGAAATGCACCCAGAGGCCTCAAATAAGCCTGAGGAGACTTGTCGTGATAACGCAGCGCATAGATACCGAATTCGGTATCCATTGATTCTGGCCGCCAGCGCAGCTGCAGACCATATTGGCCATCGTCTCTTGCATCCTCATCGCTAGTGCGAGGCACCCCAAAACCAGGTGCCAGCACGAAGTTTTCGGCTCCAGCCCCCAGAACGTCAGCAGGTGAAAAGTAGCTACCTACCCCAGGAAGACGCGACTTCCTGAACTCGAGCTGGTAATACCCGCCGAGGGTCAAAGTGTCCGTGAGTTGGACCTGGCCTGAAAGCTGGTTCACGGGAAGGATCACTTCCTTGAACTGAGAGTTCGGGACCGAGAGGGCTTTTACGATATCTACCGGAGCCTGGGCATAGGCGATGCCGTTTGCACCGAAGAAGAGGGTTTCCCCGTACAAAAGCGTGTGGCGACCGAGCCGCGCATTAGCGGGACGCCCAGCAATATCTGAGTTTATGTAGACGAACGCATCCAAAAGCTCGGCATCCCGACCGTGTAGGTCGCGAGTACTGTCAGTAAACTCGTCTGCTGGCGCGGATGTGTGGTTTACCCGAGACGCGTCGTTATTGTCGTTGTCTTGGTTGTAAACAGTGTCGTACCAACCTGCTCCGCTGACGCGCATCCCGACATAGTTCTTATAAGAAATATCGAGCTCGGACAATAGGTCAAAACGATTGGAGATCAGACCTTTACTAAAATTTCGGTCGCCATCATCCAGGTTGATCGTGTTGCGATTATCGGATGCATCATCGGTGATCAGATCAGAAGATCGCCCTTCCACGCGAAATGCTGAGCTGTATTTGACGGTGTTATCCCAACGCGCTTGGATATCTGGATTCCCGACTTCGAAAACAAATGCCATAGCTTGGCTTGGTGCCAGTTGAGCAAACATAACCGCCAGGCCAATTGCGCTGAGATTAGCGAAATTCGCGCAACCGACCCTATCGTCACGTACTTTCATATAGCAAACCTCTATTATTATTGTTGGTTCGCACCGGTCCCTGGCGCATTAAAGGCTTCGGTCTGAGCCGAAGCGCAAGGCTTTAACTTTTCATCAGTTAGGCAGGGGCACTTTCCGATGTCGGAGCGTGGAGATAAATTCCCGCTCGGACTTTCACCAGTTCATCTTCAGGCGCAGTACCTGGTGCATCCTCGCCATTGGCCACCCGCTGAACGGCCTCTTTGTACAGGCGGCGGAGCATCACGATTCCGCGATCTGATTGAACGAGCTGCTCATCGGAGTGCAGGTGAATTGGTCCCTGACCAACCTGCGCCTCATAGTCAGCTGGCCACCGCTGGTGACCCTGCTCATCTAGCTCGAACCAAGTCTTTGAGCCGTCTTCCCCGTACAAAGCGAATGGCCCCCACACCTGCCCTTCAGCATATGGAGTGACCTCACCTTTACGAGTAATGATCGCGCTGAATACACGTGTTTCGGTGTCATCAACTGGCAATGTCCAATCGATGCTGCGTACGGGACCAGGCGTGAGCAGTAGCGGATGCGGAACAAGGCGAAGCGTTGGCCAGATTACTTCTGTCTTGAAGTTGACTACGCCGCCGCCTGGAAGCTCGGTCGGGAAGCTGCCTGCAATTCCTCGATCGTGCGTCTCGTACTCACCCAGTGCGGACTCAGCCAACTTGCGCGGGAACTGTGCGCGGTGAAGCCAGAAGGTGTGAGCCATGTCGAAGGTGTTTTCGTGCGTCTGGAACCAGTTGCAATGGAAGCGATCCGGACCACCAGTTGGAGCGCTGCTGTCGTCCACGAGAATTTCGAACTCGTCAGTCAGCTCTTCAAGAACATCATAGCGTGGGAGCAGCGGCATCTTGTCCAGTGGACCCAAGTAACCAAAAACGATGCCGTAACGTTCCTGCACGGGATACCAGGGCTGACGCACTTTTTCACAACCCTTGCCACCGCCGTTCACTTCGCAGGGCTGGTCCAGGCAATGGCCTTTCGGATCGAACTGCCAGCCATGGTATGGGCAACGGATACCACCCTCATCAATGGAGCCGAAAAACATGTCGGCGCCACGGTGCGCGCATCGCGGATGGATCAGGCCCAGCTCGCCGCTAGGCTTGCGGAACAGGACCATGTCTTCCGAGAGCGCCCGAACACGAACTGGGAGGTCGCGCACCTTGCTGGACATTGTCAGTGGATGCCAATAGCGACGTAGGAACTCTCCAGATGGAGTCCCCTTGCCAGTTAGCGCTAGGTTTTCATCGAAGGCAGCTTCACGCAGCTCGTAGGCCGAGCCATTGCTCGGCTTTGGATTCATCTTCAGCTTGGTCAGCTCTGTCATTTTATTATGTCCTCACCAAATAACCGACTACAGTCGAAAACGAGAATAGTCGTGTTTTGACGGGCGAGTCAACAGCCAGATTTGCGGTTTTTGGCAGTGGCTAGCCGAAAGCAGTAGTGAACGGCCTGCGTACAAGGTGGGGGGGAGATGAGTGGCAACGTGGGGGCGGACGGACGGCGGTCTTCGCTGTACCGGCGTAGAGCTGGCTAGGTCTTAGGGGGGTTGTCGAGCCGACAAAATTTGCCAAGAACCAGAGACATCAATGCAGGATTTTCTGGTGCTGATGAGGAGGCGAGCGAAGTGCTTTGGTCAGGCGCTTCGTAGAGAAGAGGGAGCTCTAGAGAGGATCGAATTCAGCTCCACCTCGCTAGCAAGGTGGAGCTTTCGTAGGGGATGGGGTGTCTGAGGCACCGAAATTCGCAAGCAAAGCTCTCTCCCTACAGCTTTACGCCGTTAGGTCACGAGTCAAATGCCGACCCGCTTTCGAAGAGGTCTGGAAGAGGCATTCGAATAAGCTTCTCTGCCTTTGCTTGCGTCACACCTAGACCCAGTAAAATTTGCTTTGTCACCATTTCTGGGTAGTCGGGACTGCACGGCTCGCTCATGAGTGTTTTCATCGCACTAAGCGTTGTCCCGAGGACTAGATCCCGGCCGACTCGGACATCAGCAACAGTGAAGTCTCCGGCATCCATGCCCGCCTGCACCGTCGCAGTCGCAGCCGCGCAAGTATCAGCCCCAAGAATCGGTCCGCCGTAGCTAAGGTTAACCATCCCCCAACCCCAACGGGTATCTGCTGCTGCCTTGGCCAGATAGAAGCGGACGGCTAATGCTTTAGTCTCGACTGCGCTGCCGAGCGTCTGCGTATATGCAGTGACGGCGTTGTTGAACTCATGACTGAGCTCAAAGGATAGAGCAGCAAACAGCTCATCCATGCTGCTGAAGTACGTATAGAAGGTGGGGCGCGCGATCTTGGCGACCTCAGTCACCTGCTCAATCCTTGCCAGGCGCCCGTGTTCGTGACCAATTACCTGGAAAGTCGCATCAAGAATGGATGCTCGTGTTCGTGCGCGCTTATCACCGCCCGGCGGTGTCTTGCGAACAATTTTTATGATCCCTTCGGAGGTTTCCATAAGCCTCTACTCTCGCAGCACATAGCGATAACATTTTATAGAAGTCTCGCCTTGTGCACCCATGGTGCCTAGCGCCAAAGCAGAAACAAGACGATGGGGCTGACTAATAGCGCGAATAAAAGGACGTATCCGACACCGCGACGGTAGCTCTTCAGTTCAGCGTCATCCAGCAACACTATTGGACCACTGCATCCTCCGGGCACCACCGCGTGCACAGCCTGCTTCCGCTTTGTTTCTTGCTGCTCACCATTTTCCTGCATAGCTATCTGTCCGCTTAGGCTGAACCAAGCGCCCTTAGGTATTTGGGGGAGGTCTACACCTCCACGCGCCCTAGGAAATTGGTAGCAGCCAATAATTGACGATATGTCTATCTTTGTGCATCATGCCAAAAAAATAGACACATCGTCAATTAACTTTTACTGCCCAGAAACTGATGCTCGCCCGCCTGACGTAGCATCAGCCCAGGAAGCCGCGCCTTAGTCGAGCCGTCTTTCCTTCCGGGGCATTTTGAGCAATTCCGCTACACCGCCGCTCCGGGAGAACAAAAATAATGAAAGCGAGAGGAATCCATCTTGGCCGCCTATCCATCAGTGGGCTGCTTGCTGTGGGATTCGGATTGGTTTGCAGCCTCACCATGCTGTTGGCCGGAACGGCCTTGTACAGCATGCACTCGATCCTCAACCGCCAAGAGCAAATGGCTGCGATTACCGCGATTAACTCCGAGGTCTTGAAGGCACGCGTGGCGGAAAAGACCTTTCAAGCGAGCGCCGACCCGAAGACGATCCCTGTCGTTCAGTCGATCATGCAAGAGGTCGAGCGAGCCCTTGCTCAGTCGCTAACAAAGGACCAGCGCCTTAGTAGCGCCAGTCAGGAATACTTATCGCAGTTTTACGAACTCGCCAAATCGCAAGAGAAGGCAGAGTCAACCTTGACCAGCATGAATACGCAGGCCGAAGCTGTCCGGGTTGAGTTTGAAGTCGTGGAGCAGGATCTGATCGAGGCGCTTGGCGATGCGCTGACGTCGGGGGTTGATGTCGAATCTGCCCTTCCTCTTGCCGACAGTGCGGTTGCCCTAATGCGAAAGCTGTTGTCAGTCAGAACAAGCGAGTGGGCGTTTGGCCGAGAACCGTCTCAAGCCAAATATGAGCAATGGATGTTGCTCGTTAACGACCTCCAGTCTTCTGTACAAGCTTTGGCTGCCGGAGCTGGCGACCAGCAACGGTCATCCCTGGAGTCATCGATAGCTGCACTTGACCAGTATCGCCAAGCATTCGAGCTTTACCGAAGCAGCTCAATGCAGAACACCCGCACCGAGCATTCCTTGGACACCATTGCCCAACAGATGCTGAAAGAGTCTGAATCCCTGCAGCAGGATATCGCTAAGTCTCAGAGCAACTGGAACAAAAGCGCGTACTACCTGCTTCTTAGCATGGCTATTGCGGCTCTCGTTTTTAGCATTGCAGCTGCTCTATTTATCCGCAGAGAAATTGTTAAACCATTGCGCTACACAGCACTGGTGGCTTCCGAAGTAGCTGAGGGGAAACTGAGTCTCACGATTCAAAACGACCGACAAGATGAGCTTGGTCAGGTCATGCATGCAATGAGCCTGATGGTTGCCAAGCTCCTCGATATCGTCAGGAAAATTGGTAGCGGGAGCGACCATATTCACGCTGCTACCGTGGAGCTCGCTCGCCTTACCTCTGAAAGCTCAGGGATTGCACAAACCCAATCACATGAAGCGGACAGCACCGCTACTGCCATGATCCAAATGAATGCCACCTTGCAAGAGGTCGCTCAAAGAACAGAGCAAACCTTCCAAGCTGCCCGCTCAGCCAGAGAGGGAGCAGAAGCTGGAAGTCACGATGTCCAGGCTGTCATGGATGCCTCTCATCAGCTGTCTCTCCAGATGGACGCTGTCAGTGCTGGAATCCAGCGCCTCAATGAGCAAGGCATACTCATTGGTCGCGTCGTGGACGTCATCAGTGGCATGGCGGAACAAACAAACCTCCTCGCCTTGAACGCCGCAATCGAAGCTGCTCGTGCGGGTGAACATGGTCGCGGCTTCAGCGTTGTAGCGGACGAAGTTCGAAATCTAGCTAATCATACTCAAGCCTCTTCCCGCGAAATCGGAGCAATGATTGAGTCGCTGCAGACTGAAACCAAAGACGCTGTAGAAAAGATCACGCTGGCCCGTAAGCTCTCCGTCGAAACGAGAGCTCTGTCCAATAGAGCCAACGCAGCCCTGGACCAGGTCGCGCTTGATGTCGCCACAATGCACGAAATGAGCTCTCAAATTGCTTCAGCTACAGATCAGCAGAGCCAGGTGGCTGATAGCGTCACCCGAAGCATGGTGGCTGTTCGCGACAGTACTGAGCGAAATCACAGCTGCAACCAACAGTTGAAATCAGCAAGCAATGACTTGGGCAATCTAGGCAGTGGCCTCCAAGAAATTCTTGCTTACTTCCGGCTGGGATAATCACCACCGACCAGCGTGCCTATAAGGTGCAGGGCAAGCCCAGTGGCTCGCGGGCTACCGAGGCTAAGATGGCGTAGACCGACCGCAAGCAAGAACCGCGGATAGGTTGTATGCCATCCCGGCCTAGATAGGAGTCCTCTGGCGCTTATGCAGGGGCTAAGAGTGCCTTGTGCCGACGAGCTCCATAAGTGAGTCCGCCAGCGCTTGAGCGGCCATCGATAGGCTGCGTCCTGAGAGATGGATTAACCCAACGCGTTGCTCTACTCGAGGTTGCTCAACGACGATGCAGCGAGCGCCAAGTTCCTCCATCTGTTGAACGCACAGGCTCGGTACAACGCTAACACCGAGGCCCTGTGCAACCATTCGGCCGACAGTCGCAAGTTGGTGGCTTTCAAAAGCTACCTGCAGGCGGCCATGCTGCGAAGCGATTCGCTCTTCAATCAAAAGACGCACCGCTGAGGGGCGTTGCAGTGCGATGAATGGTTCACCTAGCAACCTCTTCCAGGTCACTTTCTTTCCAGCGGACAACGGACTGTCAGGCGGTACTACGGCCACAAATCTGTCGGTATAGAACGGCTGGAATGACATGCCGTCCAGGGAGTCCGGCTCTAACACTACGCCCAGTTCGACTCGCCGATCTCGAACCATATCCACGACGTGCTCATTGATCACATCGTGCACCGTAACGTTGATCCTGGGGTGTCGCGAGCAAAACAGCTTGAGTGCCGTTGGAAGCTGATTGGCTGCAAAAGAAGGCAATGCAGCAATCGCCACTCGTCCCAATTGCAGGGTGAAGTGCTGACGCATCAAATCTTCGGCGCTTTCCCAATCAGCCAGTAGGTGTCGGGCAATCGGTAGCAATGTCTCCCCCTCAGGCGTCAGCACAACGCTCCGCGTTGTACGGACAAAAAGTGCGCCTCCCAGCTCCTCTTCCAAATTTTTGATGGTCAGGCTCAGCGCGGGTTGAGAGAGGTGCAAGCGTGTGCAGGCCTGAGCAAAGCTTAGGGTCTGAGCGACACATAGGAAGGCACGCAATTGCTTGATGGTCATTAATCAGAATTCCAGATCAATGCAAAATAAAAACAAACTTATCAAATCACTGCAATGAGTAGAAGCTCGCTTCAGTCACGGCGAAAGCGCCACCGCTAATAACGACAAGAGGCAACGCAAATGGCAGGGCTCGATAAGCGAGTTGGCAGTTATCAGGAAGCAATGGCTGGGCTTACCGATGGGATGACCGTGTTGGCGGGCGGATTCGGGCTTTGTGGTATCCCGGAAAACCTCATCGAGGAAATCCGTCGCCAGGGTGTTCGTGACCTGACTGTGGTTTCGAACAACTGCGGCGTGGATGGCTTTGGTCTCGGCGTACTCCTGGAAGACCACCAGATTCGTAAGATGATCGCCTCCTACGTCGGAGAGAACGCGTTGTTTGAGCAGCAGTTGCTCAGCGGTGAGTTGGAGGTCGAGCTCACACCGCAAGGCACGCTCGCAGAAAAAATGCGGGCAGGCGGTGCTGGGATTCCTGCTTTCTTCACCGCAACGGGCTATGGCACCCCGATTGCCGATGGTAAGGAAGTTCGTGAGTTCGATGGACGACCCTACATCCTTGAGCAAGCGATCACCGGTGACTTCGCCATCGTCAAGGGCTGGAAGGCTGACCACTACGGCAACGTTATCTACCGTCACACGGCACAGAACTTCAATCCACTGGCAGCCAGCGCAGGCCGCATCACCGTGGTAGAGGTTGAGGAGATCGTCGAGCCAGGTGAGCTTGATCCGAGCCAGATCCACACACCCGGCATCTACGTGGATCGCGTGATTCTCGGAACCTTCGAGAAGCGTATCGAAAAGCGCACCACCAGCCTCTGACCCCGCCCTACAACAAGAGATACGCATATGGCCCTTTCCCGCGAACAGATGGCTCAACGGGTTGCCCGTGAGCTGCAAGATGGTTTTTACGTAAACCTTGGTATTGGCATTCCGACCCTGGTCGCCAACTACGTGCCGAGGGGTATTGAGGTGATGCTGCAGTCCGAGAACGGCCTACTCGGTATGGGCGCTTTCCCTCGGGAAGAGGAACTTGATGCTGACATGATTAATGCAGGCAAGCAGACCGTAACCGCTATTCCTGGGGCATCGATTTTTTCTTCAGCCGAATCCTTCGCGATGATCCGCGGCGGCCACGTCGACCTGACTGTGCTTGGGGCGTTTGAGGTGGACGTACAAGGCAATATTGCTTCCTGGATGGTGCCCGGCAAGCTGATCAAAGGCATGGGTGGCGCGATGGATCTGGTAGCAGGAGCTAGCAACATCATCGTCACCATGACCCACGCATCCAAAGAAGGTGAATCGAAGCTCCTCGAGCGCTGCAGCCTTCCACTCACTGGCGCGGGGTGCATTCGCAGGGTGCTGACTGACCTAGCCTACCTGGAGATCGAGAACGGGGCTTTTATCCTCCGAGAACGAGCGCCCGGAGTGAGTGTTGCAGAAATTGCAGAGAAGACTGCGGGCCGGCTCATCGTTCCAGATGACGTGCCGGAAATGTGCTTCTGACTTCCCTTTCGCGCCCGCGCAGTTGTGAGACTGCGTGGGCCTTTGTATTTCTGCCAATTGGCCAGCTATTTACTTCGGAGAACAAGAGATGAACGAAGTCGTTATCGTCGCCGCAACTCGCACCGCTATCGGTAGCTTTCAGGGCTCCCTGAGCGGGGTTCCTGCTGTCGATCTAGGTGCTGCCGTAATCCGTCGGCTGCTGGAGCAGACTGGCATCAATGGCGACCAGGTCGATGAGGTGATACTTGGCCAAGTACTTACCGCCGGTGCCGGCCAAAATCCAGCCCGCCAAGCGGCGATCAAGGCAGGCCTACCCTATACAGTGCCAGCTCTTACCCTGAATAAAGTCTGCGGCTCTGGCCTCAAAGCCCTGCACTTAGGTGCCCAAGCAATTCGCTGCGGAGACGCCGAGGTAATCATCGCTGGCGGCCAGGAAAACATGAGCCTGTCACCCTACGTCATGCTAGGGGCTCGCACAGGCCTGCGCATGGGACATGCCAATCTTACCGACAGCATGATTACCGACGGTCTTTGGGATGCCTTCAACGACTACCACATGGGTATAACTGCTGAAAATTTGGTGGATAAGTACTCCATCAGTCGCGAAGAGCTGGATGCCTTTGCTGCTGAGTCACAACACAAAGCGCTAGCTGCCATCGAATCGGGACGTTTCCAGGACGAAATCACTCCGATCAGCCTTGCTCAGAAAAAAGGCGAAGCAAAGGTTTTCGACACTGACGAGCAACCTCGCGATGGGACCACTGCCGAGTCGCTGGCCAAGCTGCGCCCAGCCTTCAAAAAAGACGGCTGTGTCACTGCTGGTAATTCCTCGACTCTTAACGATGGTGCTGCCGCCGTACTGCTCATGAGTGCGCAGAAAGCGCAGGCACTGGGCCTGCCAGTACTGGCGAAAATTTCTGCGTATGCGAGTGCCGGCGTTGACCCAGCAATCATGGGCATTGGCCCGGTCTCGGCCACTCGCCGCTGCCTGGAAAAGGCTGGCTGGCAGCTGGGCGATCTGGATCTTATTGAAGCAAACGAAGCCTTTGCTGCGCAGGCGCTGGCAGTGGGCAAAGAGCTAAGTTGGGTGTCTGAGCGGGTGAACGTCAACGGCGGTGCTATTGCCCTTGGTCATCCCATTGGAGCTTCAGGCTGCCGTGTGTTGGTTACCCTTCTGCACGAGATGATCAAGCGCGACGCGAAGAAAGGCCTAGCAACGCTTTGCATCGGTGGCGGCCAAGGCGTTGCACTTGCGATAGAACGTTAACTGACCCGCTTCTATGCATTTGGCCCTTTCGCGTTGTTTGGGCTCAAGCGTCTCCTCGCATTAGGTCGGGACGGCTTCACCAGGCTTGATAACGCTGGGCCAATTGCATTGCAAAAGTCGGTCGCAAGCAGCTAACCGCTCGCGGCCGAAGACTGACAGGTAATGCATCCTAGATAAGCTCTATCGCCTGCAAAGGGCTCGCAGTAAAGTGGTGAGGATAATTGTCCTCTCATCCTATAAAAGGCTGCCCCATGTCCAAACTTGCTGAATTCAAAGCACTTGAGGCTCAACTCGCTGCCCAACTAAAGCAGCTTGACGAGCTGAAGAATGATGGTGAACTGAAGCGTGAAATCGAATTCGAGGAAAAGCTCCGCAAGCTGATGGCTGAGTACGGCGTCAGCCTGAAAGGCATCATTGCTCTTCTGGATCCACAAGCCCGCACGAGCTCGACTGCCTCTGCTTCTGCTGTTCGTGGCCAGCGCCGGCAACGCCAGGTAAAGGTGTACAAGAATCCAGAAACTGGTGAGGTCGTGGAGACCAAAGGCGGCAATCACAAAGTATTGAAGGCTTGGAAAGAGAAATACGGAGCTGCGAAGGTAGATGGATGGCAGCAGTAAGTAATCGCTCTCAATGATTCATGAAGCCAGGCATTGCCTGGCTTCTTTTTTAGCGCTCTCTCAGGCGCATGTGTCACTTCTTCAGGCCGCTAGTTGCACCCATCGCTATCTGCTTCCAACCACTAAAGTCGCGTGAGGTCTGGGTTGTTGTCAGAAACCGGCTGATTTAGGAAGGCTGGCGAGATGGCTCAATGGCCATTACGCAGCAGCTGAGCGTGGGTCTGGTTGTGCGTTGTGATGGCAAAGTGCTATACATTTTTGCGTCAATCAGTGCGCCAAGGAGGGCTCCATGGCCAAATTTCCAGCTCACCCGCAGTACATTCCGATCATCAAGTGGCAAGGCTATGAGCAGCGTGCTCTCGAGAAGATCGACGCTGCGCTCATACCTCGAGTGCGACCATGCGTCGAGGTGCGTACCTCTCAGCAGCATCTGAAACTGATGACGAGTCTCCAAAAGATCTGGCCCCATGAAGTTCTGGTGGATTACGCCAATCCTAGCGGTGCTCTGACGCATGTTCGCCTGAACGAGCTGCTGGACTTTATGCAGCATGCTGTACAGCAGAAGCTCCCTGTATCGCCTGTTCTAGGGCCTGCATATGTGGCCGGCGTAGGTCCAAGGTTCCTCAAACTGGCCGCGGCTCTGCCCTCCGTTGTCATTCGTCTGCGCGTAGGGACTTTGACTGTTCCGGAAGATAGGCAGCAGCTCGCGAAAGGCGCTCATGATTATCTGAAGGCCAACGGAATTAGTTCTTCGCTGATTGTTGATCTGGGCGTGAGCCCGAAGGAGTGGACGCCGGCCGCAGCTACCAAGTTGGGTCAAGATCTGCGGGCGTTGGCTGCCATCGGCTATCAATCAGTGCACCTGATCTCCGGGGCTTACCCAGCAAGTCTGGCGGCGGTTAAAACCGGTATGGCGACCTTTAACCGACATGACTGGAGCTTCTGGCATGACGTGAATGCCAGTGCACCGGATCTTAAGGTCGGATTTGGTGACTACGGGACGCTTTCACCGGAATGGACGGAGGAGATCCTGCAGCGTCGCGGTAGCCGTATTGCCATCCGCTATACCCGTGATGCTGATTGGCTGATTCTGCGGGCTGATGGAAATACTACTAACGACTCGATTGCTATCTCCGAGATCCTGGTAAACACCTTTGCCAACGACTTCAAAGGTGCTCCTTACTCGTTTGGAGATCTCATTATCGAAGAGCGCGCAGATCCCAATTTCCCAG
This sequence comes from Pseudomonas sp., assembly GCA_051646165.1. Taxonomy (GTDB): domain Bacteria; phylum Pseudomonadota; class Gammaproteobacteria; order Pseudomonadales; family Pseudomonadaceae; genus Aquipseudomonas. The sequence goes on along the minus strand of JBOFCR010000063.1, from coordinate 37,368 downwards.
CGAAGAAAAAGCGCTGCGGGCACTACCACATCACGGAGGCGTGGAGTCACCACATCGCTTACGTGCTCAAAGAGCAATACTAAGGTCGGGGCGAGCTCGATCGATCAAGCATTGCCGGACTTTGGCCTTGAGCTCTTCAAGGGGTAGCAGTTCGGCGATCTTGGCTTGAATGACGTAAAGGCTTTTGCTCTTAAAGCCGCGGGTAATCCCCTGCTCCTCAAGAACCTGCAGGGCTTCTTCGCGCTTAAGTAGGGTGACCAGTACGTCGGGCTCGTGGCGCTTGTTGGGCTTGGCTTTACGCACTTGCTTGAATGCCTGGCCTGCTTCATTGGGCACTACCATGATGCCCCACCATGGCGGCAGCATCGGCATTGCCTTCTCGAGGTGGCATTCAGCGGTAACCAGGGTCACTTGGTTGAACGCTCGGGCGTAGCGGGATCCTTGGCCAACCAGGCGAGTCAGCGAGTCACCGGCGCTTTTAATTTCGTAGCAGTGCATGTCCATGACTTGCACAAGATCTGCGCGAATCTCGCCACCGTTGAGCTCGACCTCCTCCAGGAAGTGGAAGGAGTCAGTCGACATCCCCGTTGCCAGATGGTGTGTAAGGGCGAGTTTGATTTCAGCTTCACGCATGTTCGGTTCTCAAGGAGGCGGCCATCATGCCGAAGAAATGGCTCACGTGTCGTCGTAATTCCGACTAGTGAGCGAATTCTAGTCGCTATCGAATAATATGCAAATATGCTAAAGTATTTGCATGAATAGACATAAAGACCTGTCCCTTCTTATCGCTGAGCTCCGAGGTTATTTTGCCGGCAATGGGCTGTGTACAAGCTCGTCTATATCACGTGCTACGGGCATTAATCAGTCGCAGGTGTATCGTAATTTATTCGACGCCCCTAAACGGTTCACTAAGACACATTTGCGGCTATGCGAATATGCGAAAATTGATGCACAGATTGAGGCCGCTGATCCGCGATCCAGCGATATTTTGATGGGGGCGCTAGCCTCCATATGGGATGGCTCTGATAGCCATGCTCGCAGGCTGGCGGATCTGCTTTTTGCGCATAGCCGGGCCGGCATGGGAAAATCAATCAATGGGAAGGCGTTAGAGGAGGCTGCAAATGCAAGACGCAAAGACTCCGATAACCGTTAAATCCACGTTCGAAAGCCTCCAGGAGGCTGGCTACCCGCGTGCATACGTCACGAAGCTATTGCCAGACTGGTGGGACAACAGTCTCTTCAAGACCAGTGCTGGAGCGTTCCAGTTCGCTCTGATCCTGAAGCAGCGGCTGGGGCTGGACGTAAGTTTTGGGCAAGACGGTGATCTGGCAATCGAGCCGAGGGCGGCTCGCGCCAATTTCAAGCATCGAGCAAATACTCGGGCAGAAGAGCTGAATGTCGCGGCAGGCCTCGGCATCGCTTTAGCGCGCCTGGCTGTTTTCGCGACTAATGAGCCGTATCGCGATCTACCCAAGCACCCTCTCGACCTTTACGAGCTCGTGCGTGGACGCAGTGGCCGGCCATGTGTGGATTTCGAAGGGCTACTGGATTTGTGCTGGAGTTACGGCATTCCAGTTTTGTTTCTCAAAGAAATGCCTAGGCACACTAAGAAAATGGCTGGTATGGCGGTGATGGTCGACGGCCGTCCTGCCATCTTGTTGGGATTCGGTCATGACGAACAATCCCGACAATTGTTTGTTCTTGCGCATGAGCTCGCACACATCCTATGCGGGCATGTTCAGGACAACGGTGCACTCATTGATGAGGACATCGCTGGAGTAAGCGAGGGCTTGGAGGGGAGTGCTCAGGTTGTCCGTGATGACCAGGAGCGGGAGGCGGATGCTTTCGCGCTTCAACTGATCAGAAATGGTCAGATGGAAATCATTCGGCAAATGCCCCGCACGCAATCTGCGACAACCCTGGCAGCCGCCTCTCTTCGTTTGGCTAGGGATCGCGGGATTGATCAGGGCCATTTGATCTTGTCCTACGCCAAAGAGAATGATGACTGGATTAGAGGAACTCAGGCATTGCGCTTTCTGTTCCCGACTACCGGGGCTATTGATGTGCTCAGGGATCGCTTTCTTCGAAATATCGACCTTTCAGCGATTACTGAAGAGAGTGCGGAGCACCTTTTAGCCATGCAGGGATTTGCGGAGTAGTCCGGTTTTGTATCTGCTCGATAGCGACGCCGCCAAGAAAATTTGTCAGTACCGCCTGCTTTATGAGCTGGCTGGGGCTTTGGGCTGCACTTTGGGCGACTTTGCGGTGCTGCCGCAGCTCAAGTTCCAACTGAGGTTGGCTACGGCTGACAAGGCGCTTTCCAAGCTTGGCAGTCCAGAGGCCGTGGACTTGGCTAAGCAGTTGGTTGCTGCAGCCTCAGAAGTGGTGGTGGTGGCCGATTCAGCCAATCCGCTTCTACAGTTAAATCGGCCGGATATTGATTCAGGAGAGGCCACTCTCTTCGCTGCATTGCATGGCGATGATGAATCAGCGTTGGTGAGCGGCGACAAAAGAGCTTTCGTGGCCCTTTCAAAGGTGGATGGGGTTCCTGTGGTAGATGCTCTTTGGGCTCGTTTGATCTGCTTGGAGGAGGCATTGTGTCTCGTCCTAGGCCATGCCGACTTTCAGGAGGTCTCAGACAAGGTCCGCTCTGTTCCTACTGTGGATATGGCGATCAGCATTGCTTTCGGTCGGGCCCAACCGAATCCTATCCAGGACGTAATGAGCGGGCTGCAGAGCTATCTAACCGATCTCCAGGCCAATACTGGTGGAAAGTACCTTCTGCCCGGCTAGGGCCACAGGAGTAATCACTGTGACCTGCACGCTCTGCCGTTCGGAGTAGCCGGCACTGCTGTCACGATTCGCTCTAGGTATCGGAGCGCTGTCTCACGCTTACTTTCGTGCTCTGGGGCCTGCGAGTGGATAAGTCGCCCCCAGTGAATGTGTGGGCAGTCGCCAGCCACCAAGGTGGCTTTGCTCTCGATGGCACATGACAGAAGCAGTGATTCAATATCGCGGTTGTCGATGAAGTCTTCCTGATCGTTCCAGAAAACAATCGTGGAATACTGCTGCTTTCCAGGTAGCTGCTGGAGTTCAAGCAGGTAACGGAATCTTTCCTGATATCGAACCTCGGCCACGATGGCAAAACGGCGCTTCGTTTTATCTTTATCTGTGTACAGCCAGCGCTTTGCCCGGCCGTTGATTTCCGTGGGGTAGACATTTACCGGAATGTTGCCAACAGCGGAAATGCTAAGCAGAGCCACTCGATAGCAAATAGTTGCTTCTGTGAGGATCTCCATCCACGTCAGTCTCTGAATGACAGCGGTATGGCCTTGTTCATTGGGGGAGGCGTCCACATCACTAAGCTGTTTCGGTTCTTCTGGACGCGCTTCATCATCCCTAAGATTTTTTCTCCGGGCTCCACTTATCCCCGTTCGCGCAATAGGCCCTCCAGTACCTGTGCCTGGTACCACTGAGCCGGTCGTGGTTATTGTGGGTGGAAGCTGGCGAGCCCGGGCTTCTTTGCTCCGGTCCTCTACGTGAGCCCTGCTTTGGGGCACAACGTCGACACTCTCGAAAGCAGGGAACCGCTTATCGATTGAAGGATCTTCGATTGAGTTACTGGACTGACCCGTGGCCGGGCGATCTGCGAGCGTATCAGGCGGGGTGTCGCTGGGTGCCTCTACCGCTCCTGTTGGAGTCAATACCCCCTGAAGTGGCTGTTCCGATTTGCTATCGGTTTCGCGCCCGGTCAGAAGACGTTGGCATGGTGGTGGGCACTTGCAGGACGTGATTCGAGTGACCAGTTTCCTGGTGCGACCCGGTGTTTCGATCTGTCGGTACAGAAATTCAGTTTCCGCCTCGACATCAATGGGTGGGTACACGCTCACGAATGCGTGGGCTCCAGATGCATTCCGTATTGCCCAGAGAAGGTGCAGGCTTTTCGCTTGCTTCATGGCATAGGGGCTAAAGGCGAAGCGGCACACGTAGCGTGCATCCGCATCCTTGATCCTTTTTCGCAACATCATGGAGCCGGTGCCGTCCTCATCGAGGAACTCGTCGTAAAAGAGATTCCGAAATGGGTCGAGAATGCCTCCGTCGAACAGTGCGCGGGTAAACGCATCGGACGTTGCGTAGAAGAACCGCAAGACTTCTGCGGCCGGGATAATGAGGCTGTAAGGATCATCACCCTGTCCCACGCCTAGGAAGTAACCGTTGAACTCGTCATCGGCAGGGGGCGCGCCATTTTTGCTCGGGGGAATGATCAGTTGGCCGCTTTCAGGGTCAGTGGCCAGGCGCCTGAAGATCTTGAGATTACTCGGCGAGAAGTCGAGGGTTTCTTTCCCCTTACGAAGTTTCGGCTGGAAATGTTCTTCCTGAGAAATATAGCCGTCAATGACGACTGCCTCGTGGTAGAGCAAGGGCAGCTCGCCAACAGGAACCTCAACAACTCTGATCTGAGGTTTTTCGAGGTTGCGTAGCTTCACCAAGAAGCGGATATCAGAAGAAATGTTGCCCGGAGAGGGTGTATGAGGTGCGGTTGCGCCGAAAGCTACAACCCGCCAAACCCCATCCAAAGCCAGTGACTCGTGTCTTACCGCCCCCAACTGAGCCTCTCTGAGTATCAACTAGCGTAGGTCTAGTTTCACTCGAAAGGGTCTGAGTATCAATTAGCGATTTCCTTATCACTTGGGCAGGTCGGCGGGGGCCAGATTCAGGGTGATGCGGCGCGGGGGAAAGTCGAAACCGGCATTGAGGATGGCGCTGCGCACGCGGTCCTTGCTCTCTTTCACCGCCGTTTCCGGCAGGCCGACCAGGGCCATGCTCGGCAGGCCGTTGGCCAGGTGCGCCTCGACGGTAACGGCCGGCGCTTCGACGCCCACCTGGGCGCGGCTGTGGACGATGGCCAGGGACATGGATCACTCCTTGATCGCATGCCGCCGTGCCGGGCGGGGTTATTCGCTCGGCGGCGGGCTCGGTTGGGCTTCCAGTTCAGCGACCCGTGCTTCCAGGGCCTCGAGGCGCGCGCGGGTGCGGGCGAGTACGGTCATCTGGCTGTCGAACTCGTCGCGGCTGACCAGGTCCAGCTTGCTGAATGCGCTCTGCAACAGCACCTTGAACTGCGCCTCGAATTCGCTGCGTGGCAACGGCGCATCACCGCTGAACAGGCGCGAGGCGTGGCTGGCGAGGGCATCGAGCAGGGCTTTGGGTGGCAGCATGGCGGGGGTTCCAGAAACAGACGGCCGGCAGTGTAGCACGCAGCCCGGGTGCTAATTGGCTGGTGCGCAGACGCCCTATTTTCGAGCGTTGAGGGGGCGTTGAGTGCACCATGGCTGTGCGGTCTAATCTGGTCGATACGGCTGGAGCCCAGGTCTTTCGCGGCTAACTGCATGAATTCATCGGTTTTTGGCAGAGCTGGCAAGATTTCTGCTTAGTTGCCTGTGACGCGTGCACCGATGCAGTACCGGTGTGCAGGGTGAAGCGGGGGAGTGCTTCACCGCATGCGGTTGGTTGGCATCGGACTAGCCGGCGCCAGAGGCGGCCGATGCGTTTCAAAAGCCAGACACTGCGCTTAGACTTGAGCCGGGTTTGTTCTTCCTGGGGCAAGTCCACCAAATACGGGAGAGAGTTTCATGAAGCTAGTCACTGCCATCATCAAGCCGTTCAAGCTGGACGACGTGCGCGAGTCGCTGTCGGAGATCGGCGTGCAGGGCATCACTGTGACCGAGGTCAAAGGCTTCGGTCGGCAGAAGGGCCACACCGAGCTGTACCGCGGTGCTGAATACGTGGTGGATTTCCTGCCGAAGGTGAAGATCGACGTGGCCATCGCTGATGACCAGCTGGATCGCGTCATCGAGGCGATCACCAAGGCGGCCAACACCGGCAAGATCGGCGACGGCAAGATCTTCGTAGTCAATCTGGAACAGGCCATCCGCATCCGTACCGGCGAAACCGGCACCGACGCAGTTTAAGCCTCAGAAACCAACACCACGCCCCAGGAGAAAACAATATGACTCTGCGTAAGATCGCAGGGCTAGGAGCCCTCTTGTCCCTCGTAACGCCAGGCTTGGCCATGGCTGACGAGGTTGTCCTCAACTCTGGCGACACCGCCTGGATGATTGTCGCCAGCGCCTTCGTGCTGCTGATGACCATCCCGGGCCTGGCCCTGTTCTACGGCGGCATGGTCCGCTCCAAGAATATCCTTTCGGTGATGATGCAGTGCTTCGCCATTACCGGTCTGATCAGCGTGCTGTGGGTCATCTACGGCTACAGCATTGCGTTCGACACCACCGGCATGGAGCAGGGCGTTGTCAACTTCAACTCCTTCGTCGGCGGCCTGTCCAAGGCCTTCCTCGCGGGCGTTACGCCGGCCAGCCTGACGTATGCCATCCCGGAAAGCGTGTTCATCTTCTTCCAGATGACCTTCGCCATCATCACTCCGGCCCTGATCGTCGGCGCCTTCGCCGAGCGCATGAAGTTCTCCGCGATGCTGATCTTCATGGGTGTGTGGTTCACCCTGGTCTATGCACCGATCGCCCACATGGTGTGGTCCGGTAACGGCGGCCTGATGTGGGACTGGGGCGTGCTGGACTTCGCTGGCGGCACCGTGGTGCACATCAACGCCGGTATCGCCGGCCTGGTGGCCTGCCTGGTACTGGGCAAGCGCAAAGGCTACCCGACCACCCCGATGGCCCCGCACAACCTGGGCTACACCCTGGTCGGCGCGGCGCTGCTGTGGGTCGGCTGGTTCGGCTTCAACGCCGGTTCCGCTGTGGCGGCCAACGGCACTGCCGGTATGGCCATGCTGGTGACCCAGATCGCTACCGCCGCCGCTGCACTGGGCTGGATGGCTGCCGAGTGGCTGACCCACGGTAAGCCGAGCGCCCTGGGCATCGCTTCCGGTGTGGTTGCCGGTCTGGTTGCCATCACTCCGGCTGCTGGCACCGCGGGTCCGATGGGCGCCCTGGTGATCGGTCTGTCCGCTGGCGTGATCTGCTTCTTCTGCGCCACCAGCCTGAAACGCAAACTGGGCTACGACGATTCCCTGGACGCCTTCGGCGTACACGGTATCGGTGGCATCGTCGGCGCCCTGCTGACCGGCGTGTTCGCTGCTCCGGCCCTGGGTGGCTTCGGCACTGTCGAAGACATCGGCGCGCAGCTGCTGATCCAGGCTCAGGGTGTCGGTTTCACCGTGCTCTACACCGGTGTGGTCACCTTCGTGATCCTGAAAGTGCTGGACCTGGTGATGGGCCTGCGTGTGACCGAGGAAGCCGAGACCGTGGGTCTCGACCTCTCCGAGCACAACGAGCGCGGCTACAACCTGTAAGCCTTCCGCTGAGTTGAAAAAACGCCCGGTTCGCCGGGCGTTTTTCTGTCCGCGCCAATGGCGGTGCGGGTGCCAGGTACAAAGGAGTACCCATGGAAAGTACGGCTCTGATTCCTCTGCAGTATGCGCTCGATACCTTCTACCTGTTGATCTGCGGTGCCCTGGTGATGTGGATGGCGGCGGGCTTTGCCATGCTCGAGTCCGGTCTGGTACGGGCGAAGAACACCGCGGAAATCCTCACCAAGAACATCGTCCTCTACGCCCTGGCTTGCGTGATGTACCTGCTGCTGGGCTACCACCTGATGTACAGCGGCGATATTGGTGGTGCGTTGCCCAACCTGGGTTTCCTGATCGGTAGCGAACACGCGGTCGAGGCCGTGGCCGCCGGCGGCGAAGAGGCTCCGGGCTTCTCCAGGCGCGCCGATTTCTTCTTCCAGGTGGTGTTCGCCGCCACCTGCATGTCGATCGTTTCCGGTGCGGTGGCCGAGCGCATGAAGCTGTGGGCCTTCCTCGCTTTCGCCGTGGTCATGTGTGGGGTGATCTACCCGGTCGAGGGCTACTGGAGCTGGGGTGGAGGCTTCCTCAAGCATGCCGGCTTCAAGGACTTCGCCGGTTCCGGCGTGGTTCATCTGGCGGGCGCTACGGCGGCGCTGGCCGGGGTCATGCTGCTCGGTGCACGCAAGGGCAAGTACGGGCCGAACGGGCAGATCAATGCCTTCCCTGGCGCCAACCTGCCGCTGGCCACGCTGGGCAGCCTGATCCTCTGGTTCGGCTGGTTCGGCTTCAATGGCGGCTCGCAGCTGAAGATCAGCAGCATCGAAGACGCCAACGTGGTGGCCACGGTGTTCGTCAATACCAACCTGGCCGCCTCGGCGGGCCTGCTGGCTGCACTGGTGGTTGCGCGGCTGATGTTCGGCAAGGCCGACCTGACCATGATCCTCAACGGCGCCCTGGCGGGGCTGGTGGCGATCACTGCCGAGCCGACCACGCCGACGGCCGTGCAGGCCTGTCTGGTCGGCGCGGTGGGCGGCGTGCTGGTGGTGTTCAGCATCCTGCTGCTGGACAAGCTGCGCATCGACGATCCGGTGGGTGCCATCTCGGTACACGGCGCAGGCGGCATCTGGGGCCTGCTGGCGGTGGCGCTGACCAATCCGGCGGCCAGCTTCAGTGCCCAGCTGATGGGCGCGGCGTGCATCTTCGCCTGGGTGCTGGTGGCCAGCCTGCTGGTCTGGAGCCTGATCAAGCTGGTGATGGGCCTGCGCGTCAGCGAGGAAGACGAGTACGAGGGCGTCGACATCGTCGAGTGCGGCATGGAGGCCTACCCGGAGTTCACCCGCAAGTAAGTCTGTGCAGGTAACGACAAAGGGCGCTGCGGCGCCCTTTGTCGTTGCTGGGGGAAGTGCATTTCTCACTATTGTCTAGGTGAAATACATGCGCGCAGGCTCTAAAATGCCGCCCGAACAGAGCCTGCTGGTGGCTGCTATGTGGCAACAACGGATGATCACCCTGCGTGCGCGAGCGCGTGGTTTCCATCTGGTGACCGATGAACTGATGGCTGCCTTGCCGGAGCTGTCGCGCTGTCGGGTGGGTCTGTTGCACCTCTGGCTGCAGCACACCTCGGCCTCGCTGACCATCAACGAGAATGCCGATGGTGCAGTGCGACGTGACTTCGAGCGCTTCTTCAACCGTCTAGTGCCGCAAGGCGTAGGTGGCTACGAACACGACTACGAGGGGCCGGACGATCTGCCGGCGCACTTCAAGTCCAGCCTGCTGGGCTGTCAGCTGAGCTTGCCGGTCACGGCAGGGCGTCTGGCACTCGGTACCTGGCAGGGTATCTATCTCGGCGAGCACCGCGACCAAGGTGGTGCGCGCCGGGTACTGGCAACACTCCAGGGCGAGTTCGATTGAGCTTGTCCCGGGTCAAGAATTTTTCCTGCGGCGTTTTTGCAAAGCGCGCCGCTGGGCTATAAGTAACGTGCTTTTCGCAAGTCATGAGGTAGAACATGAGCGACGAAGAACTGGAACAAGACGAACTCGAAGCGGGCGACGAGGACGAAGGCGAGGAAATGGCTGCCGCCGATGACGGCGACGCCGAGGACGACGATGGCGAGACTGAACGCCCCGCCGGCAAGTCTGGCAAGAAGGCCAAGGCTGCCGAGGAAGTCGAGGAACTGCCCAGCGTAGAAGCCAAGCAGAAGGAGCGCGACGCCCTGGCCAAGGCCATGGAAGAGTTCCTTTCGCGCGGTGGCGCGGTGCAGGAAATCGAGGCCAACGTGGTTGCCGATCCGCCCAAGAAGCCGGACAGCAAGTACGGCAGCCGCCCCATCTGAGGCCGCTTGCCCCATGAAAAAGCCCGCCAGCCGGCGGGCTTTTTCATGGCCGCAGCAAACCTACTGCCAGCTGTGCAGCAGCGCCGGCAGCTCGGCCAGATTGCGGATCTGCGCATCCGGCAGCTGCTCACCTTCCCAGGCCTTGCCCTGCGGGTTGAACCAGATCGCACGCATGCCGGCGGCGCGGGCGCCGGCGATATCGTCGCTGGGGTGGTCGCCAATATGCACGGCCTGCTCGGCGCTCACGTCGGCATGCTGCAGGGCCGTCTGGAAGGGATGCGGGTCGGGTTTGCCGATGCCCAGCTCCTCGGCGCACAGGGCGAACTGGAAGTAGTCGGCCAGGCCCAGGCGGCGCACGTCGGCATTGCCATTGGTGATCACACCGAGGATGAAACGGTCGGCGAGAAGCTCCAGGGTCGGGTGCACTTCGGGAAACAGCTCGACCTGGTGGCGCGCGCTGAGGAACACCTGGAAGCCCTGTTCGGCCAGGTCAGTGGCTTCGCCGTGGGCATAGCCGGCGTCGATCAGGGCATGCAGCAGGATGCGCCGGCGCAGCTCGCTGAGACGATGCTTGAGGCCGGAATCGCTGGCCAGCAGGCGGCTGCGGATTGCCCACAGGTGTTCGATCGGCACCGGTCCCAGGCGCGCGGCATGCACGGCCAGCCAGTCGCGCAGGGCGGCTTCGGCGCCATGCATCACCGGGACGACGTCCCACAGGGTGTCGTCGAGATCGAAGGTGATCAGGCGCAGGCTCATTCCTCGCTCCCCGGAGTGCGCTTGGCGCGTGGATGGGCGCGGTCATAGACCGCCGCCAGATGTTGGAAATCCAGGTGCGTATAGACCTGGGTGGTGGCGATATCGGCGTGACCGAGCAGCTCCTGCACGGCGCGCAGGTCTTGCGACGACTCCAGCATATGGCTGGCGAAGCTGTGCCTGAGCATGTGCGGGTGCAGGTGCTGGCCCAGCTCGCGCACGCCGGCCTGGCGCACCCGCAGCTGGATCGCGCGCGGCCCCAAGCGGCGGCCCTGTTGGCCGATGAACACGGCGTCGTCGGCCGGGTTGGCCAGGGCGCGCAATGGCAGCCACAGGGCCATGGCCTCGCGCGCCTTGCTACCGAGCGGCAGCTCGCGGGTCTTGCTGCCCTTGCCCAGTACGCGTACCAGGCCGGCGGCGAGATCCAGCTGGCCGAGGTCGAGGCCGACCAGCTCGGACAGGCGCAGGCCGGAGGAATAGAACAGTTCGAGCATGGCCTGGTCGCGGCGGGCGAGGAAGTCATCCTCCACTGCGCCGTCGAGCAGTTGCACGGTGCGGTCGGCATCCAGGGTGCGCGGCAGGCGGCGCTCGCCCTTGGGCGGGGCAATGCCGCTGGCCGGGTCATGCCGGCACAGGCCTTCGCGGCTCAGGTACTGGTACAGGCCGCGCACCGCCGAGAGCAGGCGCGCCAGCGAGCGGCTGGATTGTCCCAGCCCATGCAAGCGGGCGATGAAGCTGCGTAGGCTGCGGCCGTCGAGCTCGGCCCAGGCGCCGACGCCGTTCTTCTCGCAGAGTTCGAGCACTTTCAGCAGGTCGCGGCGGTAGCCGTCGAGGGTATGCGGCGACACCTGGCGCTCGTTGCGCAGGTGTCCGAGGTAGGCGTCCAGTTGAGCGTGCATGGCGCTTCCCGTGGCAGGCGAAAAGGGTGGCCCGGGGCGCTGCGGGGTCTCAGCGTGCCGAGCGCAGCGGCGTGGCGAAGCGCGGCAGGATGCGCGCCAGCACTTCGGCGACGTAGCCGAGGAACAAGGTGCCGAGGCTGCTCTTGTAGTGTTGCGGGTCCGGGCTGCCGATGGCCAGTACACCATGCAGGCCCTGGTGGGTCAGGGTGACCACGGCGGCCGAGCCGACCTGAGCGAACTCGTCTGCGCCGAAGAGGAATTCCAGTTCGTTGGCGCGCAGCACGCCGCAGGTGGTCTTGCCGCCGGCCAGCAGGCTGCCGATGGCTTGATGCGCCTCGGCGCTGGTGACCGCGCGGCCGACGCCCAGCGGCGTTTCGCTGAACAGGATAAGGCTGACGAAGGGCACCTGGAATTCGTGACGCAGGCTGTCTTCGACGGCGCCGACCACTTCCTCCAGGCTGCTGGCATCGAGCAGGTCGAGGATCAGGCGGCGGGTCTTGTCGAACAGGCGGTCGTTGTCGCGGGCCACGTCCATCAGCAGCGACAGGCGATGGCGCATCTCGATATTGCGCTCGCGCAGCAGCTTGACCTGGCGCTCCACCAGCGACACTGCCTCGCCGGGCAGGTGCGGGATGCGCAGCTCCGGGATCAGCTCATCATGGTCGACGAAGAATTCCGGGTGCTGTCGCAGATAGGCGGCGACGCTCTCGGAGTCGAGTGGAATAGGCTGATCCTGATCACTCATAGACGCACTTGTCCTTCGTACACGCGAACGGCGGGTCCGGTCATCATAACCGGCTGGCCCGGGCCTGCCCACTCGATGCACAACTTGCCGCCAGGCAGTTCAAGCTGCAGCGGTGAATCCATCCAGCCCTGGCTAATCGCCGCCACGGCGGCGGCGCAGGCGCCGGTGCCGCAGGCCTGGGTTTCCCCGGCGCCGCGCTCCCACACGCGCAGGCGCGCATGCTGGCGGTCCTGCACCTGGAGGAAGCCGACGTTGACCCGCTGCGGGAAGCGCGGATGGTGCTCCAGCTTGGGGCCGAGCGTGTGCACTGGCGCGCTGTCGAGGTCGTCGACGCGCAGCACGGCGTGCGGGTTGCCCATGGAGATGGCGGCCAGTTCGACGGTCTGCCCGTCGACTTCGACCACATAGCTCAGTGCCTGGCTGTCAGCCTGGAACGGGATATCGGCCGGCACCAGGCGCGGCGGGCCCATGTCCACGGTGACCTGGCCATCCGGGCGCAGGTTGAGTTCGATGATGCCGCCCTTGGTCTCGACGCGGATCTGCTTCTTCACGGTCAGGCGCTTGTCGATGACGAAGCGGGCGAAGCAGCGCGCACCGTTGCCGCACTGCTCCACTTCCGAACCGTCGGAGTTGAAGATGCGGTAGCGAAAGTCGACGTCCGGGTTGCTCGGTGCCTCGACCAGCAGCAGCTGGTCAAAGCCGACGCCGGTGTGCCGGTCGCCCCAGGCCTTGGCGTGCTTGGGCTGGATATGCGCGTGCTGGCTGATCAGGTCGAGGACCATGAAGTCGTTGCCGAGGCCGTGCATTTTGGTGAAGCGCAAAAGCATGTCTGCGCCCTCACTGCGGCAGCAGGCTTTCGCCGGCATAGAGTTCTTCGATGGTTTCGCGGCGACGGACTTCATGGGCCTGGTCACCATCCACCAGCACCTCGGCAGCGCGGCCGCGGGTGTTGTAGTTGGAACTCATGACGAAGCCGTAGGCACCGGCCGACCGTACAGCCAGCAGGTCGCCCTCGGCCAGCACCAGCTCGCGGCCCTTGGCCAGGAAGTCGCCGGTCTCACAGATCGGCCCGACCAGGTCGTAATTGCGTGCTTCGCCCTGGCGCGGCTGCACCGGGGTGACGTCCATCCAGGCCTGGTACAGCGCCGGGCGGATCAGGTCGTTCATCGCCGCATCGATGATGGCGAAGTCCTTGTGCGTGGTGTGCTTGAGGTATTCCACGCGGGTCAGCAGCACGCCGGCGTTGGCGACGATGTAGCGGCCCGGCTCGAACACCAGGGCCAGGTCGCGGCCCTGGATACGCTCACGTACGGCCTTGATGTAGTCGCCGGCCAGTGGTGGCTGCTCGTCGCGGTACTGCACGCCGAGGCCGCCGCCGAGGTCCAGATGCTTGATCTGGATGCCTTGCCCGGCGAGCTGGTCGATCAGCGCCAGCAGGCGGTCGAGGGCGTCGAGGAAGGGCGGCAGGCTGGTCAGCTGCGAACCGATATGGCAGTCGACACCGACCACCTGCAGGTTCGGCAACGCAGCGGCGCGAGCATAGACGCCCGGGGCCTGCTCGATGTCGATGCCGAACTTGTTTTCTTTCAGGCCGGTGGAGATATACGGGTGGGTGCCGGCGTCCACGTCCGGGTTGACCCGCAGCGAGATGGCCGCAGTCTTGCCCAGCTCGGCGGCGATCACCTGCAGGCGTTCCAGCTCGTCCACCGATTCGACGTTGAAGCAGTGCACGCCGACTTCCAGGGCGCGGCGCATGTCGTCGCGGGTCTTGCCGACACCGGAGAAGACGATCTTGGCGGCATCGCCACCGGCGGCCAGCACACGCTCCAGCTCACCGCGGGAAACGATGTCGAAGCCGGCGCCGAGGCGGGCGAGGACGTTGAGTACGCCGAGGTTGGAGTTGGCCTTGACGGCGAAACACACCAGGTGTGGCATGCCGGCCAGGGCATCGGCGTAGGCGCGATACTGGGCTTCGATATGAGCGCGGGAATAGACGTAGGTCGGCGTGCCGAAGCGCTCGGCAATGGCGGGCAGGGCCACGCCCTCCGCGAACAGTTGCCCGTCGCGGTTGGTAAAGGCTTGCATGGAACCCCCTTAGAGGAAGACGTCTTTGTCGCGTTTTTCGGACGTTTTCTGATCATCAGGCAGGTACAGCGGGCCTTTCTGGCCACAACCGGCGATGGCGGCGGAGAGTACGGCGAGCGCGATGAAGGGCAGCAGCAGGCGCTTCATGGTCAAATCCTTTGCGAAATCGAGAATGGCTCGGAGTATACCCACCCCCCGCCACCTTGCCTATGCACGTCCGGCGGGCCTTGCGCGCCATGCGCTGGCGCGTGCGGCTTGCCCTGTGACGGGTATTTGCGGCTAGCATGCGCGCTAAAAACGGAGTCGTGATGGAAGAGCCCGCCCCCCTCGCCAGTTCAGTCTCGGTCGCCTACCTGCAGGGCCTGCTGGATTATCTCGCGCGCCAGGGCTTCGCCAGCGAGGCGTTGCTGGCCAGCGTGCAGCTGAGCCCGGCGATCCTCGCCCAGCGCGACCAGCGCATCGCCGTCAGCGTGTACCTGGAGCTGCTGGCCGAGGGCGTGCGTCTGACCGGCGACGAGCACCTCGGCCTGCACCTGGGCGAGGCGATCCGCCCCGGCTACTATGGCGTGCTCGGCTACCTGATCATGAGTTGCGCGACCCTCGCCGACGCCCTGCATCGCCAGGCGCGCTATGCCTCGCTGGTCGGCAACCTGGGCCGTGTCGAGCTGGACGAGGAGCCCGCGCGGCAGGGCCTGGAGGCGCAGGTGGTGCACAGCTGGCACTCGCTGGTGAGCCAGCAGCAGCGCCAGCACAGCGAGGAAACCCTGGCCGGCTGGCTGACCTTTGGCCACTGGATCAGCGGGCTGAAGATCCCGCCCACCGAGGTACGCTTCCAGCATGCGGCGCCGGCCGACACCTCCGAGCATGCGCGGATCTTCGGCTGCCCGGTGCTGTTCGGCCAGGTCGACAACGCCCTGGTGTTTCCCAAGCGCCTGCTCAATACCCCGTTGGGCCAGGCCGACGCGCAGCTGCGCCAGCTGCTCGATGCGCATGCCGATCGCCTGCTCGGCCAGCTCAACCTCGGCCACAGCGTGATCGACCGCGCGCGCCGCGAACTGGCGCGCCAGCTGCCGGAACAGGGCGCCGATCTGGAGCTGCTGGCGCAGACCCTGCAACTCAGCCCGCGCACTTTGCAGCGGCGTTTGCGCGAGGCCGGGTTATCCTTTAGCCAGCTGCTCGACCAAACCCGCGAGCAACTGGTGTTGCACTATCTGCGCGACCCGGCGCTGGAACTGGCGGAAATCGCCTTCCTCGTCGGTTTTAGCGAGGCCGGCTCCCTGGCCCGCGCCTTTCGCCGCTGGACCGGGCAGAGCCCCGGCGCCTACCGGCTGAACCTGGCCGACCCCGCATCCCTTCCCTGAGGACGTTGTAATGAGTTTGAGCGAAGCCCGTTTCCATGATCTGGTCGATGCCGCGCAAGAGGCCGTGGAAGATATTTTCGACGACAGCGACATGGACATCGATCTGGAAAACTCCGCCGGCGTGCTGACCGTGCGCTTCGAGAACGGCACCCAGCTGATCCTCAGCCGCCAGGAGGCTATCCGTCAGCTGTGGGTGGCGGCGCGTTCCGGCGGCTTCCACTTCGACTACGACGAAGCGCAGGCCCTGTGGATCTGCGACACCAGCGAGGAACCGCTGGGTGAACTGCTGGCGCGGGTGACCCTGGAGCAGTCCGGTGAACAGCTCGAATTCGAAGAACTCTGATTCGAGCGGCCACGAGGTGGTCGAGTCGCCGTGTCGCCGGCAGTGCTGCCTGGACGACCATGACTGCTGCCTGGGCTGCGGCCGCAGCCTCGGCGAAATCCTCGAATGGGCCAAGGCGGATGGCGCGCGGCGCCGGCAGATCTGCCAGGCAGCGCAGCAGCGTCTGCGTCCGCCAGTTAAATTCTGACCGTTTGGTCTTGTTTCTTTGCCTGGCTGTGCTACGGTCGACCGACACTTCGCAAAACCCCGCCTTCGGGCGGGGTTTTGCTTTTTCTGGCCATACAGGAGATAGCCGGACGCCATGAGCAGCACTCCATCGATCACCATCACTCGCCTCGATCTGCAACGTCTGGAGCGCCTGCTCGACAGCCTGGAGGACTTCGGCCCGGCCGCCCGGGCGCTGGAAGCCGAGCTGGCGCGCGCCCAGGTGGTCGGCCATGCCGAGGTGCCGGCCGGGGTGGTGACGATGAATTCGCGGGTGCATTGCCGCGAGGAAGGCAGCGGCAAGGATTACCACCTGACCCTGGTCTACCCGCAGGATGCCGGTGGCGAGGGCACGGTGTCGATCCTCGCGCCGGTGGGCTGTGCGCTGCTCGGCCTGTCGGTGGGCCAGCATATCGACTGGCCGGCGCCGAGCGGCAAGGTGCTCAAGCTGACCCTGCTGGCGGTGGAATACCAGCCGGAAGCGGCCGGCGAATACCAGCGCTGAGGGACGGCGACTGGCTCAGGCGAGCCTGCCGTTCACGGACGCGCCCGGCACGCCGGGCTTGGCTTTACATTCAGCCCAACCGCGGGAGCGGCGCCCGCTATCAGCCTTCGCAGCCCCAGGTGCGCACGATGCAGCTGTTGCCGCCGCGTGCTGCGCATTGGTCGATGGCCGCGCTTTGTGCGGCGCCCGCAGAGGCTGCGGTGGCCCAGCCGTAGATGCTGGAACCGTTGGCCTGGTCGGCCGCATAGGCGGCGCATTCGCCGGCGAATTGCAGCACCACCTGGCAACCGGCACCGCACTCGTCCAGGGCGCGGGCTTGCGCCTGGCCGTAGTCGGCATAGTTGTAGGAGAAGCCGAACTGCTCGCCCTGGTTGCTATCGATGGCCAAGGCGCCGGCGGCGAATACCTGGCTGGTGCCGAGTGAGAGGGTCAAGCCGAGGCAAAGGGTGCGCGCAACACGGGTTGTTCTTCGCATGAATAGCTCCTGGATACTTGGGATTGGCCCCGTTCTGTTGACGGGATGGTCAACTCTAAGGCTCGCGGCTGGGAAAGGCGATAGTGTTTTGCCATCACCGGCGTGGCTACTGTTATCTCCCCTGGCGGCTCAGCCCGCAGGTCTGTTCGGCCAGTTCAGGCCCCTGGCTTTGTTGCAATCAATCGGGGCATGGTGGGCTGAGCTGCCGTGCTGTCAGGCGTTTTGCAGGGCGCTGTTCAGCGCGCTTTCTAGCTCGGTCTTGTAGCGCAGGTAGTGGATGGTCTGCGCGTGGCCGTCGCCGAGGATGCGCGACAGGTCCAGGTCGGTGATGTAGCAGGGGTAGCGCTCGCTGGTGCGGCGCTGGGCGAGGATATGCCGGGCCACGGCGCTGAACAGTTCGTGGCCGTACTCCAGCTCGGAGAACTCGCGGTGGTTGCAGAACAGCGTGACGTGTACCCGCGCGTCGTCGGCCGGTTCGATGATGGCCTGCACGTCGTAGAACGGGTGGCTCACCGGCGCCTGCGGCGGTGCGCGGCGCTCCAGGTGGCGGGCGCGCTGCGGCGGGGCTGGCAGCACCTCGTAATACAGCACTTCCAGGGCCGCCGGCGGCAGCGGGCTGTCCAGCGGCAGCAGGGCGTTGCGGCGGTACAGCACCGACTGCAAAAAGCGCTGCAGCGGGGTGAGCAGGCTCTGTTCGTCGCGGTACGGCACGTGCTGGCGCCATAGCGAGTTGAATTCGTCGAGCACGCTGAGCTCGGCCTGTTCGCCGTCGAGGCGGTAGAACACCTGGATGCACTCCGGCCGGCCGAGCGGCAGGATCAGCGCCAGGTCCTCGCCTTCCAGGGCATAGCGGTCGAGGTGCAGGGGGCTGTAGTCAGGCTGCTCTTCGCCGAGGTGTTCGATCAGGCTCGGCAGGTCGCCGAGGGCGGCATGGCTGACCTGGCCCGGCTGCAGTTCGAGCACGTGGTAGTGCTGCTGCACCTGCAGCAGGTAGCGGTTGTGGCGCCCGCCGAGCTGGGCGAGGGCTTCGCGGAACAGCTCCTCGACGCGCTGGGCGATGGCCGTGGCGCGGTTGCGGCAGAAGCAGCGCACTTGCAGCTTGGGCCGGCGGCCTTCGCTGGACAGGCTGTTGAGGAAGTCGCGCAGGCAGTCGAGCAGGGCGTGCGGGCCGTCGTAGCGGCTGACCAGCAGCTCGTTCCAGCTGTTCAGGCTGAGCTGGTCGAGGGTCAGCACCAGGTTCTCGCGCACGCCCGAGTAGCCCAGCGAGTCGGTGCGCCCGCTGGTCATGTGCACGTTGAGCTGGCTGTGCGACTTCAGCGGATCGAGGCCGACATTGACCAGCAACAGCACGTCGGCCGGCTCGGCGGCGTGCAGCAGGGCGTCCTCGGCCACCGGTGGCAGCGGTAGCGGCACCGCCTGCTGCAGGCTGCTCAGCAGGTTGGACAGCTCGAACTCACTGAGGTCGCTGCTGCCCGGGTGCAGCGACAGGCGGGTGCTGCTGTCGATCACGCCGTTGCGGTGGCACCAGGCGAGCAGTTCGATCAGCTCGCGGGCGCGCTTGAGCGGGGCGAAGTCCGGCCATTCCTGGCCGTTCAGGCTGCCGTTGTACAGCGCCCACTGGGTCTCGCCCTCGGCCTCCGGGCTGGGGCTGTTGACCAGGGTCAGGGTGTCTTCGGCCAGGTCCGGGGCGATGCCCGGGTTGATGAATTCGATCTTCCCCGCCTTGCGCTCGAAGGCCGCGTACAGGCGCCGGCCGAGCACGCCGAGGTCGCGGCTGTTGAGCTGGCTGCCGGTCTGTTCGCTGCGGGCGAACTGCGAGAGGAAGCGGTAGCTGTAGGTCAGCTCGTTGACCAGCGCGCGGCGTTCGGCGCTGACCTGACGCACCTTCCACTGGCTGCGGCTGTCGAGCATCGCCAGCTCGCGCGGGCTCCAGCGCCATTCGCCGGTGAGGCGTTCGAGCAGCAGGCGCTGCCAGCTCTTGCTGCGGTGACGCGGCGGTGTGCTGAGCTTCTTGTTGACCTTGAGGTACAGGCAGCGGCGGATCAGCTCCAGGCGCTCCAGCTCGCCGCGCGCGGTGAGGTATTCCTCCAGGCGGCGGTACACCACTATGTAGGGGTCGAGCTCGTCCAGCTCCAGGCGCCCGGCGTACACCGCCTGCTTGAAGCGCAGGCTCAGGCATTCGACTCGTGGATGCTCGCTGGCATAGACCTCGGTGAGCAGCAGCTTGAGCACCGACTTGTAGGGCGACTCGATGCCCTTGAACAGCTGCCACATGCCGGCGCCGATAAATTCGCCCGGCGGGATGCGCGCCAGGTGGCCGAGGTCCAGCACGTCCTCGGCGCGCACGAAGCGCTTGCTCAGCAGGGCGTGGGTGTAGCCGCTGTAGTTGGCCTCCTCGTACACCGGCACCAGCCACCACAGCGGCGTGCGTCCGCCGAGCCAGATGGCGGTGCGGTAGAACTCATCGAGCAGCAGGTAGTGCTGGGTGGTGCCGCAATCGTCCGAGGTCAGCTGGGCCTCGCGGTCGCCGATGGTGAAACGCGCCGGGTCGATCAGGAAGCAGTGCACCTCGGCGCCGAGGGTGGCGGCCCAGGCTTCCAGCTGGCTGCACTTCTTCTGCAGCTCGGCCACTGCAGTGGCGGGCAGGTGCGGGTCATGGCAGACCCACAGGTCCATGTCGCTCTGTTCGGCCTGTGCCACGGTGCCCAGGCTGCCCATCAGGAACAGGCCGTGGATCGGCAGCGGCGGGTTGCCGCGCCGTGGCTTGTAGGAAAAAGAGCGGGTCAGGCGCGTGGCCTCGGCGAGCAGCGCGTCATCTGGCTCGAAGCCGGACAGCCCGGCCGGGGTGGCGGCGGAGACATAGCCCGGCAGCAGCGGGTGGTTCACATGGAACAGCAGCGGCAACAGCTTGAGGACCAGTTGCTGGCGTGTCGACAGGGCCTGGGTGGCTCGTTGCAGACGGCCGTCGTTGACCTTGAGGAACCGCGCGCGCAACTGCGCCAGCACCTTGCGGTCGATGCCGTCGTTGATGTCCGGGCGGATTTCCAGGGTGCGGGTCATGGACTACTCGACTCGATGAATGAGGCAAGCCTACCAGCCGCTGCGCTGCTTCGGCAGGGGCTTGTCTGCTGTATCGGCATGACTGCGGGGTGACTGTAGCGTGGTCGCTCGGGGCGAGTAGAGTGAGTGGAGCTGGGGTGGTGCGGAGAATGATCGGGAAGGTGGGGCTGCTAGCGCGTCTTAGAGCCTGCTCACGATCTTTTTGTGGTTTCAGTCTGAGCGCCCAGGTGGCTGGGGCTGGGTTCCGTGGCTCCGCTGCTGGGTTACGCCGCCGCCAACCTGGTTGCCAGGCTTGAACAGCCGGTTGGCGGCTAACCCAGCCTGCATTCCGAGGCTGGGGGCATCCTTGAAGAACTGGAAAAGATCGTAACCAGGCTCTCAGGCGTGTTGCGGGGTGAGGATGGTCAGCAGGGCCTGGGCATGCTCGGCGGCATCCAGGCCGAGGCTGGTCAGGTAGCCGCCATCGGCCTGGGTAACCAGGCCTTTCTGATGCAGGCGGGTAATGGCAGCCTGGCATTTCGAGGTGGCGTTGTTATGCACCTTGATGCCTTCCTGCACGTTGTCGAGGTTGTACAGGGCGAGGATTTCCAGCTCGGCAACCAGTTCGGGGGTATAGGCCATGGGGACTCCGGTTTCTTGTTGTGGGGCTAGGGTCTGTCGGCGTTGCGGCGCGTGTCGGAACGTCAAGAGGCCCTACCGCAGTGTAGCGGGCACGGCTCAGTCTGCCGCCTGCTGATGCTGCCACTGCTCGAGTATCTGCTGGTAGCGGCCGTTGCCCTTGATCGTGCGCATGCCCTGGTCGAAACGCTGCAGCAGCGCCTCGGCCTGCGGGTGGTAACGGGAGAAGCTGAGGTACAGCTGGGGCTGGTGCAGGGTGGCGACCGGGCGGAACTGCCGGGCCAGCTGCACGTGCTCCTTGAACAGCGCGCGGGCGGTGCCGCGGTAGGCGGCGATGAAGTCGACGCGGCCATGCTGGAGCATGAGAAAGCCGTTGTAGTCGCGGCGCACGGGAACCCGCTGGATGTTCTGCAGGCTGTCGAACGCGGTGCCGTATTCGTAGCCGATGGTCACTGCCACTCGGCGGCCGGCCAGCTGGGCCAGGTCGGTGACAGGGGTGGCCTGGTCGTGGTTGGCCCAGAGCAGGATGTCGTCGCTGAACAGGGCTTCCTGCGGCAGGCGGAATTCGCTGCGGATGCGCGCGTCCGGCGAGGTGTTGAAACAGCCGGCCAGCTGGCCGGTGCGGGTCAGCTCCATGCAGCGCGAATAGGGGTAGGGCTGCAGCTCGATGCGCGTGTCGCTGGCGGCGAAAGCGGCGCGCACGATATCCGCCGACAGGCCGACGACCTGGCCGGCCCGGTAGGCGGTAAAGGGGTACCAGTCGTCTTCGGCACCGATGCGCACCACCTCGTCGGCACGCGCCAGTAGCGGCAGGCACAGGCACAGGCACAGGCAGGGCAGGACGAGCAGCCGGCAGAGCTGCGACCGAAGACGTAGAGGGTTGTCCAAGGTGCCTCCCCGACCCGTTGGTCAGGCCAACTTAACAGTGTGGCCTGGGTATACGGAATAGACCTTGGTCAAAGAAACCTCAGTTTTCTGCGGGCAGCTCCGGCAGGGCGCGCAGGGCCTGTTCGTACCAGGCGCTGTCGAAGGCGCGATCGGCGCGCAGCATGGCGTCGATCTCGTGGGCCAGCACCAGGGCCATCAGCTGGAGGATTTCCTCTCGCTCGTAGCCGACCAGGGTCAGCTTGTTGTAAACCGCCTTGGCCGCCGGCGGGTTGTCCGCTTCCAGCTGGTTCTCGATGGCCTGGATCAGGGTTTCTTCGGCGAAGGCTTCTTCTTCGCTGTCGTCGTGTTCGCTCATGGGGATTCCTCGGTGGCAGGTCGGCAGTTTGCCATGCCTGGCCGTGTGCGGGGCATTCAGCGGCCTGATTGATCCTGCAAGCTAGGCGTCAGCGCGCTATAACAGTGCTTTCCCTGCCTGCGGTACAGACTCATGCTCAGACTTCACGGATTCGCCGTCAGCAATTACTACAACATGGTGCACCTGGCCCTGCTGGAAAAGGGCCTGGCCTTCGAGACCGCCACCGTCTACGGCAACCAGTCGCCAGATTTCCTCGCCATCAGCCCGCGCGGCAAGGTGCCGGTGCTGCAGACCGAGCACGGTTACATCAGCGAGACCAGCGCGATCCTCGACTACCTGGAGGAGCTCGGTGAAGGCCGCCCGCTGCTGCCGGCTGAACCTTATGCGCGGGCCCAGGTGCGGGCGCTGATGCGCGAGATCGAGCTGTATATCGAGCTGCCGGCGCGCAGCTGCTATGCGCAGGTGTTCTTCCGCAACCCGGTGGAACCGGCGATCCAGGACAAGGCGCGCGCCGATCTGCAGGCCGGCATCGCCACGCTCAAGCGGCATGGCCGCTTTGCGCCATTCGTGGCCGGCGAGCAGTTCAGCCTGGCGGACCTGTACTTCCTCTACAGCATCGATCTGGCCAGCGCGGTGGCGAAGGTGCTCGGTTTCGACCTGCTGGAGGACTTTCCTGCCGCTCGCGCGTTGCTGGAACGGCTGCAGCAGAACCCGCATGTGCAGATGATCGCTGCGCAGAAAGAAGCCGGTATGGCCGACTTTATGGCCTTCCTGAAGAGCAAGGCCTGAGAACCTGTGTACGATCTTTTCGGGTTCTTCGATGATGCCGGCCTCGAAACCTAGGTTGGGTTAGCCGCCAACCAGGCTGTTCAAGCCTGGGGACCGGTAACCCAGCAGCGGGGCCACGGAATCTGTGCATCCCCGGTTACGCCGCACCGAGCTTGCGCGGTACGCATGGGCAATGGCATGCGTGGCTAACCCCGCCTACGGGCTCAGCGGTTGCCAGCCACTGGGCATCAGGCTGGAACCACAGAACGATCGTGAACAGGTGCTGAGGCGTCAGCCGGCTTAGCCGGCGGCGAAGTCCAGCAGGGCCTGGCCGGTCAGGCGGTAGGGGATGCAGTCGCCCAGCGGGCGGGCGCCGAACGACTGGTAAAAGTCCATCGCCGGCTGGTTCCAGTCCAGCACCAGCCATTCGAAGCGGCCGCAGTCGCGGCTCACAGCGAGACGTGCGAGGTATTGCAGCAGTGCCTTGCCGGCACCGCAGCCGCGGTGCTCGGGCGCGACGTAGAGGTCGTCCAGGTACAGGCCATGCCTGCCCAGCCAGGTGGAGAAGTTGAAGAAGTACACGGCGTAGCCAATTGGCTGGCCGTCCTTCTCGCAGATCAGGGCGTAGGTGGTCGAATTCGCGCCGAACAGGTTGTCGCGCAGGCCGGCGGCATCGGTCTTCACCTCGTGCTCGGCATTGTCGAAGATGGCTAGATCGAGGATGAAGCGCAGGATCAGCTCGGCGTCGTCGGCGTTGGCGGAGCGGATATGCAGGGACATTGTTTCTTCCTTGAAAGAGCCGGGCATAAGGTGCCCGGCTCGTAGCGGATCAGCGGCTAGCCAGCAGCTGCTTGCCGCGTGCCACGGCGGCGCGCACCTGGTTCGGCGCCGTGCCACCGATATGGTCGCGGGCGTTGACCGAGCCTTCCAGGGTCAGTACGGCGAACACGTCGTCGTCGATCTGCGCGCTGAACTGGCGCAGTTCGTCCAGGCTCATCTCGGCCAGATCCTTGCCGCTTTGCACGCCGTACTTCACCGCGTGGCCGACGATCTCGTGGCAGTCGCGGAAGGGCAGGCCCTTGCGTACCAGGTAGTCGGCCAGGTCGGTGGCGGTGGAGAAACCGCGCAGCGCCGCTTCACGCATGATCGCGTGCTTGGGCTTGATCGCCGGCACCATGTCGGCGAAGGCTCGCAGCGAGTCGCGCAGGGTATCGGCGGCGTCGAACAGCGGTTCCTTGTCTTCCTGGTTGTCCTTGTTGTAGGCCAGCGGCTGGCCCTTCATCAGGGTCAGCAGGCCCATCAGTGCACCGAACACCCGGCCGGTCTTGCCGCGTACCAGCTCCGGTACGTCCGGGTTCTTCTTCTGCGGCATGATCGAGGAGCCGGTGCAGAAACGATCCGGCAGGTCGATGAACTGGAACTGCGCGGACGTCCACAGCACCAGCTCTTCGGAGAAGCGCGACAGGTGCATCATCGCCAGGGATGCGGCGGCGCAGAATTCGATGGCGAAGTCGCGATCGGACACGCCATCCAGCGAGTTGCCGCCCACCTGGTCGAACCCCAGCAGCTCGGCGGTGATCTCGCGGGCGATCGGGTAGGTGGTGCCGGCCAGCGCGGCCGAGCCCAGCGGCATGCGGTTGGTGCGCTTGCGGCAGTCGACCAGGCGCTCGTAGTCGCGGCTGAGCATCTCGAACCAGGCCAGCAGATGGTGGCCGAAGGTCACCGGCTGGGCGGTCTGCAGGTGGGTGAAGCCGGGCATGATGGTGTCGGCTTCGGCCTCGGCCAGGCCCAGCAGGCCCTGCTGCAGGCGGGTGATCTCATTGAGGATCAGGTCGATCTCGTCGCGCAGCCACAGGCGGATATCGGTGGCCACCTGGTCGTTGCGTGAGCGGCCGGTGTGCAGCTTCTTGCCGGTGACGCCGATGCGGTCGGTCAGACGCGCCTCGATGTTCATGTGCACGTCTTCCAGGTCGACGCGCCAGTCGAACTGGCCGGCCTCGATTTCGCCCTGGATCTGCTTGAGACCGGCGGCGATGGCATCGCGCTCGGCATCGGTCAGCACGCCGACCTTGGCCAGCATGGTGGCGTGGGCGATGGAGCCCATGATGTCGTGGCGGTAGAGGCGCTTGTCGAACTCGACGGAGGCGGTGAAGCGGGCGACGAAGGCGTCGACTGGCTCGCTGAAGCGGCCGCCCCAGGACTGGTTGGTCTTCTCGGTGCTCATGGCAGAACTCGCGGGAAAGGCAGGCGCGCGCCTGCGAAACGGACAAAGTGTGCCGATAATAACAGCGTTGCCGGGAAAACCGGTCACCAGGGCCTGTTCCCGCTTCGTTCACGGCCGCGACGGAGCCAGTATTTGCGCGGAGCTAGGCGCGAGACGCGAAGTGTGGTGATCCAAATGAGCTGTCGAGTAACGACGTTCCGCGCAAATACTGTCCCGTCCCTGCGGGTTGCGCGCCAAATCGCGCCATGCGGCTTTGCGGGACTTGGCAAGGGATCACCATTCCCTGCGTCCCGCGCCTAGCCTGGTGCGATTTGACGCAGCAACGCGGTTCGCGAACGAAGCGGGAACAGGTCCTATGGTCGGTGGCAAATTGTCGCCGGGCTCACACTTTTGCTGTCCAGATGACCCTTTGGCCACTCATTTCGCCCGGCCGGAGCGCTCTGGCTTGCCGGCTGCGGGGCGCACAAGGAAACTGCCCGGATGCGTATCGAATGGTTCAACAAAGGGCGCCTGCTCGCCCAGGACGACGACTTCTTCCTGCCGGAACTGTGCCTGCCCGAGGCGCTGCTGAGCATGGTGCTGCTGGCCGAGCTGCTGGTGCTGGTGCTAGTGCTGGCCGAGCCGATGCTGCCGGGCTTCAACTGGGTGCGCTTGGCCCTGACCTCGCTGTTCGTGCAATGGATAGTGCTGCTCTCTGCCGCCTTGCTGTGCCGCCTGCGGCCGTGGCTGGCGCGTTTGCGTGCGGCACTGGCCGGCTGCCTGTGCTGCGCCATCGTGGTCGGCCTGGCCCTGATCTGCACCGCAGTGGCCGATTACTTCGAGCTGGGCGGCCCCCTGCCGCGCAGTGGCGAGGTCAACCTGTACCTGCGCCACGGGCTGATCAGCCTGATCATGTCGGCCCTGCTGCTGCGCTATTTCTACCTGCAGAGTCAGTGGCGCCGGCAGCAGCAGGCCGAGCTGCGGGCGCGCATCGAGTCGCTGCAGGCGCGCATCCGCCCGCACTTTCTGTTCAACAGCCTGAACAGCATCGCCAGCCTGGTGGTGATCGACCCGAACAAGGCCGAGCAGGCGGTGCTCGATCTTTCCGATCTGTTCCGCGCCAGTCTGGCCAAGCCCGGAACCCTGGTGCCCTGGCGTGAAGAGCTGGAACTGGCCAAACGATATCTGTCGATTGAGCAATATCGTCTCGGCGAACGGCTACAGTTGGATTGGCAGGTGGACGCAGTACCGGATGATTTGCCGATCCCGCAACTGACTTTGCAGCCGCTGCTGGAAAATGCCCTGATCTATGGCATCCAGCCGCGCATCGAGGGCGGTCTGGTGCGGGTCGAGGCGCAGTATGCAGACGGGGTATTCCAGCTCTGTGTGAGCAACCCCTATGAGGCGGGCGCCGAGCAACAGCCGTCGCGCGGCACCCATCAGGCATTGGTGAACATTGATGCACGCCTGGCGGCACTTTTCGGGCCGCGGGCTAGTCTCAGCGTGGATCGCCGTGACGGGCGCCACTTCACCTGTCTACGCTATCCTTGTTCGAGACTCACGCAGGAAGCCCGAGCAATATGAATGTGCTGATCGTCGATGACGAACCCCTTGCCCGCGAGCGCCTCAGCCGACTGGTTGGCGAACTCGAGGGTTATCGTGTCCTCGAGCCCGCGGCCAGTAATGGTGAAGAGGCCCTGGCCCTGATCGACAGCCTGCGCCCCGACGTGGTGTTGCTGGATATCCGCATGCCCGGCCTCGACGGCCTGCAGGTGGCGGCCAAGCTGTGCGAGCGCGAGGCACCGCCGGCGGTGATCTTCTGCACCGCCCATGACGAGTTCGCCCTCGAGGCGTTCCAGGTCAGTGCGGTCGGTTACCTGGTCAAGCCGGTACGCCCGGAGGCCCTGGCCGAAGCGCTGAAGAAGGCCGAGCGACCCAACCGCGTGCAGCTGGCGGCGCTGACCCGCCCAGCCGGTGCCAATGGCAGCGGCCCGCGCAGCCATATCAGTGCGCGCACGCGCAAAGGCATCGAGCTGATCCCGCTGGAGCATGTGATCTTCTTCATCGCCGATCACAAGTACGTGACCCTGCGCCATGAGGGCGGTGAAGTCCTGCTGGATGAACCGCTGAAGGCCCTGGAAGACGAATTCGGCGACCGCTTCGTGCGCATCCACCGCAACGCCCTGGTCGCCCGCGAGCGCATCGAGCGCCTGCAGCGCACCCCGCTGGGCCACTTCCAGCTGTTCCTCAAGGGCATGGGGGGCGAGGCGCTGACCGTCAGCCGCCGGCATGTGGCCGGCGTGCGCAAGCTGATGCATAACCTCTAGGTCCGGGTCGCTCCGGGTTGCCAGGCGCGGCAATCCGGTGCCGCCCCGAGCCGGCCCAGCCTGTTATCATTCCCGGCAGTTCTGTTTCCGGAAGTGATCATGTCCCGCGAAATTCGCATCGCCACCCGCAAAAGCGCCCTGGCCCTGTGGCAGGCCGAATACGTCAAAGCCCGCCTGGAAGAGGCCCATCCCGGCCTGATCGTCAGCCTGGTGCCTATGGTCAGTCGCGGCGACAAGCTGCTCGACGCGCCGCTGGCGAAAATCGGCGGCAAGGGTCTGTTCGTCAAGGAGCTGGAAACTGCCCTGCTGGAGAACGAGGCCGACATCGCCGTGCATTCGATGAAGGATGTGCCGATGGACTTCCCCGAGGGCCTTGGGCTGTTCTGCATCTGCGAGCGTGAAGACCCGCGCGATGCCTTCGTCTCCAACACCTTCGCCAGCCTCGACGAGCTGCCGGCCGGTAGCGTGGTCGGCACCTCCAGCCTGCGCCGCCAGGCCCAGTTGCTGGCGCGTCGCCCGGACCTGAAAATCCAGTTCCTGCGCGGCAACGTCAACACCCGCCTGGCCAAGCTGGATGCCGGCGAATACGACGCCATCATCCTCGCTGCTGCCGGGCTGATCCGCCTCGGTTTCGAAGAGCGTATCCGTTCCTCGATCAGCGTCGAGCACAGCCTGCCGGCCGGTGGTCAGGGCGCGGTGGGCATCGAGTGCCGCAGTGCCGACAGTGAGATCCATGCCCTGCTGGCGCCGCTGCACCATCGTGACACCGCCCTGCGGGTGACCGCCGAGCGCGCGCTGAACAAACACCTCAACGGCGGCTGCCAAGTACCGATTGCCTGCTACGCCCTGCTCGAAGGTGAGCAGCTGTGGCTGCGCGGCCTGGTCGGTCAGCCCGATGGCGGCCAGCTGCTGCGGGCTGAAGGGCGTGCCGTGGCCAATAGCGCCGAGGCACTCGGCGTGCAGGTGGCCGAGCAGCTGCTGGCCCAGGGGGCGGAAGCCATTCTCAAGGCAGTCTACGGCGAGGCCGCTGCCGAGTGACGGGCTGGCGCCTGCTGCTGACCCGCCCCGCCACCGAGTGCGAGGCCCTGGCCGCGACACTGGCCGAGGCCGGGGTGTTCAGCCGCAGCCTGCCGCTGCTGGAGACCGAAGCGCTGGCCGAGACGCCCGCGCAGCGCGCTACCGTCCGAGATCTGCAGCACTACTGTGCCGTCATAGTGGTCAGCAAACCGGCGGCGCGCCTGGGCCTCGCCCTGCTCGCCCGCCACTGTGCACAGCCACCGACCGCGCCGCGCTGGTTCAGCGTCGGCGCCGCCACCGCACAGGTTCTCGACCAGTACCTGCAGCCCCATGGCCTGCAAGCCAGCTGCCCGAGTGCGGGCGATGACAGCGAGGCGCTGCTGGCGCTGCCGCAACTGAGCGCGGCGTTGCAGGTACCGAGCCCGCGGGTGCTGATCATGCGTGGCGAGGGTGGCCGTGAACTGATTGCCGAAACCCTGCGCCAGCGTGGCGTGGCGGTGGACTATCTGGAACTCTATCGCCGTGTGCGGCCTCAATACCCTAGCGGTACGCTGGCGCAGGTGATTGCCGAAGCACGGCTGAATGCGCTGCTGGTCAGTAGCGCTCAAGGCCTGGACCATCTCCGCCAGCTGGCTGCCGATGCCTGGGCGGAGCTGGCTCGGCTACCCTTGCTGGTGCCCAGTCCGCGGGTGGCCGAACTGGCCCGCGCGGCGGGTGCATGGCAGGTCATCGATTGTCGCGGCGCCAGTGCTGCGGCTGTTCTGGCGGCTTTGCGCGCCCATCCGGCGCCGGCCCACTGACTCGAAGGAAAAGGACTCGTGAGCGAAACAGCCCCGCAGATCAGCGAACAGACCCCGCAACCCGCCGCCGACCAGCCGCCCCGGCCCGTCGTGGTCAAGGCCGGCGGCCGCGGCCCGGCCTGGCTGGCCCTGCTGGTGGGCCTGGCTGCCCTGGGCGCTGGCGGCTGGAGCGCCTGGCAGTTGCAGCAGCAACAGGGCCAGGCGGCGCAGCAGCTGGCGCAGTTCCGGCAGGCAGGCGAAGCCGCTCAGGCGCGAATCCAGACCAGCGAAGAGCATGTGGCCAAACGCCTGGCCGGCCTGCCAACGGCGGCCGAGCTGGCTACTCAGCGCGACCTGCTGGTGAGCCTGCAGGGCGAGCAGCAGCGCCTGGCGCAGAACCTTTCCACCGTGCTCGGCAAGAGTCGCGAGGACTGGCGCCTGGCCGAGGCCGAGCACCTGCTGCGCCTGGCCATGCTGCGCCTCACCGCGCTGCAGGACGTAAGCAGCGCCACAGCGCTGGTGCAGGGTGCTGACGATATCCTGCGGGCCCAGGACGACCCTCAGGCCTTCGCCGCCCGTGGCGAGCTGATCAAGGTGCTGGAGACTCTGCGCAGTCTGCCGCAGGTCGATCGCAGCGGCCTGTTCCTGCAGCTGGGTGCCCTGCGTAATCAGGTCGGCCAGCTGCAGATGCTGGCCCCCGAATACATCCTCCCTGCAGAGACAGAGAGCACGGTCACGGCCAGTGACAGCAGTCGCTGGGCCGATCTGTGGGCCGAGCTGTCGCGCTATGTGCGCCTTGACCTGCACGCCGATCAGGACGTGCGTCCGCAACTGGCCGGGCAGAGCCTGGCGCAGGTGCGCCTGACCCTGGCGCTGGCGCTGGAGCAGGCGCAGTGGGGCGCGCTGAATGGCCAGCCGGAGGTCTATCGCCAGGCCCTGGTGGCCGCTCGTGACGTACTGGAGAACTACTTCGACCGCGATAACCGCGCGATCCAGGCAATGCAGCAGCGTATCGGCGAGCTGCAGGGGCAATCGGTGGTGGCCGAGCTGCCGAAGCTGGATGTGGCGCTCAACACCCTGCAGGCCTACCTCAAGCAACGCGAAGCGGCCGAGCTGATGCCGGAAGAACCTGAGCCGGCGCTAGAGGAGGAGGGGCAATGATCCGCGCCATTCTCCTGCTGCTTCTGGTCGTCGCCGCGTCGACGCTATTGGGGCTGGCGATCGCCGAGCACAGCGGCTACGTGCTGATCGCCTGGAAGGGTCTGCGCTACGAATCCAGCCTGTGGGTGTTCCTGCTGCTGGCGGGGCTGGCCTGGCTGCTGGTCTGGGGCCTGCGCCGTCTGTGGCAGCTGCTGGGCGTTTCCAGCGGCCTGCTCAATCCCTGGTCGCGGCGCAATCATGGGCGCCGGGCCCAGCTGTCCGCCGACAAAGGCCTGCTGGATCTTGCCGAAGGGCGCTGGGAACGGGCCATCCGCCATCTGCAGCGGGCCGCCGAAGGCGAGCGGCAACCCTTGCTGCATTACCTGGGCGCGGCGCGTGCCGCCAACAAGCTGGGCCGTTACGAGCAGAGCGATGGTTTTCTCGAAAAGGCCCTGCAGCGCCAGCCGCAGGCCGAGCTGGCGATTGCCCTGACCCACGCCGAGCTGCAGCAGGCGCGTGGCGAGCCGGATGCGGCGCTGGAAACCCTGCAGGCCATGCGCGAGCGCCATCCGCAGCACCGCCATGTGCTGCGCCAGTTGCAACGCCTGCTGCTGGCTCGTGGCGATTGGGCGGCCCTGCTCGACCTGTTGCCCGAGCTGCGCAAGGGCAAGGTGCTGAACAGCGGGGAGCTGGCCGATCTGGAGTGGCAGGTGTGGACGGCGCGCCTGGGCGCGGCCGGCGCAGCGGGGCTGAACCAGGGCGAGGTGGCGTTGCAACCGCTGACGGCGGCCTGGCAACAGCTCTCTTCGGCGCAGCGTGCCGAGCCGCAATTACTGGCTGCCTATGCTGCCCAGTTGCAGGCGCTGGGGGCCGAAGAGGAGGCTGAGAGCGTGCTGCACAAGGCGCTCAAGCAGCGCTATGACCCGCAACTGGTGTGCCTCTATGGTCAGGTGCGCGGCAGCGATCCGGCGCGCCAGCTGCAGACCGCCGAAGGCCTGCTCAAGCAGCATCCGCAAGATCCGCAGTTGCTGTTGTGCCTGGGTCGTTTGTGCCTGCAGAACCAGCTGTGGGGCAAGGCGCGCGAGTACCTTGAGGTCAGCCTGGAGTTTGCCCGCAGCGCCCCGGCCTGCATCGAACTGGCGCGTCTGCTGGCGCACCAGGGCGAGCTGGAACAGAGCAACCGTCTGCTGCTGGAGAGCCTGCACCTCAATGGCCAGGCGCTGCCGGAACTGCCCTTGCCGGCGTCGCTATAGCCCTGGCCGGATGTGCGGCCCCGGCCCTGGCCTGGAGCCGCATGTTGCCTTGCAGCCCGCTCGGCTTTTCTCTGCCGTGCCCGCACTCCCGCCTGTCTCTGCGCGCTGAAACGCCCGCTACGACTAAATTCCCGATCAAGGTGACTTGAAGACAAAGGCGGGCGGGCATACTCTGGCCCAACGTCTCGTCAGTAATCCGGCGTTTCGCCGGGTATTTTTCTGGGGCTGCCCAAGTTGCCAAAAAATCGGCTCGGGGCGGAATACGCCAGCATCCACCAGTAGGGAAGTGAGGACATCATGCTCGAGAGCTGCCAGAACGCCCAGGAACGTTGGGGTGGAGTACACCAGCTGATCGACCGCTGGCTTCAGGAGCGCCATGAACTGGTGAGTGCCTACGGAGTGCTCAGCGAGAAACCGCAGATCTCCACGGCCAGTGCCGATGGCCTGCAGCACTTCTGCGAAATTCTGGTCGACTATGTGTCCGCCGGGCATTTCGAGGTCTACGAACAACTGACCGCAGAAGCCAAGACCTTTGGTGATCAGCGTGGCCTGGATCTGGCCAAGCAGATCTACCCGCGCATCGAAGCCATTACCGAAGTGGCGCTGGCCTTCAATGATCGCTGCGATAATGGCGACTGCCGCGACACGGCGTCTCTGAGTACCGAACTGAAGCGCCTGGGCCAATTGCTGCATGAGCGTTTCGAACTGGAAGACTGCCTGATCGAGGTGCTGCATACCTCACACGCACACCAGGCGGTACCCACCCTCTGAGCGTGGGCTGGACGCTCGCCTCAGTCGGCGACGTCCAGCAACTCCACCTCGAATACCAGCGGTGCATCCGGCGGAATCAGGTCGCCGGCGCCTTCATGGCCATAGCCCTGTGCCGCTGGAATCACCACCCGCCATTTCGCCCCCACCGGCATTGCCAGCAGCGCCGTCTGCCAACCGGGAATCAGTGCGCTCAGGCGAAACCATTGCGGCCCTTCGCTCTGGTCGAACAGGCTGCCATCGGCCAGCTCCCCGCGATAATTGACCCGCACCCGGTTGTTCGCCAATGGCTTGTGACCCTGTCCTGCGCGCAGCTCGCGCACCAGTACTCCGCCGGCCAGTTCACGGACGCCGTACTGGGATTTTTCGCGGGCGAGAAAACGGCCTTCGGCGATGCTCGCCTGCGTGCGGCGCTGGTCGTCCAGCTGCCGATTCATCTGCTCTTCATGCTGCTCCAGCAGGCGGTCGATCTGCCCGGGCTGGAGGCGCAGCGGCTCGTTGCCATAAGCCTGGCGCAGGCCTTCGAGCAGTGCCTGCAACTGCAGGTCCGGCACTTCGCTGCGCAGTCTTTCGCCGAGGCGAACGCCCATGCTGTAGGCCATATCTTCCTCTTGCGAGGCGGCGAATAGCGGACTGGAAAACAGGCAGAGCAACAACAGCGAGCAGCGCAGCATGAAGAGGTTCTCCGCGTGAATTCGCAGGCGATTATGCCTGTTGCCAGCGCCGACTCAATGCCGGGCTAGCGACCGGCGATTCAGGCGTCTAGTATGGGGTCACCAACGTCCGTTAGGAGGCCGCCATGCCGACCAACAATAAGAAGTCCGTTAGCACCCCTTTGCATCTGCTTCAGCAACTCTCCCACAGCCTGCTCGAACATTTGGAAAAGGCATGCTCGCAGGCGCTGGTCGAGGCCGAAGAACTGCTGACCAAGCTGGAAAAACAGCGCGGCAAGGCACAAGAAAAACTGCATGAAACCCGCAGTAAACTGCAGGACGCGGCCAAGGCCGGCAAAGCCAAGGCCCAGGACAAAGCCAAGGCCGCAGTGGCCGAACTGGAAGAGCTGCTCGAAGCCCTGAAGAGTCGCCAGGCGGAAACGCGCAGCTACATCGTGCAGCTCAAGCGCGATGCCCAGGAAAGCCTGAAACTGGCCCAGGGCGTTGGCAAGGTGCGTGAGGCCGCCGCCAAGGCGCTGGGCGCACGTGTCGTCGCCAAACCGGCCGCCAAGGTTGCCGCCAAGCCAGCGGCCAAACCGGTTGCCAAAGCCGTCGCAAAACCTGCGGCAAAACCTGCTGTTAAGGCCGCCGCTAAACCGGTCGCCAAGCCTGCAGCCAAGGCGCCGGTCAAGGCCGCAGCCAAGCCGGCGGCAGCCAAGAAACCTGCTGCCAGTGCCGCCAAGCCTGCGGCGAAGCCGGCCGCCAAGCCAGCCGCCAAACCGGCTGCGAAGAAACCCGTTGCTGCCGCCAAGCCGGTAGCGGCCAAGGCACCGGCCAAAGTGGCTGCCAAGCCGGCCGCGAAATCTGCTGCCAAGCCCGCAGCCAAGCCGGTAGCGGCGAAGAAACCCGCCGCCAGCGCCGCCAAACCTGCCCCTGCCAAAGTCGCGGCCAAGCCCGCTGCGAAACCAGCGGCCAAGCCAGCCACCAAGGCGCCGGTCAAAGCTGCAGCCAAGCCAGCGGCAGCCAAGCCCGCTGTGGCCAGTACCGCCAAGCCGGCTGCTAAGCCTGCCGCCAAGCCAGCAGCCAAACCTGCAGTGAAAGCTGTGGCCAAACCGGCAGTGAAGAAAGCACCGGCGGCCAAACCTGCAGCCAAGCCCGCCGCCGCCAAACCGGTTGCCGCCAAGCCGGCTGCGACAGCACCTGCCGCTGCGCCAGTGGCTCCGGCTGCCGCCAGCAATGGCAGCACGCCGCCGGCGACCGCCTAAAGCTGGCTAGCCGCGACGCGCAGCAGCTGCAGCGCGTCGCGGTGTTCCACCCCTGCATCGGCAGCCAGCGCTTCCAGCCAGGCTGCCGGTTCAGCGTCCTGCCCCGCCCAGTTCCCCGCCAGCCGCTCCAGGCGCAGCAACAGTTCGCGTTCGGCTTCCAGCTCCAGAGCCTTGACCTGTTCGCGCAAGCGCAGCTGCGCTGCATCGAGTTGTGCGGCTTCGCGCCAGCCCTGACGCAATTCCCGTAGCGGGCGTACCACCTGGCGTTGCCAGGGTTCGCTGATGCTCCGCAGTTGCGCCACGCGCTGTTTATCGCAGGCCACGCCACGCGCTTCCAGCCACAATCCACACAGCACCAGGCAGACATCCGCCCCCGCCGCCTGCAGCTGCAGGCAGGCCGCCTCGACGCCGGGGCGCGCGTAGCAACAACTGGCAAAACTCCACAGGTCAGGTGGCATGCGGCTCTCCGGGCGATGGCGGAATGAAGCTGGTAGACTCCGCCGCCATTATGATCCGACTTCAGAACCTCACTCTACAGCGTGGTCCGCAACGCCTGCTCGAAGGCGCCGAGATGACCCTGCACGCCGGCCATAAAGCCGGCCTGATCGGTGCCAACGGTGCCGGCAAATCCAGCCTGTTTGCCCTGCTGCGCGGCGAGCTCGGCCCCGACGCCGGCGACTGCAACCTGCCGCCGGACTGGCGCATCGCCCACATGCAGCAGGAGGTCAGTGACCTCGAGCGCCTGGCCGTGGACTATGTGCTGGATGGCGACATCCACCTGCGCCAGGTGCAGCGCGACCTGGCCGCCGCCGAAGCGGTCCACGACGGGACCGCCATCGCCCGCCTGCACAGCGAGCTGGACAGCGCCGACGGCTATACCGCCGATGCCCGCGCGCGCAAGCTGCTGGCCGGTCTTGGCTTCAGCAACGAGCAGATGGATCGCCGCGTCGGCGACTTCTCCGGTGGCTGGCGCATGCGCCTGAACCTGGCCCAGGCACTGATGTGCCCGTCCGACCTGCTGCTGCTCGACGAACCGACCAACCACCTCGACCTCGACGCCATCCTCTGGCTGGAAGACTGGCTGAAGAGCTACCCCGGCACCTTGCTGCTGATCTCCCACGACCGCGACTTTCTCGATGCCGTGGTCGACCATGTGGCGCACCTTGAACAGCAGAAGCTGACCCTTTACCGCGGCGGTTACTCGGCCTTCGAGCGCACCCGCGCCGAGCGTCTGGCCCAGCAGCAGCAGGCGTACGAGAAGCAGCAGGCGCAGCGCGAGCACATGGAGAAGTACATCGCCCGCTTTAAGGCCCAGGCGACCAAGGCACGTCAGGCGCAGAGCCGGATCAAGGCCCTGGAACGCCTGGAAGAGCTGGCGCCGGCGCATGTCGATTCGCCGTTCGATTTCGTCTTCCGCGAGGCCGACAAGATCTCCAGCCCACTGTTTGATCTGGCCGACGCCCAGCTCGGCTATGGCGACAAGGTGGTGCTGCAACAGGTCAAGCTGCAGCTGGTTCCGGGCGCGCGCATCGGCCTGCTCGGCCCCAACGGCGCCGGCAAGTCGACCCTGATCAAGACCCTGTCGGGCGAACTCACGCCGCAGTCCGGGCGTCTGGCGCGTGGCGAGAACCTGTCCATCGGCTACTTCGCCCAGCACCAGCTCGACTCCCTGGACGCCAAGGCCAGCCCGCTGCTGCATCTGCAGCGCATCGCTCCGGGTGAGCGCGAGCAGACCCTGCGCGACTTCCTCGGCGGCTTCGACTTCCGTGGCCCGCGCTGCGACGAGGCGGTGCAGAACTTCTCCGGTGGCGAGAAGGCGCGCCTGGCCCTGGCCCTGATCGCCTGGGGCAAGCCCAACCTGTTGCTGCTCGACGAACCGACCAACCACCTCGACCTGGAAATGCGCCTGGCGCTGACCATGGCCCTGCAGGAATTCGCTGGCGCGGTACTGGTGGTCTCCCACGATCGGCATCTGCTGAAAAGCACCACCGATGAATTCCTGCTGGTCGCCGATGGTCGCGTGCAGCCGTTCGATGGCGACCTCGAAGACTATGCGCGCTGGCTGGTCGATTTCCGCGCCCGTCAGCAGCCACAAAGCAGTGCCGCGCCGGCCGGCGACAAGACCGACAAGCGCGCCCAGCGCCAGCTCGCCGCCGCCCTGCGTCAGCAGCTGGCACCGCACAAGCGCGAGGCGGAAAAGCTGGAGAAGGAGCTGGGCAAGCTGCACGAGCAACTGGCCAAGGTCGAAGAGCGCCTGGGCGACAGCGGCGTTTATGAGGCTGCGCGCAAGGATGAATTACGCGATCTGCTGGCCGAACAGGCCCGCCTGAAAGGCCGCGAAAGCACGTTGGAAGAGAGTTGGATGGCGGCCCTGGAACACCTGGAAAGCCTGGAGCAACAGCTGGCTCAGGCCGCTGACTGAACGAATTCACTAAACTACTGAGGCAAATAACATGGAATGGCTAATGAGCCCGGAAATCTGGGTCGCCTTTCTCACCCTGACCGCCCTGGAGATCGTCCTCGGCATCGACAACATTATCTTCATCTCGATCCTGGTCAGCCGTCTGCCGGCCGCCCAGCAACCCAAGGCGCGCTTCTTCGGCCTGGCTCTGGCGATGGTCACGCGTATCCTGCTGCTGCTGTCGATCACCTGGGTGATGCGCCTGACCAACGACCTGTTCAGCGTCATGGGTCACGGCATTTCCGGGCGTGACCTGATCCTGTTCTTCGGCGGCCTGTTCCTGCTGTTCAAGAGCACCATGGAAATCTTCCACAGCCTGGAAGGCGCCGAGCAGGAGCAACAGGGCGGCGGCAAGGCCTACGGTTTCATGGGCATCATCGTGCAGATCGCGATCATCGATATCGTCTTCAGCCTGGACTCGGTGATTACCGCCGTCGGCCTGGTGCAACACGTGCCGGTGATGGTGGCGGCCATCGTCATCTCGGTCATCGTGATGATGCTGTCGGCCAGCACCATCAGCAACTTCATCGACAAGCACCCGTCGCTGAAGATGCTGGCGCTGTCGTTCCTCATCGTGGTCGGTACCGTGCTGATCGCCGAGGCCTTCGAAGTTCACCTGCCGAAAGGCTACGTCTACTTCGCCATGGCCTTCTCCCTGGCGGTCGAGGCGATCAATATTCGCCTGCGCGGCGCTCTGGCCAAGCAGAAGGGTGAGGAACCGGTACAGTTGCGCAAAGGTTCGCCAGACTGACTGTTAGGGTCTGTTGTCGTGGGGGGGCGGGGGCG
>JBOFCR010000128.1:0-13824 GCA_051646165.1 Pseudomonas sp. | reverse complement strand
GCTTTTGGCTTCGACGGTCGTTGGTTGGGTTGAGGCGCGTAGCGCCGAAGCCCAACGGTTGGCCTGCGTTGGGCTTCGCTGCGCTCAACCCAACCTACAACTCCGCCAGCGAGCCTTAGAACCTGTTCAACGTCTGCTGCGCGTCGGCCATGCGGCGTTGAAATCGGGCTCAGAATGCTCATTTACAACTCGTAAACTGCGCTTCCTCGCCCAATTTCGCCTTGCCTGGCTCTAGCTCGCGAGACTTTGAACAGGCTCTTAGAACTTGTAGCCCAGGCCGACCATGTAGACGAAGGGGTCGACATCCACGTCGACTTCGACTTCCCGGCCGCCGTAGCTGGTGGTGCCTTTGGTGTCGATGTCGATATAGCGCACCTGGGCGTTGAGCATAATGTTGTCGCTGAGCATGTAGTCCATGCCCAGTTGCGCGGCCAGGCCCCAGGAGTCGTCCATGTCCAGGCCGCTGAAGCCCTTGCCTTCGGCGTCGCTGCTCAGCTCGGTGTCGAAGAACCAGGTGTAATTGATGCCGGCGCCGACATAGGGCTGGAAGGCCGCCTGCTTGTCCAGCGGGTAGTAGACCACGCTGAGGGTCGGCGGCAGGTGCTTGAGCGAGCCGAGCTTGCCGTTGAGGCCGGCGAAGGCGCCAGGCATGCCGGCAACGCCGACGTCATGGCTGAACGGGGTGGCGGCCAGCAATTCGATGCCGACGTGGTCGGTGACCATGTAGGCGAAGTTCAGGCCCAGCTGGGTGTCGCTGTCGAGGGTGGCCTTGGTGCCGGCCACGTCGGTGTTCAGCGCGCCGACCCAGATATCGCTGCTGCTTTCGTGCGGGTCGACGGTGATGGCGCCGGCGCGAACGATGATGTCGCCCGCCTCGAAGGCATGCGCGGCGGGCGCGGCGATGGCCAGGGCGAGAAGGGAAGCCTTCAGCAGGGGCTTGTGCATGGTGTGCTCCATCAAGTTGTAAGTGTTTGGCTGAGCGAATTATCAGCAGGCCTGATGGAGCACTTATTGACCCAGCTCAATGGCTGGCAGTGTTGTAGAGCACCTGTGCTGCGTCAATCTGGCGCACTCGGGTGCTCACATCTCGTAGGGATAGATCTTCTCGGCTTCCATCTGGTAGCCGGCGCTGCCCATGTCGCTGCTGCTGGCCTCGACCTTGAGCGTGCCCTCGATCCAGAACGGCTGCGACAGCTCGTCCATCAGCACGCCCAGTTCGCTGCGCACATGCACGATCTGGTTCGACGGCGGTGGCGGCACATGGATGCAGGCGCCGAAGTAGGGCACGAAGAGAAACTCGGTCACCCGGCTTTCCTCGGTCACGTCCAGCGGCACTATGTAGCCCGGCAGCTTGACCTGCTGACCATCCAGCGCCTGCACCACCGGCGCGGCAGGCGACTGCTGGGCGGCGGCCGGGCCACCTTCCGCCGCCAGGGCATCGGCCAGCTGCGAGAGGTCGTGCAGCGGCATCTGCTGCGCCACCTGCGGTGGGGCGTCCGGCGGGATCATCTCTACCCAGGTCAGGGCGCGCGGCTGCGCCGCCCATAACGGGGTGATGCAGGACAACAGCAGGGCGAGCAGCAAACCGCGCATGACTACCTCATAAACGAATCGACAGACCATCGGCCAACGACTGCCGATAGGCGCGCCAGGCCGGCACGCAGCCCATCAGCAGGGCGGCGGCCAGAATAGCGCCGAGCAGGCTCCACTCATAGCCAGTCGGCAGCGCCAGCGGCAGGAACAGGCCGTACTGCGCCTGCACATAACCCTGGCTGGCGGCGATGCCGGCATACAGCAACAGCAGGCCGAGCGCGACGCCGGCCACGGCCAGGGCGAAGGCCTCGAGGATCAGCAGGCCGGCGATATGCCAGGGCCGCGCGCCCACCGAGCGCAGGATGGCCATCTCGCGGCGGCGCTCGTTGAGGCTGGTGAGGATGGCGGTGAGCATGCCGATCAGGCCGGTCAGCACGACGAACAGCGAGACCACCAACAGCGCCTTCTCGGCCACGCCCATCAGGCTCCACAGCTCCTGCAGGGCTACGCCCGGGAGGATCGCCTGCAGCGGCTCTCCACGGTATTCGTTGACCTGGCGCTGCACGGCGAAGGTGGCGATCTTGCTCTTCAGGCCCAGCAGCACCGCCGTTATCGCCTTGGGCTGCAGGCCCAGCCCACAAGCTACTGCGCTTGGCGTGGCGGCGTTGGCAGCGGACTCGGAATGCTCATTTACCGGCTCGTAAACTGCGCTTCCTCGTCCACTGCCGCCTTGCCCCGCCTGCGCTCGTGACGCTTGTGGGCAGGCCCCGAATAGCTGACGCGCCTGTTCGGCCGAGACCTTGCCGGCGCCACGGGCCGGCACGCCGTTCTGCCAATCGACGTGCAGCGCTTCCATGCCTTGCAGGGAAATATGCAGGGTGCGGTCCACCGGCGTGCCGGTGCGGGCGAGGATGCCGACCACGGTGAACGGCTTGTCGTCGTGCTGGGTCAGGCTGACCGTGCTGACGCCGTGGGCCAGGACGATCTGGTCACCCAGCTTGTAGTGCAGCGCCTGCGCCACCTCGGCGCCGAGCACCACTTCGAACAGGTCGGCGAACGGCTTGCCCTCGGCCAGTTGCAGCGGCTGGGCGCGGCCGTAGCGGTAGTGGTCGAAGTAGCCGGTATCGGTGCCGAGCACCCGGTAGCCACGGTGCGAGTCACCCAGCGACAGCGGGATCGCCCACTTCACCTGCGGCTGCCGGGCCAGGGTTTCGAAGCTGTCCCAGCGGATGTTGTTGGTGGCGTTGCCGATGCGGAACACCGAATACAGCAGCAGGTTCACCGAGCCCGAGCGGGCGCCGACGATCAGGTCGGTACCGCTGATGGTGCTGGCGAAGCTGGCGCGCGCCTCGCTGCGCACGCGCTCGACGGCCAGCAACAGGCACACCGACAAGGCGATAGCGAACACGGTGAGCAGAGCAGTGAAACGGCGGTTGTTGAGGCTGGCCAGGGCGATGCGCAGCAGGTGCATGTCAGGCCTCCACGGCGCTGCTGGCGCGGTTCAGATCGGCCAGCGACAGGCTGCGGTCGAACAGTGGCGCCAGGCTCTGGTCATGGCTGACGAACAGCAGGCTGGCGCCGGCCTCGCGGCATTCGGCGAACAGTAACTGAAGGAACGCCTCGCGGGCGTCGGCATCCAGGGCCGAGGTCGGTTCGTCGGCGATCACCAGTTCCGGCTGGCCGATCAGCGCGCGGGCGGCGGCGACCCGTTGCTGCTGGCCGATCGACAGGGCATCGGCACGGCGCTCCAGCAGTTCGGCCTTCAGTCCCAGGTGTTCGAGCAGCGCGGCTGCGGCGGCGTCGAAACTGCCATGGCGCTGGCGGGCGCGCTCGGCGCGGGACCTGGAGAAGCGGCAGGGCAGCTCGACGTTCTCGCGCACCGAGAGGAACGGCAGCAGGTTGAACTGCTGGAAGATGTAGCCGGTGTGGTCGACGCGGAAACGGTCGCGGGCGCCGGCGGAGAGCTGCGCCAGGTCGCTGCCGAGCAGGCGGATGGTGCCGCGCCCGGGCAGCTGCACGCCGCCGAGCAGGCCGAGCAGGGTGGTCTTGCCACTGCCGCTGGGCCCCTTGAGGAACAGACTTTCACCGGGTTGCAGGGTAAACGCGGGGATATCCAGCAACTCGGCCTGGCCGGGCCAGGCGAAGCCGAGGTCGTTGAGTTCGATCAGGGGTGTGGGCATGGCGGACCGCGAGTCGGGTGAGGCCGACAGCATAGGGATTCTGCCGGCCGAGGAGTAGAGAAGGGCGCGCATCGGCTGGGGCGACCCGCCGATGCCGGGCCCGATCAGAAGCTCAGGCTGCTGCTGCCCTTGTTCAGTTCGACACCTTGCTGGCCGCTCGGGCCGATCAGCTGCGTGTTGAGCTTCTCGGTGGCCGGGAATTGCTGGAAGAACACGGTCAGGTCGATGGCCTGCAGGTGCTCCGGGGCGCTGCAGTCGAAGCGGTAGTCGGCATCGATATCGGCGTGCTCATGGCTGTGCTCATGCTCGGCTTCGGCCTGCTCATGGTCGCCGAACAGCGGGCTGTGCAGTGTCTTCTCGGCCAGTGTGCAGTGGGCGGCCGCGGGCAGGCTGAATAGCACGGCGGGTTGTTCCAGTTGTGCGCGGGCGGCGGCGACCGTGGCCTTGTCGGCCGCGCTGCTGGCGGCGTGCTCGAAGCCGAGCAGATTCATCGCCGGGCTTTCCAGCTGGATCTCCAGGGTCTGGCCGTCCAGCGCCACATTCAGGCTGGCCACGCCGTGTTCATGGGCACCGAGGCTGCCGTGCTCCTCGTGGGCATGGTCGTGTTCATGGCTGTCGGCCTGGGCAAACGACAGCGGCAGCAGGGCAACAGACAGGGCGAGCAGGGTGCGGCGCATGAATCGAACTCCGGCAATTAATTGTTAGGTTATGTTGTAACATTTATTTGTCGCGGTTGGCCAGCCCCTGCATGCATGGCAGCATGGCGGCCTGATGTTCGGGAGTGGCAAAGATGCTGCGAATCAAGGGGCGGATCGGCGACTGGCCGGTGGATCTGTCGGTGGAAATGGATCAGGAGGACTGGGCGCAACTGGCGGCCCTGCTGCCGCGTGACGCGGTGGTGGTCGAAGCTCCCGCTGCGCCCCGTGCCGCGCTGGTGCCGCGTGCCGAGGATGGCCCGTGGCAAGCTGCCCAGGAACTGCTGCAACGCGCCGGGGTGATGGAGGGGCCGCAACTGCTCGCCGAGCTGGCGGCGCTGGCCGGCGGCGCGACGGCGGGCAAGCGCCTGCTGGTGCGCCTGCGCCATTGCCCGCAGGTACAAATAGAAAGCGGCGCCGAAGCGCCGCTGTATCGCTGGGTCGGCTGAGCTGGCGGGCAAAACTGTAGGTTGGGTTGAGGAGCAGCGCGACGAAGCCCAACGAGGCCTGCGCCCGATCCGTTGGGCTTCGCTGCGCTCAACGCCAACCTACAGTTTTCGCCTGACCTGCGGCCGCCCCATTCCTGCGCAAACCCATGATGGGTGCATAGCCTGAAAAGTCAGCTGGCCACAGGAAATCTGTGGTGCCTGAAAGATCGTCAACCGGTTCTCAGTAGATCGCCTGGTACAGCTTGCGCCGGTACAGGGTCACCAGCGGATGGTCGTTGCCGAGCAGGTCGAACACCTGCAGCAGGGTCTTGTGGGCGATACCTTCGGCGTAGCTGCGGTTGCGCACGAACAGCTTGAGCAGGCCGTCCAGCGCCGCCTCGTACTGCTGGCGCGCCAGTTGCTGCACGGCCAACTGGTAGGTGGCTTCGTCGTCGTTGCCGTCCTGGGCCAGGCGGGCTTTCAGCTCGGCACTGTCCGGCAGGCTGGCGGCCTGACGCAGGAAGGTCAGCTGCGCCTTGGCGCCGGCCAGGGCCTGCTTGTGTTCGTCGCTC
The DNA here is from genome assembly GCA_051646165.1 of Pseudomonas sp. Lineage (GTDB taxonomy): Bacteria > Pseudomonadota > Gammaproteobacteria > Pseudomonadales > Pseudomonadaceae > Aquipseudomonas. The sequence continues at coordinate 8,416 of JBOFCR010000128.1, read as the reverse complement.
TTCACCGCATTGAGCACGGTTTCCGCCTCGCCCAGTTCGCCGCGCTCGGCCAGGCAGCGGGCGTAGAGGATCAGCGCCGCGGCGTTCTCGTTGTTCTCGGTCAGCACCTGCTGCAGCAGGGCTTCGGCCTCGCCGAAACGACCTTCGGCGAACAGCGCCTGCGCCGCTTCCATGGGGTCGGCAGCCAGTGGCGCCGGTTCGGCGACATGCGGCTTGAGCATCTCGCGGATCGCCGATTCCGGCTGCGCACCAGCGAAGCCGTCGACCGGCTGGCCATCCTTGAACAGCACCACGGTGGGCAGGCTGCGGATGCCGAAACGCTGCACGATGTCCTGCTCTATGTCGCAGTTGACCTTGGCCAGCAGCAGCTCGCCGCGGTACTCCTCGGCGATCTTCGCCAGCAGCGGCATCAGCGCCTTGCACGGCGCGCACCACTCGGCCCAGAAGTCCACCAGCACCGGCTTGTGGAAGGAGTTCTCGATCACCAGCTGTTCGAAGCTGGCGGCACCGGAAATGTCGAAGATATAGGGGGTGTCGCTCATGGAAAAATCTCTGTTGGGGCGGCCTGCTGCGCGTCGTAAACCTGCGTTGAAAACGGCTTCGGAATGCTCATTTACAACTCGTAAACTCCGTTTTCTCAGCCTTTTTCGCCTTGTTTTTCTCTAGCTCGCGAGGCCTTGAACGAGGTGTGACTATAAATGCGGGCGCACGTGCCTGGATACAAGGCCGGCGCTAGTTGCGCCGGGCGTGGTAGAGGCTGACGTGGCGGAATTCGGCCGGCTCGGCCAGGTCTGGCCAGGTGCAGGCTTCGAGCATGCCCAGGCGCTGGTACAGCGGGTGCTGGAAGTCCTTGACCCGCGAATCGGCGACCAGCGCCTCGCGGCCACGGCTGAGGAAGTGATCGAGCAGCGGCAGGTTGGCGCGGTCATAGAGCACATCGGCGACTATGACCAGGTCGAAGCGGTCCTGCTCGGCGAAGAAGTCCAGCGAGTAGCTCAGCTCGACCCCGTTCAGCTCGGCATTCGCCCGGCAGGAGGCGATGGCCAGCGGGTCGAGGTCGCAGGCCACCACCTCCAGGGCGCCGGCCTTGGCTGCGGCAATAGCGGCCACGCCGGAACCGGCGCCGAAGTCCAGCACGCGCTTGCCGCGTACCCACTCGGGCTGCTCGGCCAGCCAGCGTGCCAGCACCAGGCCGCTGGCCCAGCAGAAGCTCCAGTAGGGCGGCTCCTCTAGGATCAACCGGGTCTCTTCCGGGCTGAAGCAGCGATCCATGTTCGCCGCATCGATCAGCCACAGCTTGAGGTCGGTACCGGGCAGGGTTTCCGCCACCAGGCGCGCGTCGCCGAGCAGTTGTTGCAGGGCGTCCTGCAGGATGGCCGGAGCCTTCATGGCGCACTGACCAGGCGCAGCGGGCCGAGGTTCTGCGTCTGTGCCTGGTGGATGCGCTGCGCCGGCAGGTGCTGGATCAGGCGGCCGGACAGGCTGACCCGCGCACGCAGCTCGACACGCGCGCCTGCGGGGAAGTATTCGGGGTTGAAGGGCAGGTGGAAGGCCAGGTCCTGCCCGGTGCCCGCCAGCTTGAGGCTGGCCAGCAGTTGCTGCGGGCGGTCGCGCTCGTCGATCACCAGCAGGGCCATTTCCACTTCGCTGCCGGTTGGCGGCGTGCTCAGGCTGCCGCGCAGCTCGCGCATATGGCTGGGCAGGGGGGCTTCAAGCGTGGCGGCCGGTTTGGCGACCGGGACCGCTGTGGGCGCGAGCGGCGCCACCGGTTTGGCTGGCTCGCTGGCGCAGGCAGCCAGCAGCAGGGCAGTGGTAATCAGCAGCAGGGGGCGTATCGACATGATGGACTCGACGCGAGGGGGCAAACGACAGGCTGTATGCAGGCAGAGTAGCGCGCAGGCACGCATCCGGCCGCTCTGCAGGGCGCCTGTATACCGCAAAGCCCGCGGCTTGTCTTGCCGGGGAGATGCGCTACCATGAGCGACCTTTTTACAGGGCCGTTTCCCGCCATGCATTGCCCCTTCTGCGCTGCCAACGACACCAAGGTCATCGACTCGCGACTGGTCGCCGAAGGCGAGCAGGTGCGCCGCCGCCGCGAATGCCTGGCCTGCGGTGAGCGGTTCACCACCTTCGAGACCGCCGAACTGGTGATGCCGCGCCTGATCAAGCAGGACGGCAGCCGCCAACCGTTCGACGAAGACAAGCTGCGTGCCGGCATGCAGCGTGCGCTGGAGAAGCGCCCGGTCAGCGTCGAGCGCCTGGAAGAGGCGATCGCCCATATCAAGCAGAAGCTGCGTGCCACTGGCGAGCGCGAGATCAAGTCGCTGGTGCTGGGCGAGCTGGTGATGACCGAGCTGCAGAAGCTCGATGAGGTCGCCTATATCCGTTTCGCCTCGGTCTACCGGCGCTTCCAGGATCTCAACGAGTTCCGCGAGGAAATCGACCGCCTGGCCCGCGAGCCGTCGAAAGCATGAGTGCAGCGGCGCCCGACCAGCAGTTCATGGCCCGCGCGCTGGAGCTGGCGCGCAAGGGGCTGTATTCCACCCATCCCAATCCCCGCGTCGGCTGCGTCATCGTCCGCGATGGGCAGATAGTCGGCGAAGGCTGGCACGCCCGCGCCGGCGAACCGCACGCCGAAGTGCATGCCCTGCGCCAGGCTGGCGCTCAGGCGCAAGGCGCCACCGCCTACGTCACCCTCGAACCCTGCAGCCACCACGGGCGCACGCCGCCGTGTGCCGATGCGCTGGTCGCCGCCGGTGTGGCGCGGGTGGTAGCGGCCATGCAGGACCCCAATCCGGAAGTCTCCGGCAAGGGCCTGCTGCGCCTGATGCACGCCGGCATCGCCGTGCACAGCGGCGTGCTGGAGGCCGAAGCCAGGGTGTTGAATGCCGGCTTTATCAAGCGCATGGAGCAGGGCCTGCCGTTCGTGCGGGTCAAGCTGGCGATGAGCCTGGACGGGCGCACGGCCATGGCCAGCGGCGAGAGCCAGTGGATCACCGGGCCGGAGGCGCGTTCCGCCGTGCAGCGTTTGCGCGCACGGGCCAGCGTAATCCTCACCGGCGCTGATACCGTACTTACTGATCAAGCGCGGCTGACCGTACGCCCGGACGAGCTGGGCCTGAGCGCCGAGCTCACCGCGCTGGCCATCGACCGCCCGCCGCTGCGCGTGCTGGTCGACGGGCGCCTGCGCGTGCCGCTGTCCGCGCCCTTCTACCAGACCGGGCCGGCTTTGGTCGCCACCTGCGCCGCCGCCGCGGCGCGTGATCGCTTTCTCGAAGACGGCCATGAGCTGCTCGCCGTGCCGGGCAGCAATGGCCATGTCGACCTGCGCAAGCTGCTGATGGAGCTGGCCGGGCGTGGCGCCAACGAAGTGCTGGTCGAAGCCGGGCCGCGACTGGCCGGGGCGTTTGCCCGCGCCGGGCTGGTCGACGAGTACCAGCTGTTCGTTGCCCCCAAGTTCCTCGGTTCCAGCGCGCGACCGCTGCTCGATTGGCCGCTGGCGCGCATGGCCGAGGCGCAGGAGCTGGAGATCCGCGAGATCCGCGCGGTCGGCGCCGACTGGCGAATCATCGCGGTACCGAAGAAGGCGTAGGTTGGGTTGAGGAGCGTAGCGACGAAGCCCAACGAGCGACGGTAGGGACAGTGCCGCTGCTTGTCCGTCCGCCGTTGTGCTTCGCTGTGCTCAACCGCAACCTACGACCGGCGTTTGTCTGCCGCCATGCACCGTCGTGGCAAATATGGTAAAAAGCATGCCGCAGCCCTCCAGGGCTGCAACGTTCTCAGGGCGGGGTGTGATTCCCCACCGGCGGTAATGGCCTTTCGGCCTAGCCCGCGAGCGCCTTTCCACGGGAAAGGGACAGCAGACCCGGTGTGATTCCGGGGCCGACGGTATAGTCCGGATAAAGAGAGAGCGGGATTCCCTTCCGGGGCGCCGTCCGGCCGCGCCTGCGAAAATCCCTATCGATCGGCATTGCCCTGTTTTTGACCAAAACAGGAGTTCATCCATGCTGCATTGCAACACTCACCGGGAGGACGCATGTTCACCGGCATAATCGAATCCATCGGCACCATCCGTGCCCTGACGCCCAAGGGCGGCGACGTGCGCGTGTATGTCGAGACCGGCAAACTCGACCTGGCTGATGTGAAACTGGGCGACAGCATCGCGGTCAACGGCATCTGCCTGACCGCCGTGGAGCTGCCCGGCAACGGCTTCTGGGCCGACGTCAGCCGCGAAACCCTGGCGCGCAGCGCCTTTATCGACCTCAAGCAGGGCAGCCGGGTCAACCTGGAAAAGGCCCTGACGCCGACCACCCGCCTCGGCGGCCATCTGGTCAGCGGTCATGTCGATGGCGTCGGCGAGGTCGTCTCCCGCGAGGAGAATGCCCGCGCCATCCAGTTCCGTATTCGCGCGCCGCGCGAGTTGGCCAAGTACATCGCGCTGAAAGGCTCGATCACTGTCGACGGCACCAGCCTGACGGTTAACGCGGTGAATGGCGCCGAGTTTGAGCTGACCATCGTGCCGCACACCTTGGTCGAGACCATCATGGCCGACTACCGCCCCGGGCGGCAGGTCAACCTCGAGGTCGACCTGCTGGCGCGTTATCTGGAGCGTCTGCTGCTCGGCGACAAGGCTGCCGAGCCTACTGCATCCGGCATCAGCGAGAGTTTTCTGGCCGAACACGGCTACCTGAATAAGTAAGGAACGGCCCCAATGGCTCTGAATACCGCAGAAGAACTGATCGAAGACATCCGCGCCGGCAAGATGGTCATCCTCATGGATGACGAGGATCGCGAGAATGAAGGCGACATCATCATCGCCTCCGAGTGCGTCACCGCCGAACATATCAACTTCATGGCCCGCTTCGCCCGTGGCCTGATCTGCATGCCGATGAGCCGCGAGCGCTGCGAGCTGCTCAAGCTGCCGCTGATGGCGCCGCGCAATGGTTCCGGCTTCGGCACCAAGTTCACCGTCTCCATCGAGGCCGCCGAGGGCGTGACTACCGGTATCTCCGCTGCCGACCGCGCACGTACCGTGCAGGCCGCCGTGGCCAAGCATGCAGTGGCCGACGATATCGTCAGCCCTGGCCATATCTTTCCGCTGATGGCCCAGCCCGGTGGCGTGCTGGCCCGTGCCGGGCACACCGAGGCGGCATGCGACCTGGCGCGCATGGCTGGTTTCGAGCCGAGTGGGGTGATCTGCGAGATCATGAACGACGACGGCACCATGGCCCGTCGCCCGGAGCTGGAAGTGTTCGCCGAGCAGCACGGCCTGAAGATCGGCACCATCGCCGACCTGATCCACTACCGGCTGATCCACGAGCGCACCGTGCAGCGCGTCAGCGAGCAGAAGATCGACAGCGAGCTGGGCCAGTTCAATCTGGTCAGCTACCGCGATGCTCTGGATGACAGCGTGCACATGGCCCTGACCCTGGGCAGCATCTGCGCCGAGACGCCGACCCTGGTACGCGTGCACAACGCCGATCCGCTGCGCGACCTGTTCCTGGTCAAGCAGGCGGGACGCTGGAGCCTGCGCGCGGCCATGGCCGAAGTGGCCAGGGCCGGCAGTGGCGTGGTGCTGCTGCTGGGCAACCCGATCAACGGTCCGGAGCTGCTCGCCCAGCTCGAGCGCACCCAGGGTGCCGAGAGCAAGTCGGTCAGCCCGACGACCTACAGCACCGTGGGTGCCGGTTCGCAGATCCTGCGTGATCTCGGCGTGCGCAAGATGCGCCTGCTGAGCTCGCCGATGAAGTTCAACGCGATATCCGGTTTTGACCTGGAAGTAGTAGAATACCTGCCCGCTGAATGATCGTCCGGGCCGAGCGCAGCCTGCGCACGGCCCGCTTCTTCGTTCTACATTAGATACCTACGGGGCGCCTGCGGGCGGCCCGGCTCTTTATACAGACTGAGACTCGCCCATGACCCTGAAGACTATCGAAGGTACCTTCATCGCCCCCAAAGGCCGCTATGCCCTGGTGGTCGGCCGCTTCAACAGCTTCGTCGTCGAAAGCCTGGTCAGTGGCGCGGTTGACGCCCTGGTTCGCCACGGCGTGAGCGAAAGCGACATCACCATCATCCGTGCCCCGGGTGCCTTCGAAATCCCGCTGGTTACCCAGAAGGTCGCCCAGCGTGGCGAGTTCGCCGCGATCATCGCCCTCGGTGCAGTAATCCGTGGCGGTACCCCGCACTTCGAATACGTTGCCGGCGAGTGCACCAAGGGCCTGGCCCAGGTGTCCATGGAATACGGCGTGCCGGTGTCCTTCGGCGTGCTGACCGTCGACTCCATCGAACAAGCCATCGAACGCTCCGGCACCAAGGCCGGCAACAAGGGCGCCGAAGCTGCCCTGTCCGCTCTGGAAATGGTCAGTCTGCTGGCGCAGTTGGAGGCCAAGTGAGCCTTAACCACGACGACAGCCAGGACGAGCCGCAACCCAAGGCCAAGGGCAAGATCGCGACCCGTCGCGTGGCTCGCAGCCTGGGCATGCAGGCCCTGTATCAGTGGCACATGGCTGGTCAGTCGCTGAACGAGATCGAAGCGCAGTTCCGCGTCGATAACGATTTCAGCGGCGTCGACGGCGGTTACTTCCACGAGATCCTCGTCGGTGTGGCCACCCAGAAGACCGAGATCGACGAGGTTATCGCGCCTTGTCTGGATCGCGCCCTGGACGAGCTGGACCCGGTCGAACTGGCCATCCTGCGCCTGTCCACCTGGGAGCTGCGCAGCCGGGTCGACGTGCCTTACCGCGTGGTGATCAACGAAGGCATCGAGCTGGCCAAGGTGTTCGGCGCTACCGACGGACACAAGTTCGTCAACGGCGTGCTGGACAAGCTGGCGCCGACCCTGCGCGCCGCCGAAGTCAGCGCCCACAAGCGCTGATCGGCCTGTAAACGGATGGGTGAGTTCGAGCTTATCCGCCGCTTCTTCGCCGCCGCGCCTTGTGCGCAGGCGGCCGAAGGAGTCGCCCTGGGTATCGGCGACGACTGCGCCCTGCTGCAATTGTCACCCGGCGAACAACTGGCGGTGTCCACCGACACCCTGGTCGCCGGCGTGCATTTTCCCCATTCCCCCGATCCCTTCCTGCTCGGCCAGCGCGCGCTGGCGGTGGCGGCCAGCGACCTGGCGGCCATGGGCGCGACGCCACTCGGCTTCACCCTGGCCATCACCTTGCCGCAGGCGGACGAAGCCTGGCTGCAGGGTTTTGCCCATGGCCTGTCACAGATGGCGCAGAACTGCGGCCTGGCGCTGGTCGGCGGGGATACCACGCGTGGCCCGCTGAGCCTGACCGTGACGGTGTTCGGTCGGGTGCCGGCCGGCCAGGCGCTGACCCGTCGCGGCGCGCAGGCGGGCGACTTGCTGTGTGTCGGCGGCGAACTGGGCGATGCGGCGGGGGCCTTGCCGCTGGTGCTGGGCCAGCGCCAGGAACAGGGCGAGCAGGCTGACTATCTGCTGCGGCGCTACTGGGCGCCGCAGCCGCAGCTTACTCTGGGCTTGCTGCTGCGCGGCAAGGCCACGGCGGCGCTGGATATCTCCGATGGCCTGCTGGCCGATTGCGGGCATATCGCCACGGCCTCAGGTCTGGCCCTGCAGATCGAGGTGGCGCGCTTGCCGTTGTCGCCCGCGTTGCAGGCGCTTGCCGGAACGGCTGCACGCGATTGTGCGCTGGCCGGTGGCGACGACTATGTGCTGGCGTTTACTCTGCCGGCTGAATATCTGCCGGCTGTGCAGGCCGCCTGGCCGGCCACCACGGTAATCGGTCGGGCCCTGCCGGGTGCGGGCGTGCAACTGCTCGATGCGGCGGGCCGCATCGTCAATCCGCCACGTGCGGGCTATCAACATTTCGGGAGTGCGGGTGACTGAACTGGTAAAGGTGCCACCACGGGTGTGGCGCAATCCTTGGCATTTCCTGGCCTTCGGTTTCGGCTCCGGGCTGATGCCCAAGGCGCCGGGCACCTGGGGCTCGCTGGTGGCCTTGCCCTTTATTCCGTTGTGGCAGTTGCTGCCGGACTGGGGGTACTGGCTGATGCTCGGCATCACCATGCTATTCGGCTTCTGGGTCTGCGGCCGGGTGGCCGAGGACATGGGCGTACACGACCACGAAGGCATCGTCTGGGACGAGATGGTCGGCATGTGGATCACCCTGTGGCTGGTGCCCGCAGGCTGGTACTGGCTGCTGCTAGGCTTTGTAGTGTTCCGCGTGTTCGACATCCTCAAGCCCTGGCCGATCAGCTGGATTGACCGGCATGTGCATGGCGGTGTCGGCATCATGCTCGACGATGTACTGGCCGGGGTGTTTGCCTGGCTGACGATGCAACTGCTGGTTTGGGGTCTGGCCTGAGGAGGAACGGACATGCGCGCTTGGCTGTTGGCTCTGCTTCTGGGCTGCCTGGCTCCGCTGAGTGCGCTGGCCGAACAGGCATT
>JBOFCR010000002.1:0-1600 GCA_051646165.1 Pseudomonas sp. | reverse complement strand
GAGTTGGAACACACGCTTGGCCAGATCGATACCGAGAACGTCGACTTCCATGACGGGCCTCCATGCCGATACAAAACGAAGGGGCAAGCAGTCTCCCCGAAGGGGGGCGTCGGGTCCATCTCAGTAGATTGGTGCGCTTTCGCCTGAAACCCAGTATCCATGCGGGTTCCCGGCGGGCGCCACCCTCGCAAGATGAGCGCCCGACTGCCTTGGCGGCGGCCGTGGCGGTACATTGACCGCCCCCCTGCCGCTGACCACCGCCATGCCCGCCTTCGCCCTGCGCTTCGTCGGCCAGGAGGCCTTGCCGCCTCGCCTTAGTGAGTTCGACCGGGAGCAGTTCTTCACGCTCACGTCAGCGGAGGTGGCGGCCGTCCGGGAGCAGTTCCGCAGCGACCACCGCCTGCCCGCGGCGCTGATGCTTATGTTCATGCGCGTGGCCGGCCGACCGCTTGACGGTTTCAACGTGCTCCCCCGAAACCTCCTGCGACACACCGCCCAGGTCCTGGCCGTGTCGCCGCCGTCCATCGCCAGCCTGCGGTCGATCTACAAGCGCCGGCAGACGCTCTCCAAGCACCAGCTATGGGCCAAGACTTACTTGGGCCTGCGCGAGCTTGAAGTCGACGACGAAGCGGCGCTCACAGCGGCCCTGCTGGCCCAAGCTGCCGACGTGTCCCACGCCGATGACCTGGTCCAGTCGGCCAGCCACTGGCTGTTCACGCGGCGCATCCTGATCCCAGGAGCGCGCCGCCTGCAGGACTGGGCTCGTGTCGCATTTGCAGCGGTAGAGTCGCAGATCCTCGGCGCGGTCAATGCCGCCGTGCCGCCGGCAGCGGCCCAGAAAGTTGTCGCCGCCGCATACAGCGCTCGGCCAGGCACCGACACGACGCACCTGGAGTGGCTGAAGACCCCGTCGAAGCGTCACGGCCCCGGCACTCTTACCGAAACCATCGACAAGGTCCGCTACCTGAAGGAGCTCGGTGCCCAGGACTGGAACCTGAGCGCCGTATCGTTGGCCAAGCAGCAGGCCTACGCCCGTCAGGTCCAGGCCAGGCGCCCCGCGAAGACGCGGGAGATCAAGCCAACGCGCCAACTGATCGAGTTGGTCTGCTTTCTGCGGGTGACCCTGCTCGAACTCACCGATGTCGCCCTCTTGCAGACCAGCCGGCGCAGCCAGCAACTGTTCCGCGAGGCGGCGGACAAGGCCCAGTCAAACCGTATCCGGGGCACGACAGGCCTGATCCAGCAGGCAGCCAAGGCACGTTCCGTCCTGCACGACGAATCCAAGACCTGGCAGGCGCGAGTCCTGGAAGCAAGAGATCTGCTCGCCGAGCTCGGCGAAGCTGCCAGCGGCAGCTTTGTGTCCCTGGTTCGCAAGGCTCTGGCGGAAGACAGCCAGCGCGTGCACGCCTGCCTGGCGGCATTGACGGACCTGGACTTCGGTGGCCGCTCTGGCGATCCGGGCTTCGAACAGTGGAAGTCTTGGACGGATCTGCAGCGCCAAGGTGTGACCGAGCTGAAGGAGGGCGTACCGCTGCCGGATGTAGGCACAGCCTGGCACGGCCTGGTCCGCGATCTGGACCCCCGCTCAGGGTTTCGGGCG
>JBOFCR010000131.1:0-76508 GCA_051646165.1 Pseudomonas sp. | reverse complement strand
GTTTTTAGTCGACGGTTTTATGATGGGGGCAACTGATAGCTATATAATGTTGTCTGTGAAGGCTGAGGGTGATATTGATCGCCATTGTGTTGTTATGTCTCCTGAAGGTAAGGAGATTTTTTCTCTTCAGAAATACCCTCGTGAATGGTTTTGTGGGAACAAATATATTGTTATAGGTGGTAAGGATGAGTGGAGCGTTTATTCTCTAGATGGTGAGGTTGTGTACTCCGTCCCCGTTTCTTTGCATGGTCATGCGACTCAGAAAGGTTCTTTTTGTAATCGCGTATTCCTTTTCGAGTTAATGGAGGGGCGGGGGTGTTATCAAATATTTGACCCTGTACGTGGGCAGCCTGGTCCTCTTTTGCAGTTTGGGTTAGGGCTGCTGGGAGTGTTGCAATTATCTGATGATCGTATACTTGCTGTTGATTGTGAGGGTTGGTGTATCGTTACGATGCAGCATGATCAGGTAGCGATCGGTGCCAAGTATCGCTTCGATTCTTCAATCATCCTGCATGCGGCAACCTTATGGCATGACGGACATCACGCGTTCATTGCTATAGAAACGCGCTGGAAAGAAGGTGTGCAGAAAATAGTTTCTCTGTCTCTGGATACTGGGGAGGCGACTCAGCAACTGAACTGGGAAGGTGAGTGGTTTGTAGGTTCAAGGGCAGGGTTTGTTAATGGTTATAATTATTTACAGTTAAACCGTAGGCAGTTATTGGGTAATGGTGGATTTTTGATTTGGACGTCGGAGGATGTTCTTAGTCTTGATCTATTCAGGGAAGATTTGAGTGAAGATTTAGCAGTGCACGAATTAGCCTCGCCAACAAAAGGAAAGCATGGCTACCGTATATGTATCCGTGATGTATCGGTGAATCGAGCTGTGCGCTCGGCGGCATCTGAACTGTGCCGGTTGATTGGAGAAAGCTGTAGCGGGCTTTACAACGAGGCGTCAGGTGTTATTGATAGGAAATTTGATGGCCGATTCGTCATAGAAATTTGCTCGCCAGAAACTCCTGACGAATTTGAACGTGGGTATCTTTCCAAAATAGTTGAGTATCATCGCTATAATGGTGCTTTATCACCAGCAGGGGGGCGCTTGAAGTTACAAGATCCGGAGGTTATTTGGTATCCTATAACCTGAGGTAAGGGATTTTAAAGCACGCTTCAATATATCGTGGATTAACGCGGATTATTGTATGTGGATGGTTCTATAGGTTGTATTTTGGTGTGAGAGTTTGATTTGTCCTGAAGATATTTCTGAGGTTTCAAATTGTCGGTGGTTGGGTGGCTGCAAGGCATCTTGGATCATCGGCTCCACATTAGTTTTTGTTAATTTCGTTGTGTTTGTCCTATGACGTGTCTTCTACCTTTTTCTTTCGCTAAACGTCACGGGGTTTTACTGCGAGAGCGTGCGGGCCAGCCTTGTTTGTACCTGCGTGAAGGAGTTTTGCTGACTGCGATGCAAGAGGCCCAGCGTTTCGCCGGCGGCGTGCTGCCGCTGCACTGGCTGGAGGCCGAGGCCTTCGAGCAGGAGCTGAGCAACGCCTACCAGCGTGACTCCTCGGAAGTGCGCCTGATGGCCGAAGGCCTGGGCGCCGAACTCGACCTGGCTAGTCTGGCCGAACTCACTCCCGAATCCGGCGACCTGCTGGAGCAGGAAGACGACGCACCGATCATCCGCCTGATCAACGCCATCCTCAGCGAGGCGATCAATGCGAAAAGGGGACAAATGTGAAAAGGGGACAGATTTATTTTCTCATTTTCTCCACTCCCATTGCACAGCCGTTCCCCTCACGCCGCCCGCAACTTCCACAGTGATCGGCTCGCCCCGACCGCCCAGAAGCCACTCCCCAGCTCATGCTGGGAGCCTTTTTATCCAGTGCCCTGCTGTGACCGCCCGCACTGTCGCGACAAAGCGCAGTCGCGGGTCTTTATTTTTCCCCGGAATCCGTTAACTTGGCGCCCTAGCCGTGCCCTATAACAACAAAAACTACAGCAAGATGGATCTTCTGCTTCAGGAACGCGCCCGTACATGTCCAGCGACCTCCCAGCCGCGTTAGCGGCCCCACGTCCTTTACCATTTGCCTTCGCCAAACGCCACGGCGTATTGCTGCGTATTGCCTCCGGGCAGGCGCAACTGCAGGTGCGTCGCGGCGCCAGCCTGCTGGCGGTGCAGGAGGCCCAGCGTTTCGCCGGCGGCGTGCTGCCGCTGCACTGGCTGGAAGCGAGCGTGTTCGAGCAGGAACTGAGCAACGCCTACCAGCGCGACTCTTCGGAAGTGCGCCTGATGGCCGAAGGCCTGGGCGCCGAACTCGACCTGGCCAGCCTGGCTGAACTGACTCCCGAATCCGGCGACCTGCTGGAGCAGGAAGACGACGCGCCGATCATCCGTCTGATCAATGCCATCCTCAGCGAGGCGATCAAGGCCGGTGCCTCCGACATCCACTTGGAAACCTTCGAAAAGCGCCTGGTCGTGCGCTTCCGGGTTGACGGCATCCTGCGTGAAGTGATCGAGCCACGCCGCGAGCTGGCTGCCTTGCTGGTGTCGCGGGTCAAGGTCATGGCGCGGCTGGACATCGCCGAGAAGCGCGTGCCGCAGGACGGCCGTATCTCGCTCAAGGTCGGCGGCCGCGAAGTGGATATCCGCGTCTCCACCTTGCCCTCGGCCAACGGCGAACGGGTGGTGCTGCGCCTGCTGGATAAACAGGCCGGGCGCCTGTCGCTCACCCACCTGGGCATGAGCGAGCGCGACCGCCGCCTGCTCGACGAGAACCTGCGCAAACCCCACGGCATCCTGCTGGTCACCGGCCCCACCGGCTCGGGCAAGACCACCACGCTCTACGCCGGCCTGGTCACCCTCAACGACCGCACCCGCAACATCCTCACTGTCGAAGACCCGATCGAGTACTACCTGGAAGGCATCGGCCAGACCCAGGTCAACCCGCGGGTAGAGATGACGTTTGCCCGCGGCCTGCGCGCCATCCTCCGTCAGGACCCGGACGTGGTGATGGTCGGCGAGATCCGCGACCAGGAAACCGCCGACATTGCCGTGCAGGCCTCGCTCACCGGCCACCTGGTGCTGTCCACCCTGCACACCAACAGCGCGGTGGGTGCGGTGACCCGCCTGGTCGACATGGGCGTCGAGCCGTTCCTGCTGTCGTCTTCGCTACTCGGCGTACTGGCCCAGCGCCTGGTGCGCGTGCTCTGCCCGCACTGCCGCGAGGCGCGCCCGGCTGATGAGGCCGAATGTACGTTGCTCGGCCTTCCTGCACACAACGCGCCGATCATCCACCACGCCCAGGGCTGCAGCGAATGCCACCAGCAGGGCTACCGCGGGCGGACCGGTATCTATGAGCTGGTGGTGTTCGACGAGCAGATGCGCACCCTGGTGCACAACGGTGCCGGCGAACAGGAACTGACCCGCCATGCGCGCAGCCTCGGCCCCGGCATCCGCGAAGATGGTCGGCGCAAGGTGCTGGAAGGGGTGACCACCCTGGAAGAAGTGCTGCGCGTCACTAGAGAAGACTGATGGCCGCTTTCGAATATCTTGCCCTCGACAGCAAGGGCCGCCAGCAGAAAGGCGTACTGGAAGCCGACAGCGCTCGCCAGGTACGTCAGCTGCTGCGCGAGAAACAGCTGGCGCCGCTGCAGGTAGAGGCCATGCGCAGCCGCGAGCCGGCGCAGACGGGCGGCTTCAGCCTGCGCCGTGGCCTGTCGGCACGCGACCTGGCGCTGGTCACCCGCCAACTGGCCACCCTGATCGGCGCGGCGTTGCCGATCGAGGAAGCGCTGCGTGCCGCCGCCGCGCAATCGCGCCAGCCGCGCATCCAGTCGATGTTGCTGGCGGTGCGCGCCCGCGTGCTCGAGGGCCATGGCCTGGCCTCCAGCCTGGCGGCCTTTCCGGCGGCCTTCCCCGAGTTGTACCGCGCCACCGTGGCCGCCGGCGAGCACGCCGGGCACCTGGCGCCGGTGCTGGAGCAACTGGCCGACTACACCGAGCAGCGCCAGCAGTCGCGGCAGAAGGTGCAGCTGGCACTGCTCTATCCCATGATCCTGATGCTTGCCTCGCTGAGCATCGTCGGCTTCCTGCTCGGCTATGTGGTGCCGGACGTGGTACGGGTGTTTATCGACTCCGGGCAGACCCTGCCGGCACTGACCCGTGGCCTGATCCTGGTCAGCGACCTGGTCAAGAGCTGGGGCTGGCTGGTGCTGCTGCTTGGCGTGATCGGCGTGCTGGGCTTTCGTCGGGCGCTGCACGAAGAGGGCGTGCGCCAGCGCTGGCATGCCTTCCTGTTGCGCGTGCCGTTGGTCGGCGGGCTGATCCGCGCCACCGAGACCGCGCGCTTCGCCTCGACCCTGGCGATCCTGGTGCGCAGCGGCGTGCCATTGGTCGAGGCGCTGGCGATTGGCAGCGAAGTGGTGGTCAACCGGGTAATCCGTGGCGACGTGATCCAGGCCACCCAGCGCGTGCGCGAAGGCGGCAGCCTGTCGCGGGCACTGGAAGCCAGTCGGCAGTTCCCGCCGATGATGCTGCACATGATCGCCAGCGGCGAACGCTCCGGTGAGCTGGACCAGATGCTGTCACGCACGGCGCGTAATCAGGAAAACGACCTGGCGGCCACCATCGGCCTGCTGGTCGGGCTGTTCGAGCCGTTCATGCTGGTCTTCATGGGAGCGGTGGTGCTGGTGATCGTACTGGCCATCCTCCTGCCGATTCTGTCTTTGAACCAACTGGTGGGTTGAAACGATGAACAAGCTGGGTAAACAAGCGGGCTTCACCCTGATCGAAATCATGGTGGTGGTGGTCATCCTCGGCATCCTCGCTGCCTTGGTGGTGCCGCAGGTGATGGGCCGGCCGGATCAGGCCAAGGTCACCGTGGCGCAGAACGACATCCGCGCCATCGGCGCTTCGCTGGATATGTACAAGCTGGACAATCAGAACTACCCGAGCACCCAGCAGGGCCTCGAAGCCCTGGTGAAAAAACCCAGCGGCAACCCGGCGGCGAAGAACTGGAACGCCGATGGCTACCTGAAGAAACTGCCGGTCGACCCCTGGGGTAATGCCTACCTGTACCTGGCGCCAGGCAGCCACGGCAAGATCGACATCTACTCGCTGGGTGCGGACGGCCAGGAAGGCGGCGAAGGCAACAACGCCGACATCGGCAACTGGGCGCTCTGACCTACCTTGTTCGGGCGCAGCGAGCTAGAGAAAAGTAAGGCGCAACGACCATCGGGAGTAACAGCCGTAGGCTGGCCCGAAGGGCGAGCACCAGCGAGTAGAGTGGCTGAGGGCGCGGAGTTTACAAATGGTAAATGAGCAGGCCGAAGCCGCTCTCAACGCAGCTTTTCCGACGCGCAGCAAGTCCGCGCGTGGCTTCACCCTGATCGAGTTGCTGGTGGTGCTGGTGCTGCTTGGCGTGCTCACTGGTCTGGTGGTGATAGGCAGCGGCATTGCCAGCAGTCCGACGCGCAAGCTGAATGACGAGGCCGAGCGCTTGACCGGCCTGCTGCGTGTACTGCTCGAAGAGGCCGTGCTGGACAACCGCGAATACGGCGTACGCTTCGAGCAGCGCAGCTACCAGGTGCTGCGCTACGAGCCGCGCAAGGCCAGCTGGGAGCCGCTGGACAGCAAGGTGCACGAGCTGCCGGAGTGGGTCGAGCTGCGCATCGAGGTGGAAGACCAGGGCATCGGCCTGCCGGCTCCTGCGGGCGAGAAGGACGGGCGTCAGGCCAAGCTGCCGCAATTGCTGATTCTCTCCAGTGGCGAGCTGACGCCATTCAGCTTGCGCCTGGGCAGCCGTGGGCGGGGTGCTCCGGCCATGCTGTTGTCCAGTGATGGCTTCGGCGAGCCGCAGCTGAAGAGCGAAGGCGCGGTGGGACAGGTCCGATGAAAGGTGGGCGCGGCTTTACCCTGCTGGAAGTGCTGATTGCCCTGGCGATCTTCGCCGTGGTCGCTGCCAGCGTGCTCAGCGCCAGTGCTCGCTCCCTGCAGACCGCTGCCCGCCTGGAGGACAAGACCTTCGCCCTGTGGCTGGCGGACAACCGCCTGCAGGAGCTGCAACTGGCCGAGACGCCGCCGAGCCCCGGTCGCGAAAGTGGCGAGGAGAGCTATGCCGGGCGCCGCTGGCTGTGGCAGAGCGAAGTCGAGGCCACTAGCGAGCCGGAAATGTTGCGCGTCACCATCCGCGTGGCGCTGCGTCCCGAGCATGGCCTGCCGGGCAAGCTGGAAGACCGTGCGCTGCTGACCCTGAGCGGCTTTGTCGGGGTACAACCATGAGGCGCCAGCACGGCTTCACCTTGCTGGAGGTGCTGATTGCCATCGCCATCTTCGCCTTGTTGGCAATGGCCACTTACCGCATGTTCGACAGCGTGCTGCAGGTCGACCGTGGCCAGCGCGAGCAGGAGCTGCGCCTGCGCGAACTGACCCGGGCCATGGCCGCCTTCGAGCGTGATCTGTTGCAGGTGCGCGTGCGCCCGGTGCGCGACCCCTTGGGCGATCCACAGCCGGCCCTGTTGGGTGACAACGGCCGCGATGTATATGTGGAGTTCACTCGCAGCGGCTGGCGCAATCCGCTTGGGCAGGCGCGGGCGACTCTGCAGCGGGTGCGCTGGCAGCTCGAGGGCGAGCGCTGGCAGCGCCTCTACTGGCCGGTGCTGGACCAGGCCCAGGACAGCCAGCCGCGAGTGCAGCAGGCCCTGGAAGGGGTCAAGCGCTTCGAGTTGCGCTTCCTCGATGAGGAGGGACGCTGGCTGCAGAACTGGCCACCGGCCAACAGCGATGCCGAGGAGTCCATGAGCCTGCTGCCCAAGGCGGTGGAGCTGGTCATCGAGCACCGTCATTACGGCGAGTTGCGCCGCCTGTGGCGCCTGCCCGAAGCGCCCGAGCAACCGCCGCCGGGCAGTGCGGAGGATGAGGGCGGCGACGAGACGCCTGTCGACCCGGATAGCGGGGAGCCGGCAGCATGAGCCGTCAGCGCGGGGTGGCGCTGATCACCGTGCTGCTGGTGGTGGCGCTGGTGACGGTGGTGTGCGCCGGGTTGCTGCTGCGCCAGCAGCTGGCCATTCGCAGCACCGGCAACCAGATGCTGGTGCGCCAGGCACAGTATTACGCCGAAGGCGGCGAGCAACTGGCCAAGGCCATCCTGCGCCGCGATCAGCAGGGCAACAGCCAGCAGATTGACCATCTGGCCGAGCCCTGGGCCAGCCCGAAACTGAGTTTCCCCCTGGACGAGGGCGGCGAGCTGCGCATTCGCATCGCCGACCTGGCCGGGCGTTTCAATCTCAACAGCCTGGCTGCTACCGGTGAGGCCCGTGAAGTGGCGCTGTTGCGCCTGCAGCGCCTGCTGCAAGTGCTGCAGCTCAATCCAGCCTATGCCGAGCGCCTGCAGGACTGGCTGGATGGTGACCAGGACCTGGCCGGCGGCAATGGTGCCGAGGATGGCCAGTACCTGCTGCTCAAACCGGCCTATCGCACCGGGCCTGGGCGTATCGTCGAGGTGTCCGAGTTGCGCCTGCTGCTGGGCATGAGTGAGGTCGACTACCGGCGTTTGCTGCCGTTTGTCTGCGCCTTGCCGCTGGCGGTGGAGCTCAACGTCAATACCGCCAGCGCCCAGGTGCTGGCCAGCCTGGGCGAGGGGATTCCCGAGGCGACCCTGAAGGCGCTGATCGCCGGGCGTGGGCGCACGGGCTATGCCGATACCGGCACCTTCATGCAGTCGTTGAGCGAGTTTGCCGTGAACCCGCTGGGGCTGGCGGTCAGCAGCCAGTATTTCCAGGTCACCACCGAGGTGAGCCTGGGTGATCGTCGCCAGGTACTGGTCAGTTACCTGCAGCGCGGCAATGATGGGCACGTCCGTGTGTTGGCGCGTGATCTGGGGCAGGACGGTTTGCTACCGCCGCCCGTTGAGGAGTCCAAGGAATGAGTCTGCTAACCCTGTTTCTGCCGCCACAGGCCTGCGCCGGAGCTGAGCCCGGCTTGCCGGTGCAGCGTGTCACCGGGCCGCTGTGCGAGCGGCTGCCCTTTGCCGAGGCGCTGCCAGGCGCCGATCAGGCTTGGCGCCTGGTCGTGCCGGTGGAGGCGGTGACCGTGTGTGCAGTGGCCCTGCCGACCACCAAGGCGCGCTGGCTGGCCAAGGCATTGCCGTTCGCCGTGGAGGAGCTGCTGGCCGAAGAGGTCGAGTTGTTCCACCTGTGCGTCGGCGCCACCCTCGACGATGGCCGGCATCGGGTCTATGCCGTGCGGCGTGCCTGGCTGGCTGCCTGGCTGATGCTGTGTGGCGACAACCCGCCGCAGCGCATCGAGGTGGACGCCGACCTGTTGCCGGGCGAGGGCAGCCAACTGCTGTGCCTGGGCGAGCGCTGGTTGCTCGGCGGTAGTGGCGAGGCGCGCCTGGCCCTGCGTCGCGAGGATTGGCCACAGCTGGCGCCATTGTGCCCGGCACCGCGCATCGCCCATGTGGCTGACGATCAGGCGGCGCCCGAGGCTGTGGATCAGTGTCAGCCAATCGGTCAGGTGTATGCCTGGCTGGCCCAGCAGCGCGCTTCCTGCAACCTGGCCCAGGGGCCGTTCGCCCGGCGCGAGTCGTCCAGTGCGCTGCTGCGCTGGCGGCCTTTGCTGGGCCTACTCGGCCTCTGGCTGTTGCTGCAGTGGGGCTTCAACCTGGCCCAGGGCTGGCAGCTGGAGCGCGAGGCGCAGCGCTATGCCGAGGCCAACGAGGCCCTGTATCGCGAGCTGTTCCCCGAAGACAGCAAGCTGATCAACTTGCGTGCGCAGTTCGACCAGCACCTGAGTGAAGCCCAGGCCGGCGGGCAGAGTTTGTTGCTCGGCATGCTCGAGCAGACGGCAGCGGCGCTCAACGCCGAAGGTGCGCGGGTGCGCGTGGAGCAGCTGGACTTCAGCGCCCAGCGTGGCGACCTGGCGTTCAGCCTGCAGGCCGAGGATTTCGCCGCCCTGGAGCGCCTGCGCACGCGCCTGCAGGAGGCAGGGCTGGCAGTCGACATGGGTTCGGCCAGTCGTGAGGACACTGGCGTCAGTGCGCGCCTGGTAATCGGAGGTAATGGATGAGTGCGCTGATGCGATTGACCCAGCCGCTGCAGGACAGCCTGCAGCGTTCCGGCCTGCAGGGGCGCTGGCACAGCCTGCCACCGCGAGATCGACTGGCTTTGGTCGTGCTGGGGGCTGCCCTGGCCCTGACGCTGCTCTACCTGCTGCTGTGGCAGCCGGTGGCGCAGCAGGCGGCGCTGGCGCGCAGTCACCTGCAGCAGCAGCGGACCTTGCACCAGTACTTGCAGGAGCATGCGCCGCAGGTGCGTGCCCGGCAGGGCAAACCGCAGCTCGCTATCGATCCGGCGGCGCTGCAGGGGCTGGTCACCGCCAGTGCCGGCACTCAGGGCTTGAGTATCGAGCGCATGGACAATCAGGGTGACGGTGGCTTGCAGATCAGCCTGCAACCGACCGATTTCACTCGCCTGCTGCGCTGGCTGGTGAGCCTGGAAGAGCAGGGTGTGCGGGTCGACGAAGCCGGCCTGGAGCGTGCCGGCAAGGGGCTGGTGAGCGCGCGTCTGCTGCTGCGCAGCGGAGCCTGAGGCTCACCATGAGAAGGCAAGCGCTGCCCGGATGCACCAGGATGGCGCCAATGCCGCTGTTCAATAAATGCGCAGTCGCGTGAGTTGCGCAGCGGGCTGGCTTGGGTAAAACGCGGTTTTTAGAAAAAACTTCAAGCAGGGTGTTGACTTAGCTCTGTCTCATGCGTAAATTTCGCCACCTCGCAAGGCTACTCGGGTGATTAGCTCAGCCGGGAGAGCATCTGCCTTACAAGCAGAGGGTCGGCGGTTCGATCCCGTCATCACCCACCATGTCTCTTGCGAGACCGACGCGCAGCGGTAGTTCAGTCGGTTAGAATACCGGCCTGTCACGCCGGGGGTCGCGGGTTCGAGTCCCGTCCGCTGCGCCATATTAGAGAAGCCCTCAGTTCGAAAGAACTGGGGGCTTTTCGCATCTGGCGGAAAAATTTTCTGCGTAATCTGTTTGTCACACGGAATCTTCAGGCTGTTGGCATGGTCTTTGTTTAGGCCATAACGTCACAACAGGAGGAAACCCTATGGACGACTACGTAGAAGAACTGCTCGAGTACCATGCTGGCGAATACGACTCGGTCGAGCCGGCCGAAGACGCCACCGAGCTGTGAAGCACCTAGGCCTGTAGGCGCTGGCTGCGGCGAAACTCCCCGGGAGTCTGCCCGCTCCAGCGCTTGAAGGCGCGCTGAAAGGCCTCGGCAGAGGCAAACCCCAGCAAGTATGCAATTTCGCCGAATGCCAGTTCGGTATCGCGGATGTACGCCATCGCCAGATCGCGCCGAGTCTCGTTGAGAATCGCCCGGTATTGCGTTCCTTCTTCCGCCAGCTTGCGTCGCAAGGTCCATACGGGCAATTGCAGGCGCGCGGCCACTTCTTCCAGATCCGGTTCCCGACCGTGCAGCAATGGCCCGAGCAAGCGGGCAATGCGTTCGCGCAGGCTGCGGGTGCGGGTCAGTTGCTCCAGCTCCTGCTCGCACAGCACCAGCAGCTGCTGCCAGGTGCTCGGGCAATGTGCCTGGCCGCGCACGGCCAGGGTCGGCAGGCTCAGGCGCAGCTGGTTGGCGCTGGCGGAAAACTCCACCGGGCAGCCAAAGGTTTCGCTGTAGCGCTCGGCATAGACCGGGGCGGGGAATTCGATCTCGACCTTTTCCACCTTCAATGGCGCGCCGCCGAGCTGGCTCAGGTGGCTGTGCCAGCCGGCCAGCACCGAGTCGACCACGAAGCGGTTGTAGGCGTTGTACGGGCTGATCGAATAGAAACGCAGCCAGGCCCCTTTGTTGTCTTCGTGGAAGCTCGACTGGCCACGGTAGTTGTGCGCGTACAGCGGCTCGAAGCGGGTCAGGGTGCGGGCTGCCTCGCGGAGTGTCGGGGCCTGGGCCGCGGTGACGCCGGCCAGACCGAGTTGGCCGAGATGGCTCAGGCGGCCCATGGCCAGGCCCAGCGCCGGGTCTGCGCACAGCTGTATGGCGCTGTGGCCCAGGCGCATGTAGCGCGGAATCGACAGGCGCCCCTGGGGTTCGGCCAGGCGCGCGGCATCCAGACCGAACTGGGCGAGCAGGGCGCCTGCATCCTGCCCGGCCTCTTGCATGGCGTCGACCAGGCCGTGGACGAAACCCACGGACAGATCGCCGAGGCGCACCCGTGGCTTCTTCATCGGGCGTCTGGCCACAAGCTGAATAAGTGGCTGCCCGGTGTCTCTTTGGCAGGTTGCCGGGGTAGGCGCGGTGTCAGTGGCTGGGTGGACAGTGGTGCGGCCCAGAGGTGGCCGCGGATGAACAGGGGAACTGACATCAGGTCATCGGTTTGCAGGCTGACATGTGTCAGGGGGAAGTCGAAGTCCCAGGCTCTCTTGATCAATAACTGGCCACGGGGCAGATCGAGTTTTTGCACGCTCTCTTCCTGCCTGGAGTCCGGCCACGTGCCGCGATAGGGCTCGCCCAGTACCTGGCCGTGCGGGCTGAAGATCAGGCCGAAGCGCTGGAGCGGGCCGTCGGCGACGCGTATCTGGCCCGCCTCGAGGCTGGGCTCGGGCAGGAGCAGCGAGCCGGCCATAAGGGTTATCCGATAGTCACGGGCCAGCTCGCTGAACAGTTGTTGATAGGCTCTGGCCGTGTCGGCAGCCTTGTCGCGCAGCAGTGTTTCGGCGAAGGACTGGTTGCGCCAATAACTGCCGACGTATAGCAGCGGGTGGTTGAGGGCTAGCCAGGGTTGGGCTTCGGCGAAGGAGTGGGCGGCATAAACCGGCGGCTTCTCGTTCTGTAGCAGTAGCCAGGTGCCGATCTGATCGGGCAAGGCAACTACGCTGTGTTCATTCAGCAATTGCAGTTGGCGTGCCTGGTCCAGGGCGGCGGATAGCTTGCGCCGCAGCAGGGCGGGGCTACGGTAGTCGCTGGGATAGAGTTGTGGGCGGATCGCCAGCAAGTTGGCTTGTTGTGCGTTGGCCGCACTGGGTGCGCTGAGTACTTGGCTGCGCAGGTCGGCCAAATAGTGGCTAGGCGGGACTTCGCGGATCCACAGGGTGTAGGCGGCGATGCCGCCGATCAGGCTGGCGGCCAGGAGCAGATAAAGCGCGGTACGCATGGCATAAGACATCAATGAATTTGTCGCTCAGGGTAGGGCACTGGCCTGCTACTGCCAAGCCATGCTGCTTCTTTTGATCATTAAGTTGTCAGTTTTGATCATTGAGTGGCGCGTGGCTGCTCTTTATCGTCTGCCCCATAACTGATCGCGGTCCTGTTGAGACCGCGACATCCCGTGAATTGCATGCTTGTCCTGGAGATATCCATGTCCGCTCAGTACCCGCACCTGCTGGCCCCGCTCGACCTCGGCTTCACCACCCTGAAGAACCGCACCCTGATGGGTTCCATGCACACTGGTCTGGAAGAGAAGCCGGGCGGCTTCGAGCGCATGGCGGCCTACTTCGCCGAGCGCGCCCGCGGCGGCGTCGGCCTGATGGTCACCGGCGGCATCGGCCCGAACGAGGAAGGCGGCGTGTACTCCGGTGCGGCCAAGCTGACCACGGTCGAAGAGGCCGAGAAGCACAAGATCGTCACCCAGGCTGTACACGAGGCAGGCGGCAAGATCGCCATGCAGATCCTGCATGCCGGTCGTTATGCCTACAGTCCGAAATCGGTCGCGCCGAGCGCCATCCAGGCGCCGATCAACCCGTTCAAGCCGCGTGAGCTGGACGAGGAAGGCATCGAGAAGCAGATCCAGGACTTCATCAACTGCTCCGTGCTGGCCCAGCAGGCCGAGTACGACGGCGTCGAGATCATGGGTTCCGAGGGTTACTTCATCAACCAGTTCCTCGCCGCCCACACCAACCACCGCACCGACCGCTGGGGTGGCAGCTACGAGAACCGCATGCGCCTGCCGGTGGAAATCGTCCGCCGCGTGCGCGAGGCCGTAGGCCCGAACTTCATCATCATCTATCGCCTGTCGATGCTCGACTTGGTGGAAGGCGGCAGCACCTGGGACGAGATCGTCCTGCTGGCCAAGGCCATCGAGAAAGCTGGCGCCACCATCATCAACACCGGTATCGGCTGGCACGAAGCGCGTATCCCGACCATCGCCACCAAGGTGCCGCGCGCCGCGTTCACCAAGGTCACCGCCAAGCTCAAGGGCGAGGTCAGCATCCCGCTGATCACCACCAACCGCATCAACACCCCGGAAGTGGCCGAACAGGTGCTGGCCGAAGGCGATGCCGACATGGTGTCGATGGCCCGTCCGTTCCTCGCTGACCCGGACTTCGTCAATAAAGCTGCCGAAGGCCGTGCCGACGAGATCAACACCTGCATCGGCTGCAACCAGGCCTGCCTGGACCACACCTTCGGCGGCAAGCTGACCAGCTGCCTGGTCAACCCGCGTGCCTGCCACGAGACCGAGCTGAACTACATCGCCACCACCGCGGTGAAGAAGATCGCCGTGGTCGGTGCCGGCCCGGCCGGCCTGTCCGCCGCCACCGTGGCCGCCGAGCGTGGCCACAGCGTGACCCTGTTCGATTCGGCCAGCGAGATCGGTGGCCAGTTCAACGTGGCCAAGCGCGTGCCGGGCAAGGAAGAGTTCTACGAGACCCTGCGCTACTTCAAGCGCAAGCTGGAAACCACCGGCGTCGATCTGCGCCTGAACACCCGCGTGTCGGTCGATGACCTGGCCAAGGGCGGCTTCGACGAGATCATTCTGGCCACCGGTATCGCCCCGCGTACCCCGGCTATCGAAGGCATCGACAACGCCAAGGTGATCACCTACCTGGACGCCATCCTGCAGCGCAAGCCGGTCGGCCAGACCGTCGCGGTGATCGGCGCTGGCGGCATCGGTTTCGACGTCTCCGAGTTCGTCACCCACCAGGGCGAGGCCACCAGCCAGAATCGCGAGGCGTTCTGGAAGGAGTGGGGCATCGACGGTGATCTGGAAGCCCGTGGCGGCATCGCCGGGATCAAGGCCGAGGTGCATCCGGCGGCGCGTCAGGTGTTCCTGCTGCAGCGCAAGAAGACCAAGGTTGGCGACGGTCTGGGCAAGACCACCGGTTGGATCCACCGCACCGGCCTGAAGAACAAGAACGTGCAGATGCTCAACGCGGTCGAGTACCTCAAGGTCGACGACGCCGGCCTGCACATCCGTATCGGCGAAGGCGAGCCGCAAGTGCTGCCGGTCGACACCGTGGTGGTCTGTGCTGGCCAGGATCCGCTGCGTGAGCTGCAGGACGGCCTGGTGGCTGCCGGGCAGAGCGTGCACCTGATCGGTGGCGCCGACGTGGCCGCCGAGCTGGATGCCAAGCGCGCGATCAACCAGGGCTCGCGCCTAGCTGCCGAGCTGTAAGCAGCCGACGCCCCGCCTAGTGCGGGGCGTTTTCTTTGTGGCTCACAATAATAAGGAGAAGCCCATGTCCCTCGAATCCCAACTGCAACCGGCCGCGGCCGCCAGCTTGCAACGCTGGCACCAGTTCATCGCCGCCCAGGACCTGCGCCAGCTGCCTGAGCTGCTGCACCCGCAGGCGGTGTTCCGCTCGCCGATGGCGCACACCCCTTATCCGGGGGCGCCGATGGTCAACGTCATCCTCAATACCGTGTTGCAGGTGTTCCAGGACTTCGTTTACCACCGCGAGCTGGCCAGTGCCGATGGCCTCAACGTGGTACTGGAGTTCAGCGCCAAGGTGGGCGAGCGCGAGCTCAAGGGCATCGACATGATCCGCTTTGACGAGGCCGGCAAGATCGTCGAGTTTGAAGTGATGGTGCGACCCATGAGCGGCCTGCAGGCTCTGGGTGAAGAGATGGGGCGGCGCCTGGCGCCAATGCTGGCGGCCGCCAAGGGCTGATTCACCCAACCCCATCACAGTTTCACTGCACCGTTTGTCCGCCGCCCTCCGGTGGCGGATGACTGCCAACCCAATCACACTGCCTGCTGCGCTTTTTCCCCTAGACTTGCTCGGAACAGAGGGCTGGCTCCTCAAGGGCGCGTTACCTGCACCCGCGACCAGATCAGCGTCCCACGCGCATTACCGTGCCGGCCCGGAGGAAGAACATGAGCATGCAGAACAAACCGCAGATGGTCGAGGCCGTGCTGTTCTTCAACGAGCGCGGCATCTGCAAGGAAATGCTGTTTCCTGAATTCGAGGCCCTGCTCGATGGCGTGGTGAACATGCCGGAGTACGCCGACGAGCAGATGCGCATGGCCTATGTGCTGATCAATCCGCGCCTGATGGTGCGGGCTGCGGTGTTCTTCTACCTGGATTTCGACGAAAAGGGCGCGGCCGACTCGGGCTGGAACCTGCCGCTGCGTCATCTGGCCGACAACGCCGGGCGTGGCCCCGACCTCGGTGCCGGGCCGATCCGCCTGGCCTGTCGCAGCCAGTGCCCGGTGTCCTGGCACCAGATGCACCTGTGGGACCCGAGCCTGGCGCCGGGCAAGAACGATCTGGCGCTGCTGCGCGATACGGTCAAACGCAATCAGATGGGCCTGCTGGTGGTCGAGGATGCGCCGGCCATGTTGCCCGAGCGCCTGCAGATCGCTGCGGAAGAGAAATGGCAGGCGCCTGATCCCGCTCGCGAAGTCGCCGAGAAGCAGGCCGAGCAGAAAGAGCAGGAACACCGCCTGAAAACCGCCCAGTTGATCAAGCAGCAACGCCTGCGTATCAGCACCCTGGGCACCCAGCATGAAGAAGAACTGGGCCGTTTCAAGCTGGCGATGGACGAGCGCCAGCGCTCGCTGCAGACGGAAATCCACAACCTGCACCAGGCCCTGCGCCAGCAGGAAGATCTGAATACCAGCCTTAAGCAGCAGCTGGACGAACAGGTCGACAACTTCCAGAGCACCCGCGAGGAAATGTCCCAGCAACTGCGTGCCCTGGAGCGCCACGGGCGCACCGAGGCCGATATTCTGCGCACCCAGTTCGGTGGCGAGCTGCAGGCCAAGGTGGCCGCGGCGGTGGCCGAGTACAAGGAGCAGGTGGCCATTCGCGATGTCGAGCTGGCCTACCGTGCCGAGCAGGAGACCCAGCTGCAGCAGGAGCTGGTGCGGCTCAAGAGTGAACGCGACGAGCTGGCCGGGCAGGGTGGCGAGCAGATCCTTGAGCGCCTGTCCAAGCTCGGCGTGGTGTTCGTGGTCTACCACCCGGGTGCCGGGCACCTGACCATCCCGCTGCAGGACATTGCCCGCTACCAGGACAACCCGATGAGCTACGCCGCGGCCAAATGCTTCGTTTCCGAAGCCCAGTACCGCCAGTGGCTCGGCCATTATTCGCAACCGACCTGCGAGGCCAGCCTGCCGTCCGGCGAGCGCTGCGCCATGCCCATCGATCGGGTGGAAACCCCCAGCCGCTTCGTCGCCGGTGACTCCAACTGCTGCGCCCGGCACAAGGCAGGCAGCCGTTTGCGCACCGTCAGCTAGTGGCGTTGCAGGTCCCGCGCTGGAGTCCCGGCGCGCCGCTGCAGCCGTTGCACCTGGATTGGCTGGCCGCGGCGGGCGTCGAAGTGGCGGTGCTGCGTCTCGACCTGCTCGATCCGCTGATCTCCGGTAACAAGTGGTTCAAGCTGCTGCCCCATCTGCAGGCCGCCGAACTGGCTGGCGCGGATGGGCTGATCAGCCTCGGCGGCGCCCACTCCAATCACCTGCATGCCTTGGCTGCCGCCGGCCAGCGCTTCGGCTTCGCCACGGTTGGCCTGCTGCGTGGTGAACCACAGGACACCCCGACTGTGCGCGACCTGCAGGCCTTCGGCATGCAACTGCACTGGCTGGGTTATGCCGGCTACCGCGCCCGCCATCAGGCGGGCTTCTGGCGGCCCTGGCGCGAGAGTTACCCGCATCTGCATCCGGTGCCCGAGGGCGGTGGCGGGCTGGCGGCGGCGCGGGCCTGCAGGGCCATCGCCGAACTGGCCGAGGCGCAATTGGCCGACCTGGGCTGGCATGACCATCAGGGCTGGTGGCTGGCTGCTGGCACGGGTACCACCCTGGCCGGCCTGGTTCTGGCCGAGGCGGGGCGCCGCTGGGTGCATGCTGCACTGGCGGTACCGCCCGGGCATGGGGTGGAAAACAACCTGAGCGCCCTGCTCGGGGAGGCGGGTTGTGCCGATGCGGGCTATAGATTGGTGGCGGCTGCTCGCGGCGGCTTTGCCCGGATGGATGACGAGTTGCACGAGTTTATCCGCGACTGCGCAGCGCAATCAGGGCTGCCGCTGGAACCTGTCTACACCGGCAAGGCGCTGCTGGCATTGCGCAGCGAGGTGGAGGCCGGTTACTTTGCCAGGGGTTCGCGCCTGCTGTTCGTGCATACCGGTGGTTTGCAGGGGCGCCGCGCCATGGTTGCCAGCCTGCAGGCGCAGGCCTGAGCCCATGCGATACCGCCAAGAAGAACGACGCAAGGACTGGTTTCGATGATCGAGCCACTGAACCCCGAACAGTTGCGCAGTTTCACTCCGCTCAATGTGCTTTCCGAGCAGCAGTGGCGCGAGCTGCGCAGCCAGCTGGTGCCCCAGCCGCTGCTGGCCGGGCAGTTGCTGTTCCGCCAGGGGGATCAGGCGCGCACGACCTTCTATCTGCTTTCCGGCGAACTGCTGCTGCGCAGTGCCGATGGCCAGGAAGAGCGCCTGCAGGCCGGCACGGCGGCCAGTTGCCACCCGCTGTCGCCCAGCCTGCCGCGCCAGCAGGAGGCCCGTGCGCTGAGCGATGTCAGTGTACTGGCGTTGGACAGCGCCACGCTCAGCCGCCTGCTGACCTGGCGCCTGGCCTACCACGACCTGCTGCTGGAGCTGGGCGGCAAGGGCGAGGATGTCGAGTGGCTGGAGCGCCTGCTGGAGAACCCGTTGTTCGCCAAGGTGCCGCCGGCCAATGTGCAGGCCATGCTCGAGCGCCTGCGCCCCATCGATCTGCCGGCGGGCAGCCGGGTACTGGTCGAAGGCGAGAGCGGCGACTGCTGCTACTTCCTCAAGAGCGGGCGCGCCGAAGTGTTCCGTGGTGGCGACAGCGCGCGCCAGGTGCTGGCCGAGCTGGAAGTGGGCGCCTGCTTCGGTGAGGAGGCGCTGCTCTCCGATCAGCCGCGCAACGCCACCGTAACCCTGATCGAGGCCGGTGTGGTGCTGCGCCTGGATCGCCAGGACTTTTTCTCCCTGCTCAAGGCGCCGGTGGTCGACGAGGTGTCCTTTGGCGAGGCCGCGCGCCTGCTGTCCCAGGGGGCGCAGTGGCTGGACGTGCGCCTGCAGGACGAGTACGAGCGTTCGCACGCCCTGCAAAGCCTGAACATGCCGTTGCACCTGCTGCGTCTGAAGACCCGCCTGCTGGACCCGGCGCGCACCTACCTGTGCTACTGCGACAGCGGCAAGCGCAGTGCCAGTGCGGTGTTCCTCCTCTCGCAGCTGGGCTTTACCGCCTATGCCCTGCGCGACGGGGTGGATGCCCTGCCGGCGATCCAGCGCGACGGCCTGCTCTGCGAGAATGGCCCCGGCTACCTGGCCCGCTCCGGCGGCCGTACCGAGCGCAGCCACTGAGCAGAGTCAGCCTGGCCAGCAATCGCTGACCAGAAACAGCCGCGCGCTTTCCCGCCAGTTACCTTGCTTATCGGGCCTCAGGCCTACCAGCAGTTGCGCCGGCGCATCGTCGGCTAGCTGCTGCCACCAGCCCTGCAACTGCTCCTGCGACCACAGCTGGTCTGCCAGCAGCCGTGCCGGTGCCAGCCAGGCGTGGCGGGGCAGGGGTTGCCAGTGCAACTCGGCCTGCGTCGCCTGGAATTCTGCCCAGTCGCGCCGATGCAGCCAGCGGCCGCGCAGGTGCTGCGGGTTGCTGTTGGCTGGCGCGCTGCAGTCGACGGGCCAGGGATAGAACAGGTAGCCACCCAGCCACAGGCTGGCCTGCACAGGCCCGGCACATAGCTCGGCCAGGACCGGCCCGGCCGCCGCGCTGCGCGATAGTGGCAGCTGATGCTGCGCCAGGTGCTCCAGCTTGCGCCCCAGGCGATCCTCGCTGGTCGGCCCCAGCCATTGTTGCGGGTCGCTGCCGGGCTCCTGTTCCGGGCCCAGATAGAGTTTGAGCGCCAGTTCCAGATGATGGGTGCCCTGGTTGTCGCGCAGCAGCAGGTCGAGTTCGCCGAGGGTGCGCCCCTGTTGGCGAATCGGCAGGTTGGCGGCGAGCAGCTGCACATCCGGCGCAGCCTGCAGGGCGAACTGCCAGAGGCGTTCGTAGTAGCGGCCCAGGCGGCTGGAGCCAGTGGCGAGAAACGCCTGTAGCGCGGCGGGTGCCTGTTCCTGCTGGTGCAGCCAGTCGACCAGGCGTTGCGGCTGGGCCAGCCAGCTGCTGGCGGCCAGCGGGTGGCGCAGCGGCAGTTGTGCGGTGCCGGTCAGCAGGGCGGGGGCCAGCAGGGTCCAGGCCAGGTCGCGAACCTGCGGTTGACGCAGTTCGGCGAGCAGGGCGTCGAGGGTGGGGAGGCTGTTCATGGGCCGAGCATAGCCGGTTTGCCGCACTCGCCGGCTTTCGCCCATAATCCGGGCATTACTCCCGTTGCAGAGCGCCCCATGGAGCAGTTTCGCAATATCGGCATCATCGGTCGCCTGGGCAGTTCCCAGGTGCTGGATACCATTCGCCGCCTGAAGACCTTCCTGCTCGCGCGTCACCTGCATGTGATTCTCGAAGACACCATCGCCGAGGTCTTGCCGGGCCACGGCCTGCAGACCTGCTCGCGGAAGATCCTCGGCGAGGTCTGCGACCTGGTCATCGTGGTCGGTGGCGACGGCAGCATGCTCGGCGCCGCCCGCGCCCTGGCGCGGCACAATATCCCGGTACTGGGGATCAACCGCGGCAGCCTGGGCTTCCTCACCGACATCAAGCCGGACGAGCTGGAAGTGAAGGTCGCCGAGGTGCTGGAAGGCCGCTTCCTCGAAGAGAGCCGCTTCCTGCTGGAGGCCGAGGTACGCCGGCATGGCGAGGCCATCGGCCAGGGCGATGCACTCAACGACGTGGTGCTGCACCCGGGCAAGTCGACCAAGATGATCGAGTTCGAGCTGTTCATCGACGGTCAGTTCGTCTGCAGCCAGAAGGCCGACGGCCTGATCATCGCCACGCCGACCGGTTCCACCGCCTACTCGCTGTCTGCCGGCGGGCCGATCATGCACCCCAAGCTGGATGCCATCGTCATTGTGCCGATGTACCCGCACACCCTGTCCAGCCGGCCGATCGTGGTTGACAGCAACAGCGAGCTGAAAGTGGTGGTGGCCGATGACCTGCAGATCTACCCGCTGGTCTCCTGCGATGGGCAGAACCACTTCACCTGCGCCCCCGGCGACACCATCACGGTGGCCAAGAAGCCGCAGAAACTGCGCCTGATCCACCCGCTCGACCACAACTACTACGAGGCCTGCCGCACCAAGCTCGGCTGGGGCGGCCGCCAGTGGAGCCACGACTGAGATGCTCCTCGACCCGGCGCGCGGCTACGACCTGATCGGTGATGTGCATGGCTGTGCCCACACCCTGGCGCGCCTGCTGGAGCAGATGGGCTATCGCCAGCAGGCCGGCGTCTGGCAGCACCCGCAGCGCATGGCGCTGTTCCTCGGCGACATCATCGACCGTGGCCCGCGCATCCGCGAGGCCCTGCATCTGGTGCATGACATGGTCGAGGCTGGCTCGGCGCTGTGCATCATGGGCAACCACGAATACAACGCCCTGGGCTGGAATACCCCGGCGCCGGAAGGCAGCAGCCGGCAGTTCGTCCGCGAGCACAATGGTCGCCACGAGCGCCTGTTGCAGCAGACCTTCCGCCAGTTCGAACAGCACCCGGGCGACTGGCAGGACTTCCTCGCCTGGTTCCAGCAACTGCCGCTGTTCATCGATGCCGGGCGCTTCCGCCTGGTGCATGCCTGCTGGGATAACGAGCTGATCGCCGCGCTCAAACAGCAGTCGACCGATGGCCGCGTCGACCAGGCATTCCTCAAGGCTTCCGCGGTGCCTGGCAGTTTCGCCAACCGGGTGTTCGAGCGCCTGCTGCGCGGCACCGACATGCGCCTGCCGCAGGGTTTGACCCTGACCAGCGAGGAGGGCTTTACCCGTGCCTTTTTCCGCACCAAGTTCTGGGAAGACAACCCGCAAACCTACGGTGACGTGGTGTTCCAGCCCGATGCCTTGCCCGACAACGTGGCCAGCCTGCCGCTGCCGGCCACCGAGAAGAGCCGCCTGCTGCAGTACGGCCTGAACGAGCCGATGCTGTTCGTCGGCCACTACTGGCGGCGCGGCCGGCCGGCGCCGATTCGCCCCAACCTGGCCTGCCTGGACTACAGCGCGGTGATGCACGGCAAGCTGGTGGCCTATCGCCTGGACCAGGAAACCCGCCTCGACCCCGACAAATTCGTCGGGGTCGAGGTGGCACGCCCGGAGGCGCCGCGATGAGCGCTGTTGCAGTATTGCGCCGCCCGCTGGGCGAGGATCTCAGTGGCTTTGTCGGCCTGCTTCGGCGGCTGCAGGTGCCGCACCGGGTCAGCGAGGAGAGTGGCGAGCAGGTGCTCTGGGTGCCGGCCGAGGCGCTGGCCGAGCAGGTGCGCGATCTGTATCAGCGCTATCCGCAGGGCGCGGTCGACGAGGCCCTGTTGCCGCCGGTGCAGCCGGGGGCGGCGCAGGGGATTTGGCGCCAGTTGCGTGTCAGCCCGATGACCACGGCGGTGCTGTTGCTGGCGGTGATCGTGGCGGCCATCACCCAGTTGGGCGACAACTTCGTCATGCTGCGCTGGCTGACCTTCCAGGATTTTCGCATCGAGGGCGAGTACATCTACTTCTCGCCCTGGCTCGAAGGCCTGCAGGCGGGGCAGTGGTGGCGCCCGTTCACGCCGATGCTGATCCACTTCGGCATCCTCCACCTGGCCATGAACAGCATGTGGTTCTGGGAGCTGGGGCGGCGTATCGAGGCGCGCCAGGGTGGCCTGATGCTGCTGGGGCTGACGCTGCTGGTCGGCCTGCTGTCCAACTTCGCCCAGTTCTGGTTTGGCGGCCCGGCCCTGTTCGGCGGTTTGTCCGGCGTGTTGTTCGGCTTGCTCGGGCATTGCTGGATCTTCCAGCTACTGGCGCCGAACCCCGCCTATCGGCTGCCGCGCGGCGTGCTGGTGATGATGCTGATCTGGCTGCTGGTGTGCCTGAGCGGGGTCATCGACCTGCTCGGTTTCGGCTCGATCGCCAACGCGGCACACGTCGGCGGCCTGCTCGCCGGTTGCGCCACCGGCCTGTTGGGCGGTGCGCTGGCGCGCCTGCGCCGGTAAACTGGCCACCTGTTTCAGTGATTTGCCGTTGGAGTTGTAGATGTCGTCCTTTGCCGAAATGATCGAGAACATCACCCCCGAGATCTACCAGAGCCTCAAGCTGGCGGTGGAAATCGGCAAGTGGCCGGACGGCCGCAAGCTGACCCAGGAACAGAAGGAGCTGTCGTTGCAGGCCATGATCGCCTGGGAAATCGGCAACCTGCCCGAGGAGCAGCGCACCGGCTACATGGGCCCGCAGGAGTGCCAGTCGCACGCCGAGCCGATCCCCAATCTGCTGTTCAAATCCAACGGCACCTTGCACTGATGACCCAGGTCATGAACGAGCTGGGCCGCGGTGCACTGAGCAAGATGACCATACGCCTGGGCGAGACGGCGCAATACGCTTTTCGCCTGGACGAGCAGGAAGTGCCGGTCAACCCGCTGCTGGGCAAGCGCATCCGCCTGGAGTTCCTCGGTGCGATCCATTGCAGCCACTGCGGGCGCAAGACCAAGAAGAGCTTTGCCCAGGGCTACTGCTACCCCTGTTTCACCAAGCTGGCGCAGTGCGACAGCTGCATCATGAGCCCCGAGCGCTGCCACTTCGACGCCGGCACCTGCCGCGAGCCGCAGTGGGGTGAGCAGTTCTGCATGACCGACCATGTGGTGTATCTGGCCAACTCCTCCGGGGTGAAGGTCGGCATCACCCGCGCCACCCAGCTGCCGACCCGCTGGCTGGACCAGGGCGCCAGCCAGGCGCTGCCGATCTTCCGCGTGGCCACGCGCCAGCAATCCGGTTTCGTCGAAGATCTGCTGCGCACCCAGGTGGCGGACAAGACCAACTGGCGCGCCTTGCTCAAGGGCGATGCCGAGCCGGTCGACCTCGCCGGCGTACGTGAGCAACTGATGAGCAGCTGCGCCGAAGGCATCGCCGCGCTGCAGCAGCGCTTCGGCCTGCAGGCGATTCAGCCGGTCAGCGATGTGCCGGTGCTGGAAATCCGTTACCCGGTCGATGCCTATCCGAGCAAAGTCGCCAGCCATGATCTGGAAAAGACCCCGGTGGTGGAGGGTATCCTCAAGGGCATCAAGGGCCAGTACCTGATTCTCGACACGGGCGTGATCAATCTGCGCAAATACACGGCCTACCAGGTCGCCGTACTCACCGAATAAGAGGCCACAAGCCGATGCGTACCGAACAGCCGAAAATGATCTACCTCAAGGACTATCAGGCGCCGGACTACCTGATCGACGAGACCCATCTGACCTTCGAGCTGTACGACGATCACAGCCTGGTTCACGCGCAACTGGTGATGCGCCGCAACCCGGCGCTGAGCGCCGAGCTGCCGCCGCTGGTGTTGGACGGCCAGCAGCTGGAGCTGGTCAGCCTGGCCCTGGACGACCGTGCGCT
The DNA here is from genome assembly GCA_051646165.1 of Pseudomonas sp. Lineage (GTDB taxonomy): Bacteria > Pseudomonadota > Gammaproteobacteria > Pseudomonadales > Pseudomonadaceae > Aquipseudomonas. Next base: position 52,823 of record JBOFCR010000131.1, on the reverse strand, counting down.
GAGTGCCGGCGACTACCAGTTGAGCGACAGCCATCTGACCCTGCAGCCGACGCAAGAGCGTTTCGTCATCGACAGCACGGTGCGCATCCACCCGGAGAGCAACACCGCGCTGGAGGGCCTGTACAAGTCCAGCGGCATGTTCTGCACCCAGTGCGAGGCCGAGGGCTTTCGCAAGATCACCTATTACCTCGACCGCCCGGACGTGATGAGCAAGTTCACCACCACGCTCTCCGCCGAGCAGCACAGCTACCCGGTGCTGCTGTCCAACGGCAACCCGGTTGCCAGCGGCAGCGAAGGTGACGGCCGCCACTGGGCGACCTGGGAAGACCCGTTCATGAAGCCGGCCTACCTGTTCGCCCTGGTCGCTGGTGATCTCTGGTGCGTGGAAGACACTTTCACCACCATGAGTGCCCGTGAAGTGACCCTGCGCATCTACGTCGAGCCGGAGAACATCGACAAGGTGCAGCACGCCATGGACAGCCTGAAGAAGTCGATGAAGTGGGACGAGCAGGTGTACGGGCGCGAGTACGACCTGGACATCTTCATGATCGTCGCGGTCAACGACTTCAACATGGGCGCCATGGAGAACAAGGGCCTCAACATCTTCAACTCCAGCTGCGTGCTGGCCAAGGCCGAGACCGCTACCGACGCCGCCCACCAGCGCGTCGAAGCGGTGGTGGCCCACGAATACTTCCACAACTGGTCGGGCAACCGCGTGACCTGCCGCGACTGGTTCCAGCTGTCGCTCAAGGAAGGCTTTACCGTGTTCCGCGACAGCGAGTTCAGTGCCGACATGAACTCGCGCACGGTCAAGCGCATCGAGGACGTGGCCTACCTGCGTACCCACCAGTTCGCCGAGGACGCCGGCCCCATGGCCCACCCGGTGCGCCCGGATGCGTACATGGAGATCTCCAACTTCTACACCCTGACCATCTACGAGAAGGGTTCCGAAGTGCTGCGCATGATCCACACCCTGTTGGGCGCGGAGACCTTTCGCAAAGGCTCGGATCTGTACTTCGCCCGTCACGATGGCCAGGCGGTGACCTGCGACGACTTCGTCAAGGCCATGGAAGACGCCAGCGGCGTCGATCTGACCCAGTTCAAGCGCTGGTACACCCAGGCCGGCACGCCGCGCCTGGAGGTCAGTGAAAGCTATGACGCGGCGGCCAATACCTACCGCCTGCAGTTCCGCCAGAGCTGCCCGGCCACTCCGGGGCAGGCCGAGAAGCTGCCGTTCGTTATCCCGGTCGAACTGGCGCTGCTGGATGCTGAGGGGCGCGAGCTGCCGCTGCAACTGGTTGGCGAGGATCAGTCAGTCGGCCGTTCCCGTGTGCTGCAGGTGACCCAGGTCGAGCAGGCCTTCACCTTCGAGGGGCTCGCCGAGAAGCCGCTGCCATCGCTGCTGCGCGGCTTCAGTGCGCCGGTCAAGCTGAGCTTCCCCTACAGCCGCGATCAGCTGATGTTCCTGATGCAGCACGACAGCGACGGCTTCAACCGTTGGGAGGCCGGTCAGCAGCTGGCCGTGCAGGTGCTGCAGGAACTGATCGGCCAGCATCAGCGCGGCGAAGCGCTGGTGCTCGATCAGCGCCTGGTCACGGCGCTGCGCAGCGTGCTGGAGAACGAGGCGCTGGATCAGGCCATGGTCGCCGAGATGCTGTCGCTGCCGGGCGAGGCCTACCTCACCGAAATCAGCGAAGTGGCCGATGTCGACGCCATTCATGCCGCCCGCGAGTTCGCTCGTGCGCAGCTGGCAGGCGCGCTGTTCGAGCCGCTGTGGAAGCGCTACCAGGCCAATCGCGAGCTGTCGCGCAGCACCGCCTATATCGCCGAGTCGACGCATTTCGCCCGGCGCAGCCTGCAGAACATCGCGTTGTCCTACCTGATGCTGACGGGGCGCTCGGAAGTACTAGCGGCCTGCCTGGAGCAGTATGAGGTGTGCGACAACATGACCGAGCGCCTCACCGCCCTGGCGGTGCTGGTCAATTCAGCGTTTGAAGCGGAGCGGGGCGAGGCACTCAAGGCCTTCGCCGAGCACTTCAAGGACAACGCTCTGGTCATGGATCAGTGGTTCAGCGTGCAGGCCGCCAGCACCTTGCCGGGCGCTCTGGCTCGCGTGCAGGCGCTGATGCAGCACCCGGCCTTCACTCTGAAGAACCCGAACAAGGTGCGCGCGCTGATTGGTGCCTTCGCCGGGCAGAACCTGGTCAACTTCCATGCGGCGGATGGCAGCGGTTATCGCTTCCTGGCCGATCAGGTAATCAGTCTGAACGCCTCCAATCCGCAGATCGCCTCGCGCCAGCTGAGTCCGCTGACCCGCTGGCGCAAGTACGACGGCAAGCGCCAGGCGCTGATGAAAGGCGAGCTGGAGCGCATCCTGGCTTCCGGCGAGTTGTCCAGCGATGTGTATGAAGTGGTCAGCAAGAGCCTGGCTTGAGCAGCCTCTGTTGATCCGCGGTGCGTTGGCGAGGCTTAAAAACAGCCTCGTCGCGCTCTGGCTCGCGAGATCCTGAGCGGATTCCGCCACGTTACCGTAACCCGGGCGGGTAGTCGAAAGTGTTACCCGTCCGCTGCTTTTGTTTCCTTTCCACCTGGTCAGCTTCGCTGGCTGTTGCTGTATTTTTCCCCTCTGCTCCAAGGTCTTTGCAGGCCATTTTCTCTGTGCGTTTTTCTCAAGGTTAAATTGCGCCATCCCATGGACAAATGAAGACAGCAAGCGCTTGCTTGGTTCTCGTTTGCTGGATTTTTGTGCAGCGGCAATTTGGCTGAGCCGCAGTGCGGCAATCGTGCCGCGTCGTGAAGCGAGATCGCGGATGTTGGTATCGATCTTGTATAGGAGCTTGCCGATCCGGGTGAAAGCGCTGTTCCGGCCGCGCTTCAGGGATGAGTCGCCCATAACAAGAACAACACGAGCCGTGGAGCCGTCGATGCACAAACCCTTGCGCAAGTCTCTTTTCCTCGCCCCAGCCAAGGCAGGCTTCGCTCTGCTCGGCATCCTGCCGCTGATGCTGGTCGTGCCCGTCCAGGCCGTGGAGTTCAGCCTGGTCGATGACGAAATCACCGGCTCTCTGGATACCACGCTGTCCTACGGTCAGGTCTATCGCGTACAGGGCCAGGACAAGACCAACGACGACACCAACGGCAACGACGGCAACCGCAACTTCGACACTGGCCTGGTTTCCGAGGTGTTCAAGGTCACTTCTGACCTGGAAGCCAACTACCAGAACTACGGGGTGTTTGTGCGCGGCACCGCCTTCTATGACACCCAGATCATGGACAAGCGCAACGACAACGACGACTACCGTCCCAGTCAGGGCTACCCGAACAACGACCGCTTCACCTACGAGACCCGCCACAAGGCCGGACGCGATGCGCAGATTCTCGATGCCTACGTTTACGGTAACTGGGATGTCGGCGATATGCCGCTGACGGCCAAGGTCGGTCGCCAGGTGTTCAACTGGGGCGAGGGCCTGTTCTATCGCGGCGGGGTCAACACCACCAACCCGGTGGATGCCGCCAAGTTCCGCCTGCCGGGCTCCGAGCTCAAGGAAGTACTGGTACCGGTGGAGGCGCTGAACTTCAACATCGGCCTGACCGACAGCCTGTCGCTGGAAACCTTCTACCAGTGGAACTGGAAGGAAACTGCGATCGACCCGGTGGGCACCTTCTTCTCCGAGACCGATCTGTTTGCCGATGGCGGCGATACCGCCTACACCCGCTATGAGAATGACAATGGTCTGTTGCCCACGGTGATGTCTGGCTACCAGGCAGCGTTAACCGCGGGCCAGGTAGGTAACGGGCCGTTTGGGCCGAATGCCTACCTTGACCCGAGTTACAAGGTATTCAAGGTGGCCAACGTCGGTAGCGATATCAATGCCAAGAACGACGGCCAGTACGGCCTGGCCTTCCGCTATATCGCCGAGGAACTGAACGCCACCGAGTTCGGCCTGTACTTCATCAACTACCACTCCAAGGAACCGCAGATTGCGGTGGACATGGGCGACTACCAAGGCGTCGATATGGGCGCGCTGGCGTCGTCATTGGGCGGTGGGGTAGTCGGCTCGGCGCTTGCGCCAGCAGTGGCAACCCTGGATGCGGCCAGCAACGCCATCGGTCGTCGCGAGTATGTGGAAGATATCCGCATGTATGGCTTCAGCTTCAACACCACCCTGGGTGATGCCTCGGTGTTTGGTGAAGTGGCCTATCGGCCGAACCTGCCGGTGGGGCTCAGTGCCACCAACGATCTGCTCGGCGACCTGCTGGGGCAGGGCTTCTTCGGTCAGACCAATATCTATGACGGCGGCGTGTCAGCTGACCAGGCCTGTGCCGATATCTCCGGCAAGCAGCTGTGTCGTGGCCCGATCTTCCACAACTACGAGCGCATCGAGGCGTTCAACACCTCGCTGGGCACCATCTACAACTTCGGCCCGATGCTGAGCTTCGACTCGCTGTTCGGCGTCGCCGAGCTGGCCTCCGAGCATGCTCGCGCCAGCAGCCTGACCTATACCGCCTACGATGGCTCGACTCGCGGCTTCGCCGGGCGCGCCAACGGTGCCTATGTCTCCGGTTATGGTGACGAAGATCAGCTCGATCGCGATGCCTACGGCTACACCCTGGCGTTTTCCGGTACCTGGAACGATGTGTATGCCGGCGTAAGCCTGTCGCCTTTCGGCGTGTTCAAGCACGACTTCCAGGGCAACTCGCACCAGACCGGCAACTTCATCGAAGGGCGCATGGCCTACACCGCCGGTATCCGTGCCAACTACCTGAACAGCCTGGAAGCCGAACTGCAGTACACCGAGTTCTACGGCGCCGGGCAGAACAACTCCGGGCGTGACCGCGACAACGTCGGGGTCAACGTCAAGTACTCCTTCTGATCCACAGACTCGCAGGCCGGGCTGCACGGGCAGCCCGGTCGCTGACTCAACACGGAGAATCACCATGCTGAACAAGCACTCGCTGATCGGCGCCGCCGTTGCCCTGGCCTTCTGTGCCGGCAGCGCGCTGGCGTCGGTCTCGCCCCAGGAAGCCGCCACGCTCGGCACCAGCCTGACCCCATTCGGCGCCGAGAAAGCCGGCAACGCCGATGGCAGCATTCCGGCCTGGACCGGCGGCATCACCCAGGCCCCGGCCGGCTACAAGGGCAGCGGTTCGCACCATGTCGACCCGTTCCCGGACGACAAGCCGCTGTTCACCATCACCAAGGCCAACCTGGAGCAGTACAAGGACAAGTTGAGCGCGGGCCAGATCGCCCTGTTCAATGCCTACCCGGATACCTTCCAGATGCCGGTCTACCCAAGCCGCCGCTCCGGTTCGGCGCCGCAGTGGGTGTACGACAACAGTATCAAGAATGCCACCACCGCCAAGCTGGTCGAAGGTGGCAACGGCTTCTCCGATGCCTATGGCGGTATCCCGTTCCCGATCCCGCAGGATGGTATCGAGGCGCTGTGGAACCATATCGTGCGTTATCGCGGTAGCTACATCACCCGCCGCTCGGTGGAGGCCGCAGTGCAGCGCAATGGCGTCTATTCGCCGGTGGTGTCCGAGGTCGAGGCGCTGTTCCGCTACTACGACCCGAAAAGCAGCTACGCCGACCTGGGCAACATCCTGTTCTACTACCTGAACTTCACCAAGAGCCCGGCACGCCTGGCCGGTGGTGCCGTGCTGGTGCACGAGACCCTGGATCAGGTGAAGGAGCCGCGCCAGGCCTGGGCCTACGCCGCCGGCCAGCGCCGTGTGCGGCGTGCGCCGAACCTGGCCTACGACACGCCGATCGCGGCCTCCGAAGGTCTGCGTACCGCCGACGATACCGACATGTTCAACGGCTCTCCGGATCGCTATAACTGGAAGCTGCTGGGCAAGAAGGAGCTGTACATCCCTTACAACAACTACCGCATCGCCGCCGATGGGGTGAGGTACAAGGACCTGCTGCAGGTTGGCCACGTCAATCCGGCGCTGACCCGCAACGAGCTGCACCGTGTGTGGGTGGTGGAGGGTACGCTCAAGCCGGGCGCCCGCCACGTGTACGGCAAGCGCACCCTGTTCCTCGACGAGGATAGCTGGCAGGCCGCCGTCGTCGATCAATACGACACCCGTGGCGAGCTGTGGCGCGTATCCATCGCCTACCTGAAGAACTACTACGACCTGCCTACTACCTGGTCGGCCATGGAAGCTTTCCACGACCTGCAGAGCCGTCGTTATTACGTGCAGAACCTGGATAGCGAGGAGACGGGTACCGCCAACTTCGCCAACAAGGTTCCCGCGGACAGCGAATTCACCCCTTCCGCCCTGCGTCGTCGCGGTACTCGCTAAGGCGCGCTGCACCGCGGCGCAGGCCTGCTTGCCGCCGCTACCTGTTCTACTCCGGCTGCTCGTTCGAGCGGCCCTTTGCGACCCGGTCTGCGATCGGGTCGACATTTTTCTGTCTGACCTCCCGGCCTGTTTAAGACCTCTCGGTCGCTGCCTCGGCGCGTGCGCTGCTCGGCGCTTTTACCCGGAGCTATCTGCTTAACTGCCGCGCGATCGAGCTGGCATCCGGCCATCCGATCATGGGTCATCACTCGCAATGCCCGAATCGCTCGCGTCCGGTAGTCCGTGCGCCAGGCATTGTTGCAGGCCTTCCGGAAAGGATGCGGGCTTCCGGCACACCCTGGTGGTGGTGCGTACAGCTGGCCAGACATCCCTGGCCTCAATGTGTGGAGCAATGGAATGTTGAAAGGACTGTTTGCGGCAGGGCTGCTGGTGTGCCTGTCCAATGCCATGGCGGCCGTGGGGCCGCAAGACGTCGCCAAGCTGGGTAGCAGCCTGACTCCCCTGGGTGGCGAGCAAGCCGGTAACGCGGCCGGAACCATTCCGGCCTGGAGCGGCGGCATCACTCAGGCTCCGGCCGGCTATGCCGGGCCCGGCCATCACCATGTCGATCCGTTCGCCGACGACAAGCCGCTGTTCACCATCACCAAGAGCAATCTGGATCAGTACCGGGCCAATCTCACGGCCGGACAGCTCGCCCTGTTCGCGGCCTACCCGGATACTTTCCAGATTCCGGTGTACCCGACCCGGCGCAGTGCCTCCGCGCCGCAATGGGTGTACGACAATACCCGCGCCAATGCCGCCAGCGCGCACCTGCTCAAGGATGGCAACGGCTTTGCCGAGGCCTTTGGCGGTACGCCCTTTCCGATTCCGCAGAGCGGGGTAGAGGCGCTGTGGAACCACGTGGCCCGCTACCGTGGCACCTACGCGGTACGCCAGTCGTCGGATGCCAGCGTGCAGCGCAATGGCAGTTACGCGCTGGTGACTACGCGCCAGGAAGCCCTGTTCAACTATTACCAGCAAGGGGGCTCGGCCGCGCAGCTGGACAACATGCTGTTCTACTACATGGCCGTGACCAAGAGCCCGGCCCGCCTGGCCGGTGGTGCGCTGCTGGTGCACGAGACCCTCGACCAGGTCGAGCAGGCCCGCCAGGCCTGGGCCTATGCCGCCGGCCAGCGCCGTGTGCGGCGCGCGCCGAATGTCGCCTACGACACGCCGCTGACCACCGCCGACAGCCTGATGACCGCCGACGACAAGGACATGTTCAACGGCTCGCCGGATCGCTATGACTGGCAGTTGCTGGGCAAGAAGGAGATCTACATCCCCTACAACAACTACCGGATCTCCAGCCCGGAGGTCAGCTACGACCAGTTGATCAAGCCCGGTCATGTCAATCCGCAGTACACCCGCTACGAGCTGCACCGGGTCTGGGTGGTGGAAGGCAAGCTCAAGCCCGGCGCCCGGCACATCTATGCCAAGCGCACCCTGTACCTCGACGAAGACAGCTGGCAGGCCGCTGCGGTCGATCAGTACGACAGCCGTGGCGAGCTGTGGCGGGTGTCGCTGGCCTACCTGAAGAACTACTACGAGCTGCCGACCACCTGGTCGGCCCTGGATGTATTCCACGACCTGCAATCGGGGCGCTACTACGTGCAGAACCTCGACAACGAGGAGCGCAACACCAGCGACTTCAGCCAGCCGGTGCCGGATAGTGGCTACTTCTCGGTGGCGACCCTGCGCCGCCTGGGTACGCGCTGAATCCTGCTGCGCACGGACAAAGGCCGCTACAGTGATAGCGGCCTTTGTTTTCAGGGCTATACGGCCTGCTGTGACGCTTACAAAACATAACGTCACGCCGATTGTCAGATTTTTCCAAAGCCGTATAGGATGACCCGCCTGCCATAAGGCATGTACCCACCTATAAGAATAAAGGGGGAAATTTATGCGTGAGCCCGTCATGCGGCGCACCCGCTTCGGTCGTCTGAACTCCGTCCAGGCTCCGGCCCGTCACCACTCGCCGCTGGCGAAAGCGTTGTCCTTGCTGGGCATCTGCTCGGCGATGCTCATCGCCGTACCCGCCCAGGCCGTTGCTGCCGACGCAGCACCCGTCTACTCCATCGAATCGCCCAAAGCCATCACCAGCCTGCTGCTGGACATTGCCCATGCCGGCAAGCGTCTGGTCGCCGTGGGTGATCGTGGCCACATCCTGTTCTCCGACGATGCCGGCAAGAACTGGGTGCAGGCGCGGGTGCCGAGCCGTCAGTTGCTCACCGCCCTGTACTTCGTCGATGACAAGCACGGCTGGGCCGTCGGTCACGATGCGCAGATCCTCGCTACCGAAGACGGCGGCGCCAACTGGACCCTGCAGTACGAAGACCTCGGCCGCGAAGCACCGCTGCTGGACATCTGGTTCCGCGACGCCAGCACCGGTTATGCAGTCGGCGCCTATGGCGCGCTGCTGGAAACCACCGATGGCGGCAAGAGCTGGAACGATGTCAGCGACCGCCTGGACAACGAAGACGGCTTCCACCTCAACGGCATCGCTGCCGTGAAGGATGCCGGCCTGTTCGTGGTGGGCGAGCAGGGCAGCATGTTCCGCTCCGCCGACTGGGGCCAGACCTGGGCCAAGGTCAAGGGGCCGTATGAGGGCTCGCTGTTCGGTGCCGTCGGCACCGCTAGCGCCAAGACCCTGCTGGTCTATGGCCTGCGTGGCAACCTGTTCCGCTCCACCGATTTCGGCAACACCTGGCAGCAGGTCAAGGTTCTGGGCGAAAGCGGTCCGCTGGAGTTCGGTCTGGCCAACGGCAGCCTGCTCAAGGACGGCACCCTGGCCATCGTCGGCCATGGCGGCAGCGTCCTGACCAGCCAGGATGCCGGGCGCACTTTCACCGTGATCAACCGTCTCGACCGCGCTTCGCTGGCGGCCGCGACCGACGATGCCGGCGGCAACCTGATTCTGGTTGGGCAGGGTGGCGTGCAGATCGCTTCACCGACTGGCGCCGAACCGGGCCAAAAACAATAAGCCGGGGCTACAAAGGTAATGAATACGATGACTAGCCATCACCAGGACAAGGCGACGTTCCTTGAGCGCCTGATTTTCAACAACCGGCCGATTGTGATTGCACTCTGTCTGCTGGTCAGCGTGTTCCTGCTCTGGCAGGCCTCGCATATCCGCCCGTCGACCAGCTTCGAGAAGATGATCCCGCTGGAGCATCCCTTCATCCAGAAGATGATGGAGCACCGCAACGACCTGGCCAACCTGGGCAACACCGTGCGTATCTCGGTGGAAGCCAAGGACGGTGACATCTTCACCAAGGAATACATGGAAACCCTGCGTCAGATCCATGACGAGGTGTTCTACATTCCTGGTGTCGATCGCTCCGGCCTGAAGTCGCTGTGGAGCCCGAGCGTACGCTGGACCGAAGTGACCGAAGAGGGTTTCGCCGGTGGCGAAGTCATTCCGCAGACCTATGACGGCTCCTCGCAGAGCCTCAACGAGCTGCGCAACAACGTGCTCAAGTCCGGTCAGATCGGTCGCCTGGTCGGCAACAACTTCAAGTCGAGCATCATCGACATCCCGTTGCTTGAGCAGTACCCCGATCCGAAGGACCAGAGCAAGCTGCTGAAGCTGGACTATCGCCAGTTCTCCCACGAGCTGGAAGAGAAGATCCGCGACAAGTATCAGCTGCAGAATGCCAACGTGCAGATTCACATCGTTGGCTTCGCCAAGAAGGTCGGTGACCTGATCGATGGCCTGATCATGGTGGTGGCGTTCTTCGGTATCGCCCTGGCCATCACCCTGGTGCTGCTGTACTGGTTCAGCTGGTGCATCCGTTCGACCATCTCGGTGGTATCCACCACCCTGATCGCGGTGGTCTGGCAGCTGGGCCTGATGAATCTGGCGGGTTTCGGTCTCGACCCGTACTCGATGCTGGTGCCGTTCCTGATCTTCGCCATCGGTATTTCCCACGGCGTACAGAAGATCAATGGTATTGCCTTGCAGTCCAGTGATGCCGACAACGCCCTGACCGCTGCGCGCCGCACTTTCCGCCAGCTGTTCCTGCCGGGCATGATCGCCATCCTGGTGGACGCCGTCGGTTTCATCACCCTGCTGATCATCGACATCGGCGTGATCCGTGAACTGGCCATCGGCGCCTCCATCGGTGTTGGTGTGATCGTGTTCACCAACCTGATCCTGCTGCCGGTAGCGATTTCCTACATCGGTATCAGCCAGAAGGCCATCGAGCGCAGCAAGAAGGACGCCTGTCGCGAACATTCCTTCTGGCGCCTGCTGTCCAACTTCGCTCACCCGGTAGTGGCGCCGATCTCCGTGGTTATTGCCCTGGCGGCCGGTGTCGGCGGCTTCTGGTACCAGAAGCACAACCTGCAGATCGGCGACCTCGACCAGGGCGCGCCGGAGCTGCGTGCCGACTCGCGCTACAACAAGGACAACAACTTCATCATCAGCAACTACTCCACCAGCTCCGACGTGCTGGTGGTGATGGTCAAGACGCCCAACGAAGCCTGCTCGACTCACGAGACCCTGGCGCCGATGGACGAGCTGATGTGGCGCATGCAGAACACCGAGGGCGTGCAGTCGGCCATTTCCATGGTCAGCGTGTCCAAGCAGGTGATCAAGGGCATGAACGAGGGCAACCTGAAATGGGAAACCCTGTCGCGCAACCCGGACATCCTCAACAACTCCATCGCCCGTGCGGATGGCCTGTACAACGCCGACTGTTCGCTGGCGCCGGTGCTGGTGTTCCTCAACGATCACAAGGCGGAAACCCTCAAGCGCGCTGTCGGCGTGGCCCAGGAGTTTGCCAAGGAACACAACAAGGACGGCCTGGAGTTCATCCTGGCGGCCGGTAACGCCGGTATCGAGGCGGCGACCAACGAGGTCATCGCCAAGTCCGAGCTGAAGATCCTGACCCTGGTGTACATCTGCGTCGCGGTGATGTGCCTGATCACCTTCCGCTCGTTCGGCGCCATGCTGTGCATCATCCTGCCGCTGATCCTCACCTCCATCCTTGGTAACGCCCTGATGGCCGCGCTGGGTATCGGTGTGAAGGTGGCGACCATGCCGGTAATCGCCCTGGGCGTGGGTATTGGTGTCGACTACGGCATCTATATCTACAGTCGCCTGGAAAGCTTCCTGCGGGCGGGTATGTCGCTGCAAGAGGCCTATTACCAGACCCTGAAGTCCACTGGTAAAGCGGTGATGTTCACCGGTCTGTGCCTGGCCATCGGTGTGGTGACCTGGATGTTCTCGGCGATCAAGTTCCAGGCTGACATGGGTCTGATGCTGACCTTCATGCTGTTGTGGAACATGTTCGGTGCCCTGTGGCTGCTGCCAGCCCTGGCGCGCTTCCTGATCAAGCCGGAGAAGCTGGCCGGCAAGAAAGGTGGTTCGCTGTTCGCCCACTGATCGCCAGCGCGTGATGAAAAGGGGCTCCTTCGGGAGCCCTTTTTTATTGGCTATGTCACCGTTGTGTGTTGTCAGGGCGTGACGCCTGGACGCCGTGCTTTTAGGCATCATCCAGGGGTGGCAACTGTGTGTGTGGGCTCATCTGCAGCGGAAGCGGGATATAACCTCTGTAGTTAATGCAAGTTGCGCCCACAAAAAAGCCGCCTTGCGGCGGCTTCTTCGGTACGGCTTCGAATTACATGTTGGGGTAGTTCGGGCCGCCGGTGCCTTCCGGAGCGATCCAGGTGATGTTCTGGGCCGGATCCTTGATGTCACAGGTCTTGCAGTGCACGCAGTTCTGCGAGTTGATCTGGAACTTCTTCTCGCCGTCTTCCTGGGTGACGATCTCGTACACACCAGCCGGGCAGTAGCGCTGTGCCGGCTCGTCGTACAGCGGCAGGTTCTTGCTCAGCGGAATGCTGGCATCGGCCAGTTTCAGGTGGCAGGGCTGCTCTTCCTCGTGGTTGGTGTTGGAGAGGAACACCGAGGACAGTTTGTCGAAGCTCAGCTTGCCGTCCGGCTTCGGATAGTCGATGCGCTTTGACTCTGCAGCAGGCTTCAGGCAGGCATAGTCCGGCTTGGTGTCGTGCAGGGTGAAGGGGATCTTGCCGCCGAAGACGTTCTGATCCAGCCAGTTGATGCCGCCACCGACCAGTGGGCCGAACTTGTGCAGGGCCGGGCCGAAGTTACGGCTGCGGAACAGCTCGTCGTACAGCCAGCTGGCCTTGAAGCCATCGACGTAGCCATTGAGCAGATCGCCGCCCTGGCCGTCGGCCAGCAGTACGTCAGCTACTGCGTCAGCGGCCAGCATGCCGGACTTCATGGCGGTGTGGCTGCCCTTGATCTTGGCGAAGTTCAGGGTGCCCAGATCGCAACCGATCAGTGCGCCGCCCGGGAAGACCATCTTCGGCAGCGAGTTCAGACCGCCTTTGCAGATGGCGCGAGCGCCGTAGGCCACACGCTTGCCACCTTCCAGATACTGGGCGATCACCGGGTGATGCTTGTAGCGCTGGAACTCGTCGAACGGCGAGAGGAACGGGTTGCCGTAGGACAGGTCGACGATCAGGCCGACGACCACCTGGTTGTTTTCCAGGTGATAAAGGAAGGAACCACCAGTGTTCTCGGTACCGACCACGTTCAGCGGCCAGCCGGCGGTGTGTACCACCAGGCCTTGCTCGTGCTTGGCCGGGTCGATGTCCCAGATTTCCTTGATGCCGATGCCGTAGTGCTGGGCGTCGGCTTCGCTGTCCAGGTTGTACTTCTGGATCAGTTGCTTGCCGATGTGGCCACGGCAGCCTTCGGCGAACAGGGTGTACTTGCCACGCAGTTCCATGCCGGGGGTGTAGTAACCCTCTTTCGGGTGACCTTCACGGTCGACACCCAGGTCGCCGGTGACGATGCCGCGCACTACGCCGTTTTCGTCGATCAACGCTTCCTGGGCGGCGAAGCCCGGGTAGATCTCGACGCCCAGAGCTTCGGCCTGCTGGGCCAGCCAGCGGCACAGGTTGCCCAGGGAAATGATGTAGTTGCCCTCGTTGTGCATGGTTTTCGGCACAAACAGGTTCGGCACTTTGATGGCGCTGTCAGCGTTCTTCAACATGTAGATGTCGTCGCGCTTGACTTCGGTGTTCAGCGGGGCGCCCAGCTCTTTCCAGTTGGGGAACAGCTCGTTCAGCGCGCGCGGCTCGAAGACCGCACCGGAGAGGATGTGGGCACCGACTTCGGAACCTTTCTCGACCACGCAGACGCTGATTTCTTTGCCGGCGTCGGCGGCCTTCTGTTTCAGTCGGCAGGCAGCGGACAGGCCAGATGGGCCGGCGCCGACGATGACGACGTCGAATTCCATAAATTCGCGTTCCACAGAGAATCTCCTACTCAAGGCATCTTCGGTGTTGTTAATTGCTTTGGGGCTAGGCTTTCTCTGGCCTGCGCGTGGGCATTATATCCACGTGCCCCGGCGCGTCCAATACAAACGTTTGTTTGAATTTTGTCAAAGCCCGGTAGGGCAAGGGCTGGCGCCGGATGGAAGGGCGTTTTTCGTGTTGACCGAAAAAGGCGTTCCGGTCAAGATACGGGCGGTTTTGCGCTCGCCGTATGAGCACATACGTCGGTTCCGGCCGACCTGCATCACCGGCCAGGCTCGCCTTGGCGACATTCTTATTCACCGGAGAGTAACGAGGAATCCATGAAGGTTCTTGTAGCTGTCAAACGAGTGGTCGACTACAACGTCAAAGTTCGCGTCAAAGCGGATAACTCCGGCGTCGACCTCGCCAACGTCAAGATGTCGATGAACCCCTTCTGCGAAATCGCCGTAGAAGAAGCCGTCCGCCTGAAGGAAAAAGGCGTGGCGAGCGAAATCGTCGTCGTCACCATCGGCCCGAACACCGCTCAGGAGCAGCTGCGTACCGCACTGGCTCTGGGTGCTGACCGCGCCATCCTGGTCGAGTCCGCCGACGAGCTGAACTCCCTGGCCGTGGCCAAGCTGCTCAAGGCCGTGGTCGAGAAAGAACAGCCTCAGCTGGTCATCCTCGGCAAGCAAGCCATCGACAGCGACAACAACCAGACCGGCCAGATGCTGGGCGCCCTGACCGGTTACGGCCAAGGCACCTTCGCTTCGAAAGTCGAAGTGGCTGGTGACAAGGTCAACGTGACCCGCGAAATCGACGGCGGTCTGCAGACCGTTGCGCTGAGCCTGCCGGCTATCGTGACCACCGACCTGCGCCTCAACGAGCCGCGCTACGCGTCGCTGCCGAACATCATGAAGGCCAAGAAGAAGCCGCTCGACGTGGTGACTCCGGACGCCCTGGGCGTTTCCACCGCCTCCACCGTCAAGACCTTGAAAGTCGAAGCGCCGGCTGCTCGCAGCGCTGGTATCAAGGTCAAGTCCGTGGCTGAACTGGTTGAGAAACTGAAGAACGAGGCGAAGGTAATCTAAATGACTATCCTGGTTATCGCTGAACACACCAACGCCGCCCTGGCCGCTGCCACCCTGAACACCGTGGCTGCTGCCGCCAAGATCGGTGGTGACATCCATGTGCTGGTTGCCGGCTCCGCCTGTGGCGCTGCCGCAGAAGCCGCTGCCAAGATCGCTGGCGTAGCCAAGGTCCTGGTTGCCGACAACGCTGCCTACGCTCATCAGCTGCCGGAAAACGTTGCGCCGCTGGTTGCCGAACTGGGCAAGGGCTACAGCCACATCCTGGCTGCTGCCACCAGCAACGGTAAGAACATCCTGCCGCGCGTTGCCGCTGCCCTGGACGTCGACCAGATCTCCGAGATCATCGCCGTTGAAAGCGCCGACACCTTCAAGCGCCCGATCTATGCCGGTAACGCCATCGCTACCGTGCAGTCCAGCGCTTCCGTGAAAGTGATCACCGTACGTAGCACCGGTTTCGACCCGGTTGCTGCCGAAGGTGGTTCCGCTGCCGTTGAAGCTGTGAGCGGCCCGGCTGACGCTGGCAAATCCGCCTTCGTTGGCGAAGAGCTGGCCAAGTCCGATCGTCCGGAACTGACCGCAGCCAAGATCGTCGTTTCCGGCGGCCGTGGCATGCAGAACGGTGACAACTTCAAGCACCTGTACGCCCTGGCCGACAAGCTGGGCGCTGCCGTGGGTGCTTCGCGCGCCGCTGTCGACGCCGGTTTCGTACCGAACGACATGCAGGTTGGCCAGACCGGCAAGATCGTCGCTCCGCAGCTGTACATCGCGGTCGGCATCTCCGGTGCCATCCAGCACCTGGCGGGCATGAAAGACTCCAAAGTGATCGTCGCGATCAACAAGGACGAAGAGGCTCCGATCTTCCAGGTGGCTGACTACGGCCTGGTTGCCGACCTGTTCGAAGCCGTACCGGAACTGGAAAAACTGGTGTAAGCCAGCTTCCCGCTCCCACAAAAAACCCGCTTATTAGCGGGTTTTTTGTTGCCTGCCATTCTTGGCTATTCCCACTTTGGGGTGTGTGGTTCAGCCCCGGCTGGCGTCGAGGAAGGCCTGGTAGTGCTGGGCGGTTTCTTCCGGGCGCTCGAGCATCGGCACGTGGCCGCAGTCCTTCATGATCACCACGCTGGGCTTCTTTAGCAGCGGCTTCATCACCTCGATGCTGGACACATCCAGCACGCGGTCCTGGTCACCCCACAGCAGCAGGGTCGGGGCCTGGATTTTCGGCAGCTCGGGCTCCAGTGGTACGTACTGCGTGCGCAACTGGCCGAAGATCTGGTCATAGTGCTCGCGGTTGGCCATCGACTGCTCGGCGAAATGGCGTTTCAGCGATTCCGGCATATCTGGAGGGGTGGCGAAGACGAAGTGCATCAGCACATCGAAGTCCTCGGGCTTGCGCACCACCAGCGGGTTGGGCTCGCCACGCTGGATGCGCTGGAACATCTCGCTCTTGCTCGGCGAGTTCACGCCGGAGTTGTTCAGCAGGCCCAGGCTGAGCACTTCCTCCGGATGGCGCGCCGCATAGAGCGCAGCGATATGGCCGCCCATGGAGTTGCCGATCAGATGCAGCTTCTGGATGCCCAGGGCCTTGGCCAGGGCATGCACGCGTTCGGCCTGGCTGGCGACGTCATAGCTGGCATCCGGCTTGCTGCTTTCCCCGAAGCCTGGCAAGTCCGGCACTATGACGTGGTAGCGGTCGGTGAGGTGACGGGCGAAGCGCAGCCAGGTATCGCGGTTGCCACCGAAGCCATGCAGCATCAGGATGGTTTCACCCTCTGCCGGGCCGCCTTCGTAATAACGAATGTTGAATTCGCCAACCTGGGTTTCATGGGTCGACAAGCCTGCCATGTGGCGCTCGACGAACTGGGTGGTGGCGAGCAGGGCAGTGGGGGAGAAGTAGAGGCCGGTGGCACTGGCTGCCAGAAGCAGAATGAGACCGATAAGAGGTTTTTTCATGGCAATTCCTTATCGCTAATTATTATTTGAGTGACGTATTACGCTAGCATGCAGGCTGTCGATGACCGTTAGATAGTGCAAGCTATCCCCACTCCACCGCCGGTATATGTCCTCATGCGTGATCATCTCCTGTGCAAGGCCCTGATGCTCTTGCTCCTGCTGCCCGGGGTGGCGGGCGCGGTGGGCAAATGCGAGCGTCTGGTGGCCACCGGCAACCCGGAGTATCCGCCTTATCTATGGCGCGACCCGCAGAGCCCCGGACACCTGATCGGCGCCAACGCTGACCTGCTTACCCATATTGGCGAGCAGCTGGGGGTGAAGATCGAGATTATCTACACCGGCCCCTGGTCGCGGGCCCAGGACGAAGTGCGGACCGGGCGGGTCGATCTGTTGGCTGGCGCCTTCCTTACCCTGCCGCGTCTGGAGAGCATGGACTACGTGCATCCGGCCTTTTTCCTGACGCCCAGCGTGGTCTGGGTACGCAAGGGGCAGACGTTTCCCTACACCGGCTGGGATGACTTGCGCGGGCGTACCGGTGGCACCCTGGTCAACAACAGTTTCGGCCAGCAGTTCGATACCTTCGCCCAGGCCAACCTCAGCCTGGAGAACGTCCCGAGTCTAACCCAGGCTTTCCAGAAGCTGCTGCTGGGGCGGACCGACTATGTACTTTATGAGCGTTATCCCGGCGTGGCGCTGGCCGACACCCTGGGCATGCAGGCCGATCTGGAAACCCTCGAGCCACCGATCTCCAGCGAGGGCCTGTACCTCACCCTGTCCCATGACTCGGCCTGCAACGAGCCGTGGCTGCGCGGACAGCTGGCGAAAAAGATGACAGAATTGACCGCCGCTGGCCTGCCGGAGACTCTCCTGCAGCGCAATCTGGAGCGCTGGAAAGCGCAGCAGCTGCAACCGGCGAGCGTCCCTCCGAAAGAGCAGGAAGGTTCTTTGTGAACAAGCGAAGTCTTGGCGCCGTACTGGCGCTGCTGGCTCTGGCTGGCTGTGCCAACGACCCGGCGCCGATCGAGCAGATGCGCCTGAGCACCCAGGCGGTGGAGCAGGCGCGCGCCGTGGGTGCCGATCAGCAGATCGCGGAAATGCAGCTGGCCGAGCAGAAACTGGCCCGTGCCGAGAAGAACATGGGTGAGGAAGACTACAAACGCGCTCGCGTATTCGCCGAGCAGGCCGAGCTGGATGCGCGCCTGGCCGAGGCCAAGGTGCTCAACCAGAAAAGCCAGAAGCAGCTGGATGAATTGAATGTGCGCATCACGCGCCTGCGCAAGCAGTTGGGGGATGTGCAGTGATGGCCAAGATCACCCTGGGCGGCAGCCTGATGCTGTCCCTGAGTCTGCTCGGTGGCTGTGCCAGCCAGCAGAGCGAGCAAAGCCTGACGCAAGCCGAGGCGAGCTTCCAGAGCGTCAAGGAAAACCCGGACGTGCTGCGTAGCGCGCCCAAGGACGTGATCCGCGCCGGCGAGTCCCTGGCCCGTGCCGAGCGCCTGTCCAGCTACTGGGGCAGCAGCGACGATGTGCAGCATTATGCCTACCTCAGCCAGCGCTATAGCGAGATTGCCGCCCAGCACAGCGAGCTGAACCTCAGTCATGAGCGCGCGGCCAAGCTGGAGCTGGAGCGTCAGCGCCTGCAGCTGGCGCTGCGTGAGGCCAAGCTGCTCAGTCTGCAGCAGCAAGGGCCGGGTCTGGAGGAGCAGATGCTCAGCCTGGCCGCCAGCGAGACCGATCGCGGCCTGGTGATGACCCTGGGCGACGTGCTGTTCGAGGCCGGGCGTTCCGAGCTGAATGCCTCGGCCAACCGTACCCTGCTCAAGCTCGTGCAGTTCCTGCAGATCAATCCTCGGCGCAGCGTGCGCATCGAGGGCTACAGCGACAGCCGTGGCGATCCCCGGGAGAACCTCGAGCTGTCCCGCGCCCGTGCGCAGACGGTGGCCGACGTGCTGGGCGATCTGGGCATCGAGGCCAGGCGCATGCTGGTCGAGGGCTACGGCGAGGCTTACCCGGTGGCGGAGAACGCCTCCAATCGCGGGCGGGCGCAGAACCGGCGGGTGGAAATCGTCTTCTCCGACGAGCAGGGCCATCTCGCTCCCGGTCGCTGAAACGCAAGCTGCGCGGTGAATGCCCCGGGCCATTGCCCGGGGTTTTTCGTTTAGACCAAAGTCTACTGCTGGCACCCTATCAGCGCGCCTAATCTGTGTAACAGCTGGAACTGTATCGGTCGTAAACTCTCTGACTGTACCGTCAAGTTATTCCAATGCTCCGCTACTGTATCGGTTCAGTCGTAAAGGAATCGTTGGCATGACCAGTTTGTTGCTCTATCAGCGCATCGCTCAGCAGTTGGCTGAGGACATTCGCCGTGGCGTCTACCAGCCCGGTGAGCGTGTACCTTCGGTGCGCAAGATGAGCTCGCAGCTCAGTGTCAGCCATGCCACGGTGCTGCAGGCCTACGCCAATCTGGAAGATCAGGGGCTGATCCGCGCGCGTCCGCAATCCGGTTTCTACGTGCACCAGACTGCTGCCCTGACCGTGCCGACCCCGGATATCGCCCGGGTCGAGCGGCCGGCCATGGTCACCCGCAGCACCATCATCAGCCAGGTGCTGACCGATTCGCGCCAGGACGGGGTGTTTCCCCTCGGCGCCGCCGTGCCGCACGTGGACTACCTGCCGGTGCGCGCGCTGCACCAGCAACTGGCCAAGGTCACCCGCTTTCACAGCCCGCAGGCGTTCAGCTACATGTTCAGCCCGGGTTTCGAACCGTTGCGTCGCCAGGTGGCGATCCGCATGCGCGATGCCGGCGTGGTGGTCGACCCTTCGGAAGTGGTGATCACCCACGGCTGCGTGGATGCCATCCACATGGCCCTGCGCGTGCTGACCAAGCCGGGCGACCTGATCGCCACCGAGTCGCCGACCTACTACGGCCTGCTGCAGCTGGCCGAGGTGCTGGGCCTCAAGGTTATCGAGATCCCTTGCGACCCGAGCACCGGCATGAGCCTGGAGGCCCTGCAACTGGCGGCCAACCAGTGGCCGATCAAGGCCCTGGTACTGACCGCGCGCTTGAGCAATCCCATGGGTGGCAGCATGCCCGAGGAACGCCAGAAGCAGCTGCTCAAGTTCACCGCCGATTACGGCATCCAGGTGATCGAGGACGATATCTACGGCGAGCTGCAGTTCGAGTCGGGGCCGAGCAAGGCGCTCAAGGCCCATGATCGCGACGATCAGGTGGTGTACTGCTCGAGCTTCTCCAAGACCCTCTCGCCCGGTGTACGCATCGGCTGGATCATTGCCGGTCGCCATCAGGAAGAGGTGGCGCGCCTGCAGACCTTCAGCACTCACTCGGCCTGCAGCGTCACCCAGATGGGCGTGGCCGCCTATCTGGAGAACGGCGGCTACGACCGCCACCTGCGGCATATCCGTCAGGAGTACCGCAAGAACATGACCGCCTACCAACTGGCGGTGCAGCAGTACTTCCCCGAGGGCACGCAGATGACTCGGCCCAATGGCGGCTTCATCCTCTGGGTCAGCCTGCCGGGCAAGGTCAGCGCCAAGGATTTGCACGTGCGTGCCCTGCAGCAGGGCATCAGCATTGCGCCAGGGCTGATCTTCAGCAACACCGAGCAGTTCAACCACTGCCTGCGCCTGACCTGCGGTGTACCGTGGAGCCGCGAGGCCGAGCGGGCGATCATGACCCTGGGCATGCTGGCCAATCAGCTTTGCCAGGAAGTGGCCGGCTGATTTTTTCCGGCATGGCTTAACCCGTTGTTTGCGGCGGCTGCGTCTACCTCAGCGAATGCACTTTTCGCCCCAGGAGACCGCCGCCATGTCCGACTTCACCCACCTGATCCGCCAACCCCTGCTCGCTGGCTTCACTGCCGGCCTGGCCCTTGCCCTGGTCGCCTGCAGCGTGGCCAATAACGACGCCGAGAAGAAAGCTGCCGCCAAGCCGGCCGAGCCCCTCGTACAGCAGGAAATGCTGCACGAAGAGGTGGATGCCAACGCCTCCTACGCCGCACCGGGCAAGGCCGAAGCCGCCAGCGTCGCCGGGGCCATGGAAGCGCGCAAGATGCTGCCGCAGAGCATGCCGATGGTCGCCCCGGCGTCCATGGCCGACAGTGCCCAGTTCGGCTACCAGGACGTGTACCGCGAGCAGTACCAGAAGGTCGAAGACAATCCGGTGCAGGCCGTGGCCCAGCAACCGGTATCGACCTTCAGCATCGATGTGGACACCGGCAGCTACGCCAACGTGCGGCGCTTCCTCAATGACGGCAGCCTGCCGCCCAAGGACGCGGTGCGCCTGGAGGAGCTGGTCAACTACTTCCCTTACGCCTACCCGCAACCGACGGGCGCTACGCCGTTCGGCGTCAGCACCGAGCTGGCGGCCGCGCCCTGGAATCCGCAGACCCGCCTGCTGCGCGTGGCGATCAAGGCCTCCGACCTGAGTGCCGCCGAACTGCCACCGGCCAACCTGGTGTTCCTGGTCGACGTGTCCGGCTCGATGGATCGTCGCGAAGGCCTGCCGATGGTGCAGAGCACCCTGAAGCTGCTGGTCGACCAGCTGCGCCCGCAGGACCGCGTGGCCCTGGTCACCTATGCCGGCACTTCCAGCGTGGTGCTCGAATCCACTGCCGGCAGCGAGAAAGCCAAGATCCGTGCTGCCATCGACCAGCTCAGCGCCGGTGGCTCTACTGCTGGCGAGTCGGGCATCCAGCTGGCCTATCAGCAGGCGCAGAAGGGCATGCTCAAGGACGGTATCAACCGTATCCTGCTGGCCACCGATGGTGACTTCAACGTCGGTATCAGCGACTTCGAGACGCTCAAAAAACTGGCCGCCGACAAGCGCAAGACGGGCGTGTCGCTGACTACCCTGGGCTTCGGCACCGACAACTACAACGAGCAGTTGATGGAGCAGCTGGCCGATGCCGGCGACGGCAACTACGCCTACATCGACAACCTGCGCGAGGCACGCAAGGTGCTGGTGGATCAGCTCAGCTCGACCCTGGCCGTGGTGGCCAAGGACGTGAAGATCCAGGTCGAGTTCAACCCGGCCGAAGTCAGCGAGTACCGCCTGCTCGGTTACGAGAACCGCGCGCTGAAGCGCGAGGACTTCAGCAACGACAAGATCGATGCCGGCGAGATCGGTGCCGGGCACACGGTCACCGCGCTGTATGAAATCGTCCCGGTCGGCGCCAAGGGCTGGCTGGAGCCGCTGCGCTACGCCCAGGCCGGTAAGGGCGAGGGCAAACCCGGCGAGATCGCCTGGCTGCGCCTGCGCTACAAGGCACCGCAAGGTGGCAGCAGCAAGCTGCTGGAGGTGCCGATCGACAAGGGCGAGCGTGTCACCCCGATTGCCCAGGCCAGCGAGGACCTGCGCTTCGCCGCCGCCGTGGCCGCCGTCGCCCAGCAGCTCAAGGACGGCAAGTACACCGGCGACTTCGGCCTGGCTGATAGCGCCAAGCTGGCCCGAGGGGCCAAGGGCGAGGACCGCTACGGCCTGCGCGCCGAGTTTGTGCAGCTGGTCGAATTGGCGCAGAGCCTGCAAACTCCGCAAAACGTTCAAGTCAGGGCCGACTAATTGAACCAACCCTTGAGAGACGATGACGCCGCCTTGTTGCGGCGTTATCGCAACGGCGAGGCTGTCGCGTTCGCGCAGCTCTACGAGCGCCATCGCCTCGGCCTGTTTCGTTTCCTGCTGGGCCTGTGTGGCGACCATGCCCTGGCCGAGGAGGTGTTCCAGGACACCTGGATGAGCCTGATCCGCAGTGCCAGCGAGCAACGCGAGGCGGTGCTTTTCAAGACCTGGCTGTACCAGATCGCGCGTAACCGCCTGATCGACCACTGGCGCAAGTCCGGTCGCCACCAGGGAAAGCTCGATGAGTACGACGAGCAGCAGCACGCCAGCGCCGACCCGGGCCCCGGACCCGAGCAGCAACTGCTGCTCAGTCGTGACCAGGAGCGCCTGCAGGCGGCCTTGGCCGACCTGCCCGAGGAGCAGCGCGAAGTGTTCCTGCTGCGCGCCCACGGCGATCTGGAGTTGCAGGAGATCGCCGAACTCACCCAGACCCCGGCGGAAACCGTGAAGAGCCGTTTGCGTTATGCGTTGCAGAAGTTACGTCGGCTGCTGGCCGATCCGGCTGCGGCCGAGGAGGTATCCGTATGAATCAGCACGACCATGATCTGCAGCAGGAACAACAGCTGTTGCAGCACTTCCGCCAGCACAGCCAGGGCGAGCCATCCGCCGCGCTGGATGCGTTGATCCTCGATGCCGCCCGCCAGGCCGTCGCCCAGCCTGAGGTCCATCCGAACCGCGCCCAACGCCTGCATGCCTGGCTGTTCGGTGTCGGCAGCCGTACTCGCTGGTCGGTGGCATTTGCCAGCCTGGCCACCCTGGGCATCGGCCTGAGCCTGACCTGGCGTACGCAAGAGCAATTGCCCACGGCCTACGACTTGCCTGCCCCGGTTGCGGCCCAGGCGCCAGCGGCACCGGTGTTGCGGGAAATGGCGCCGACTCTCGCGGCGCGCAAGCAGCTCGCCGAGCCGGAGAAGAAGAAAGCCGAGATGGCCGAGTTTGATGCTGTCGATGGAAATGCCGGGTATGCCGCGCCGGCACCTGCGCCGGCCATGAGCATGGCACGCCAGGCGGAACCCTTGGCCAAGCCGCAATCGGCGCCGGTGGGAGCCATGGCCGACTCGGCGCCGGCGCCAGCCGCAGCGGGCGTGGCGCGGGAGGAGATCCAGGCCAAGGCCCAGCCAGATGCCGAGTCGAGTGCTGCACTGAACGGGCAGTTGAGCGAGGATCAGTTGGCGGAGACGCTCGGTCATTCCGACGTCGACGAGGCGCCACCGCTGGAGCTGCAACTGCACAATGTGCTGCGCATGCGTGCGCTGGGGCTGCAGGCGGATGCCGATCGGCTGTTGCGGGCCCTGCGTGCGGAGCATCCCCAGCTGGATCTGGATGCCGAGCTCAAGCGCCTGCAGGCCGAAGCGGAAAAGCCGGCCAGTTCGCCGTAACGCCAGGGCTGGCCGGCTAAACTGCGGCCCTTTGTTGCGCAAGGAGCCGCGCCATGCCTGCCGAACCCTTCGAGCCCGCCGCGAAGGACGATGAGTCCCTCTCGCGGTTGCTGCTCAACCTGCTAGTGGAGCTGGCCAAGCTGATCGTGCCGATCGCGGCGGTGGCCTGGTTGCCGCCACTGGTGGGGCTGGCCGTGCTGCTGTCCTGCACCCTGCTGACCGGGCTGTTTGCCAGGCTCGGTTGGCGCAAGAGCGCGGAGGCGCTGAGCTGGCTGCTGACCTCTTCGGTCATAGGTTTTGCTTTTGCCGTATTCGCCTGGATGGCCAGTGGCTGGGGCGTGCCGGTCTGTGCCGTCCTGCTGCTGGGCGGCCTGGCTGCTGCAAGTCGCTATGAGCAATACCTGGGGCTGGCCAAGGCCAAGCCCGAACCAGTCGACTTGTCCGAGCAGCGTGGCAGCAGCGCCTGGGGTGGTGCTGATCTGTTGACCCCCGAGGGCGAGCCGGTGCGCACCTTGCACTGGGGCGAGATCGCCATGGGCGGGCCGACCTACGCCACCTACCTGTTTCCCGATGGTGTACTGCTCGAAGGACTGGGTGCCTCGGTACGCTTCTCCAGCAGCGGCCGCTATTTCGCCGCGCCTTTGCCGAGTCGTGAAAGCTGGGGCCTGCTGATCCTCGATCGACAGGGAAAGCGCGTGTATCGCAATCCGCATATCGGCGAGTTCTGGGAGCTCGACGAATTCACCGACGAAGCCCTGGCCGGCCGCCACAGTCCACTAGTGGGCGATCAGGGTTACCGCATGGCCCTGGCCGATCTGCTCAAGCAGAGCGAGGCTGTCGAGCTGATTGCCGTGCGCGATCTGTGGCTGGAGCCGGGTTGGCAGCCGGTCCAGCTGGACAAGGAGTTCCCGGCACCGGCAGGAATGCATCGCCTGCGCGGCATCAGCCACCTGCCGGACAGCCTGCGCGAACTGGATGACCCCACCGAGCTGCTGCGTTACCCGGCCCTGCGCCTGGAGATCGATGGCAAACTCAGCGAGCTGCTGATCCATGCTGACGAGCAGCCGGTCTGGCGCGCCGATGGCCAGGCGCTGGTCTGCCGTGCCATTCGTCTGCCGGCGAGCCAGCGTTGGCCACGCCCGCTGTGGTTGTGGCAGGCCGAACAGGGTTGGCGCCAGCTGGCTGACTCCTGGGCCGGCGCCGAGGGCGAGCCGGATCTGTCCTGGGAGGCGGTGAGCGAGCTGGATGAGCAGACGCTGTGCCTCAAGGGCGCGCTGAATGCGCCGCAGCTTGATCGCCTGGGGTTCGGCTACGCACTGCACAGCTGCTTCAGTGCCATCGAAACCCGTGTTGGTCACGATGATGAAGGGCGCATCCTGGTTGGCGAGTCGGCCCGCACTGGCCTGAGCCTGTTGCAGCCGCTGATGGGCGATGCTCGGCGCGGCGAGGGCGCGCTGCTCAGCCAGCCACTTCAGGGCGAGCTGACGGCGCGTTTCGACTGGCGCCGCGACAGCGCCGATGGCCGCCTCGGAGCCTACAGCTGCCGTATCGGCGACTGGCAGCTGGAAGGAGAGTGGTTGCTCGATCACCGGGTCTCCGACTGCGGGCGCTACCTGGCCCTAGTGGCCTTTGCCGACGCGCCGGCGGTGCCGCACTAGGTTGTGGTGGCCGATATGCAGCAACGCCGCCTGCTGCCATTTGCCGGGCAGCCGCTGGTGGCACGCCTGCTGGACTTTCGCGGCGGCGTGTTGAGCCTGGCGCAGGTGCTCGGGCGCCTGGGCCGGGATGAGCGCGATACGCCACTGCGCCGCTTCGACCAGGCCGCGCCGGCGGCGCAACGGGCTGCGCGCTTTCTCGAGCGCGACGACAACTCCCGCCTCTATTACCAGCAGATCGATCTGTGCGTTGGCGAACAGGATCTGCAGGCGCTGCCGAACTGGCGCCTGGTCGAGCGGCCGCAGGTGGCCAATGCTGACGGCGACTTCGTCTTGCCGGCGCCGGCTGGCCAGGACGCGGCGTGGTTCTTAGGTGCGCAGAGCGAGTACCGCGACCACTACCTGCGCGAACGCCATCCGCGTGGCGACGGCTGTCTGCTGACCGCTTCCGGTCTGGCCATGGCCAACCTGGGGCCGTCGATGATCTGGTCGGAGGACGGTCGCTACCTGGCCCTGACCCGTTACATCGAACGCATGAGTCTGCATGAGCGGGTCGACACTGATCAGTGGCACTTGTTGCTGCTCGATGTGCAGGA
The DNA here is from genome assembly GCA_051646165.1 of Pseudomonas sp. Lineage (GTDB taxonomy): Bacteria > Pseudomonadota > Gammaproteobacteria > Pseudomonadales > Pseudomonadaceae > Aquipseudomonas. The sequence goes on along the minus strand of JBOFCR010000131.1, from coordinate 26,901 downwards.
GCGCGTCCTGCGTAATACCCGTGGCCATATGGGCTGCATGCCGCAGTTCCTGGGTTTCGCCGAAGGCCGCATCGAGTGGCGAGTACTACCTGGCGACTGGGAGCACGAAGACTCCGCCAAGGAATGGCAAGGGCAGAGCATCACGCTGAGCGAACTGTTGCCAATGTGCGGCAGCGCCCTGGTGGCGCGCGGCGCCATCTGGTTGCCGGAGGACGAGCTGCAACGTGCCGGCCAGTGGCAGCGCCTGGATGCCAGCCATCTGCAGCCGTGGCGCTAACGACTGACCTAGAGCGCTTGGCTTGCCAGAATGCGGGGTAGGGGCGAGCATAGGGTGTCCTTTGTCATACCTGTCTGCCATGTCCAGTAACCACTCCCTGATCCTACTGCTGGTGTTGGGCTTGCTCACTGCCTGTGACGACAAGCCCGCACCGTCTGATCCTGTCCCATCTCCGCCCAGCGCGCCCGAGGTACAGGCGCTGCCGCCTGCTCCAGTAGCGCCCGTTGCCGCGCAGCAGAAAGCCGAGCCCGCGCCGTCAGCACAAGAAACAGCCAAGCCTGCCGAGGCGATGCCCAAGCAGGCACCATCCGTCCTGCCGGCACCGGGCAGCCAGGTGATCAAGGACAACAGCCTGGCCAAGCCGTCGGCCAGCCAACCCAAGCCCGCGGCCCAGGTTTCCACGAGCCAGCCGTTGCCGCCGGCCAAGCTGGATCTGCGTCTGCCGCCGGACATGCTCGAGCAGCTACAGCCTGAGGAAAACGTTGAAATCGACTTTTCCAAGCCGCCGTTGCTGCCCGAGATGTTCGTGGAGAAGCCCAAGGAACCCGGGCCTTTCGAACTCAACGGGCGCCTGATCACCAACGATCACAGTAAGGAGGACTACTGGGACTCGGTCGAGGGGGCCGAGTTGCAGTTCAAGTTCCGCAACTAGTCAGGGCGCCAACGATGAGTGTCGGGCTCATGGTGCGCAGAGGCAGACGAACTCTTCAAACTTGCCGCCCGTGCCGCGCGGAATGCGTTCCGGGAAGTAGTTGAAACTGAGTTGAAAGGGATGGCCAAGGCTCTCGCAGATGATGCTGGCGAGTGCGGCCTGTTCAGCTTCCTGCAGCGGGCGGTCGACCACCAGGCGCACCTCGATGGCCGCGGTGCTGTGTTGCACCAACTGGTACTGCTGCACCGGGGCAACGCTGCGATAGCGATCGAAGCCGACGCGCGGCCAGCGCCGGCTGCCATCGGGATAACGCACCATGTTGCGACTGCGGCCAAGGATGCGCTTGAGCGTCGGTAGCGTGCGCCCGCAGCTGCAGGGTGGGCCGACTTCGGCATGGTCGCCGATGGCATAGCGCAGCAGCGGGGTGGCGAAGTTGTGCAGGTCGGTGAGCACCACTTCGCCGATCTCGCCGGGGGCACAGGCTTGCCCCTGGCTGTCGAGCACTTCGACTATCAGGTTGTCCGCCATCAGGTGGTACAGGCCGCTGCTTGGGCACTGGATGGCGATCACCCCCATTTCCTGGGAGCTGTAGCTGTCGACGATGTCCACGTCGAATTGCGCACGGGCCTCGTTGCGCAAGGCGTCGGTCAGGGTTTCGCCGATGCTGCGGATTTGCCGCAGCGAGGGCAGGCCGCCGCCGTGTTCGCGGAAGTGGCGCAGCAGGTCGTGCAGGGCGGTGGGGTAGATCAGCAGGTAGTACGGCGCCACGCGCGTCAGCTCTTGCGCCAGGCTGGCGGTGTCCAGGCTCATGGAGAAGGCGTGGGCTGGTCCGCTCGGCTGCAACAGGCTGACCGGTGGCCCCCAGTTGCCCCGCCGAATGATGGGTTGCGGCAGGTTGGCGCGGACGATGGCCAGGCTGGCGCTCAGGTCGCGTTGCCACCACAGGTGCTCGCGCATGGTGTTGGCCAGCCAGAACAACTGGTTGATCCGGCTGCGCCGTACCACCACGGGTTCGCCACTGGAACCCGAGGTGCGCGTTTCACCCACGGGCAGATGGGCCTGGGGCACCTGGCTGCAGTACAGCGCCTGGCCGGCACCCTGTAGGAAACGGCGATTCATCGGCGGCAGGCGGCGCAGCCCCTCCAGGCTCAGCGGCTGGCCCGGGTCGAGGCCGGCCGCCTCGAGGCGCTGCCGGTGTGGCAGAGAAAACTGGCACAGGTAGGCGTTGAGCGCCTGCAGTTGCTGCTCCTGCCCGGCGATGATGTCCGCGAGCGGGGCTGTTTCTACCCGTTTGAGCTGCTCCAGCAGTGCCAGCAGGGGCGCCTGGCGGGCCTGTTGGATGGGCGGCCAGAGAATGCCGGCGATTTCGCTTGGTACGCTCATGCCGGCAGGGTTCCGAGTGCCAGCAGGGGGCAGCGTTCGCCCAGCTCGTAGCTGGGGATATGCAGGTCGAGAATCTCGAAGTCGCGGCTCAGGAGCTGGCGCAGTTCGGCCAGCGTCGGGAAATAATAGATGGCCGGCGAGTCGCGATAGGCCTCAATGGTGTCGATCTCAGCCAGCGGCCAGCCGGTAGTGGCGCTGAGCGCGGCGGCAGATGGCACCCATTGGCGCCAGGCCCGCCAGACATCCGCCGGGCGCACACCGCTGGCCAGGGATGGTTGCAGGGCCATGGCCAGGCGCCACTTGTAGGCGTGGAAGCTGCCGATGGCTCCATCGGCCAGGGCCGCGTGCACCTGCTCCAGGCTTTCGCGTTGCTCGGGGCGCACGAATACCCGCAACAACCAGCGACCGTGTGGGCTGAGCAGGCGGCGGAATTCATTCAGCAGCGAACGTGCTCCATCTGGCTGGGCAAAGAACACCAGTACGCCGTCGCCGACTATCGCGTCGACCGAGCCACCGGCCAGTGGCATGTGTTGCCAGTCGCCGCACAGCACCTGGCCATTGGCTGGCGGGTTGGGTTGCCACAGCAGGCGGATCATTTCCGAGTTCTGGTCCACCGCCAGTACCTGGCAGGACGTCGGCCAGCGCATATGCGCCAGTTCCGGGGTGACGCCCAGCAACACGGCCTGCCGGACTCCGGGGTGGATTGCATGCAGGGCCTGCTCCATCCAGCTCACGTCTTCGGCACAGGGGCGCAGGGGCGAACCGAAATGCTGCCAGGTGCGGGCGTGCTGTTCCCAGTGGTCGGTAGGCAGGTGATGTGCCATTGCGTTCACCCCTTTGTGGCAGGGCCAATATGCCTATCTCATAAACGCAAAGGCCACGTCCATGGACGTGGCCTTCTGCTTACACAGTATTGCTTAGAACCTGTTCACGATCTTTTGGACTAGAGCCAGACAAGGCAAAAACAGGCGAGGAAGCGGAGTTTACGAGTTGTAAATGAGCATGACTCGTTTCACTCGCCCTCCGGGTCGCGCTAAAGCGCGCTAGCGGCAAGCCGCTTTCCGAGCCTGTTTTTAACGCGGTATGGCCGACGGCCAGGAGATCGTGAACAGGTTCTTAGAACGCCCAGCGCGCCTTGAGCGATGCACCTTGGTTGCTGAAGTCGTTGCGTGCTTCGGCGTCGTAACGCTGGATTTCAGTCGACGAACAGGTCGGTCATCAGCTTGCCGGCCGGGTCATAGCGGTACTGCTCGAAGTCTTCCTGGCCTTGTTCACGGAGGATTTCCTCGTCGATCAACAGGCGGCCGCTGATGGTGCGCTCGCTGCTGGCGAGGATGGCGCAGGCGGCGTCGGCCATGATTGCTGGCAGGCGCGCCGCCTTCATCACTGCCGGGCCGCCGGCTTCGAACTCGATGGCAGCGGTGGCGATCACCGTCTTCGGCCACAGCGAGTTGACGCTGATGCCGTACTTCCGGAATTCCTCGTGCATGCCCAGGGTCAGCATGCTCATGCCGTACTTGGTGGTGGTGTAGGGGCCGTAGCTGGCGAACCACTTGGGGTCGAGGTTGATCGGTGGCGACAGGCTGAGGATGTGGCCCTTGCTCTGTTTCAGATACGGCAGCACGGCCTGGCTGCAGACCATCACCGCGCGGCTGTTGATCTGGTACATCAGGTCGAAGCGTTTCGGCTCCAGGTGCTCGACGCCCTTGAGACGGATGGCGCCGGCGTTATTGATCAGTGCGTCGATGCCGCCGAAGTGGGCGGCGGCCTGGGCCATGGCGGCCTTAACCGCCTCTTCGTCGCGCACGTCCAGTTGCAGGGCCAGGGCCTTGCCGCCGGCGGCCTCGACCTCGGCGGCCACCGAGTGAATGGTGCCCGGCAGCTTGGCGTGGGCCTCGGCGCTCTTGGCGGCGATCACGATATTGGCGCCCTGGGCGGCGGCCTTGAGGGCGATCTCGCGGCCGATGCCACGGCTGGCACCGGTGATGAACAGGGTTTTGCCTTGCAGGGACATGCTCGTGCTCCGTGGCTCATTGTTCTGGTTGATGGGCGGATCACGGGGGCGCAGGACGCCCCCGGGTTGTCAGGCTTCGGCGGCTTCGACTTCCACCAGCAGCTGGCGATTCTTCACCTGGTCGCCCTGGCTGACCTGCACGCGGCGGATCACGCCGTCGATGCCGGCCTTGAGCGGGTGTTCCATCTTCATCGCTTCCAGTACCACCAGCAGCTGGCCCTTGCTGACCTGCTCACCTTCGGCCACCAGCACTTCGACGATCGCTCCATCCATCGGCGCCTTGACCGTGCCGGAGCTGGCGGCGTTCTGCCCGCCGGCCGGTTCGTGGGTGACGTCAGTGAGTTCCAGGTTGCCGCCGTGGCCATACAGCCAGACGCGCTCGCCGGCCAGGTGATAGGCGCGGCGCTGACGGATGCCGTCCAGCTCCAGGCTGACCCAGCGGCCATCGCTGGCCAGCAGGCGCAGCTCGACGGATTGTTCGCCGACCTGGGCGCGCAGCAGCGGTTGTGTGCCGGATTCCAGCACCTGCAGTTCGACTGCATATTTCTGCTCGCCCTGCTTGAGCACGAAGCTCCAGGGCGCGCCGCTGCTGTTGCGCCAGCCGGCCAGGCCGCCCTGGTGGGCGCGGGTATTGGCCGAGGCCTGGTAGAGCAGGGCGGCGGCAGTCGCCAGCTCGGCGGCAGCCGGTGCTTGCGGGGTCAGGCTCGGGTCGTCGGCGAAGTGCTCGCCGATAAAGGCGGTGGTCGCGTGGCCGGCGGCGAACTCGGGGTGTTTGAGCAGGTTGGTAAGGAAGCGCTGGTTGCCGTTGACGCCGAGCAGCACGCAGTCTTCGACCGCACGCGCCAGCTTGCGCCGGGCCTCGTCGCGGGTGGCGCCGTAGGCGATGACCTTGGCCAGCATCGGGTCGTAGAACGGGGTGACGGCCTGGCCTTCGACCAGGCCGTGGTCGATGCGGATGCCGTCGAGCGGTGCCGGTTCCCAGCGCAGTACTTCACCGGTCTGCGGCAGGAAGTTGTGCGCCGAATCCTCGGCGTACAGGCGCACTTCCATGGCGTGGCCGGTGAGGCGGATTTCGTCCTGCTTGAGCGGTAGCGGCTGGCCTTCGGCAGCGCGGATCTGCCAGGCGACCAGGTCTTGTCCGGTGATCAGCTCGGTGACCGGGTGTTCGACCTGCAGGCGGGTGTTCATTTCCAGGAAGAAGAATTCGCCGCTCTGGTCGAGGAGAAACTCCACGGTGCCGGCGCCGACGTAGTTGACCGAGGCCGCAGCCTTCACTGCTGCCTCGCCCATGGCCTGGCGCAGCTCCGGCGTCATCACCGGGCAGGGCGCTTCCTCGACCACTTTTTGGTGGCGGCGCTGTACCGAGCAGTCGCGCTCGCCCAGATAAACGATGCTGCCGTGCTGGTCGCCGAATACCTGGATTTCCACATGGCGCGGACGGATCACCGCGCGCTCGAGAATCAGCTCGCCGGAGCCGAAGGCGTTCTGCGCCTCCGAGCGGGCGGTGCGGATCTGCGCCAGCAACTCGCCGGACTCATGCACCAGGCGCATGCCACGGCCACCGCCGCCAGCGCTGGCCTTGATCATCAGCGGGTAGCCGATGCGCCCGGCCTCGCGGCTCAGGGTTTCGTCGTCCTGCGCCGCGCCTTCGTAGCCGGGAATGCAGGGCACGCCAGCCTCGAGCATGGCGATCTTCGACAGGCGCTTGCTGCCCATCAGGTGGATGGCTTCCACGGTTGGGCCGATAAACACGATGCCAGCCGCCTCACAGGCGCGGGCGAAGTCGGCGTTCTCGGAGAGGAAACCGTAGCCGGGGTGGATCGCGTCGGCACCGGTCTTTTGCGCGGCGGCGATGATGTTGTCGATCACCAGGTACGACTGGTTGACCTGCGCCGGGCCGATGCACACGGCTTCGTCGGCCAGTTGCACATGGCGTGCGCCAGCGTCGGCGGCGGAGTACACCGCCACGGTGCGGTAGCCCAGGGCCTGCGCGGTGCGCATCACTCGGCAGGCGATCTCGCCACGGTTGGCGATGAGGATCTTGTTGAAGGCGGGCATCGTCGTGCTCCTGCTGTTGTTATTGAGCCCAGGAGGGCTTGCGCTTCTGCACGAAGGCCATGGTGCCTTCTGCGCCTTCGCTGCCCAGCACCGCTTCGGCGAACTGGCCGGCGGCGTGGTCGAGCAGGCTGCCGAGGTTTTCCGTCTCGGTGGCCAGCAGCAGCGCCTTGGTCGCCGCGTTAGCGCCGGGGGCGCACTGGCGTACCTGCTGCAGGCATTCGGCGAGGCGGTCGACCACGGCCTGGTCGTCGGCTTCGCTGAAGTGCACCAGGCCCAGGCGCAGCGCCTCGGCACCGTCGAAACGGGCGGCAGTCAGGGCCAGGCGACGGGCCTGGGTCAGGCCGATACGCTTGACCACGAACGGGGCGATCTGCGCCGGCAGAATCCCCAGGCTGGTTTCCGGCAGGCCGAACTTGGCACCCTGGTGGGCGATGGCGATGTCGGAAACGCAGGCCAGGCCGAAGCCGCCGCCGAGCACCGCGCCTTCCAGCACGGCGACCAGCACTTGCGGTGCGTATTGGGCTTCCTCCAGCAGGCTGCCGAAGGCGCGGTTCAGTTCGCGGTAGGCGTCGCCACCCTTGGCCCGTGCTCCGGCCATGTCCTTGATGTCGCCGCCGGCGCAGAAGTGGCCTTCGGCGCCGCGCAGCACCAGGGCGCGCACGGCCTGGTCGCCGCGTACCGCGCGCAGCACGGCGCGCAGTTCCTCGACCATCGCCAGGCTCATGGCATTGCGGCTTTCCGGGCGGTTGAGGGTGACGTAGAGCACGCCCTCGACCTGTTCCAGTAGCAGGGTTTGCGTGTTTGGTAGAGACATTGTTATCGCTCCATTGCCGTAGTACCTACGGCCTCAGCCTTTCTTATGGCCCGCCATCCCTGGCGGCCACCCTTCGGGCCGTCGCTACGCGACGTTAAAAATAGCTCCAGGCTATTTTTTCTTGCCGGGCAGGGTGCCCATCAGCTTGCAGATGATGCCCAGCATGATTTCGTCGGCACCGCCGCCGATGCTCACCAGGCGCACGTCGCGGTAGGCGCGCGATACCGGGTTGTCCCACATGAAGCCCATGCCGCCCCAGTACTGCAGGCAGCTGTCGGTGACTTCACGGCCCAGGCGACCGGCCTTGAGCTTGGCCATGGAGGCCAGCTTGGTCACGTCGCGGCCTTTGATGTACAGCTCGGTGGCGTGGTAGACGAGGGCGCGCAGGGCTTCGATCTCGCTTTGCAGCTCGGCCATGCGGAAGTGGATGACCTGGTTGTCGATCAGCGGCTGGCCGAAGGTGTGGCGCTGCTTGCAGTACTCGATGGTGCTGTCGACGCAGTACTCCAGACCCTTGATCATGTTGGCCGCGCCGAACATGCGTTCTTCCTGGAACTGCAGCATCTGCATCATGAAACCGGCGCCTTCGTGGCCGATGCGGTTGCGCTGCGGTACGCGCACGTTGTCGAAGAACACCTGGGCGGTCTCCGAGCTGCGCATGCCGAGCTTGTCCAGGTGCGGGCTGAGGGTGATACCCGGGGTGTTCATCGGTACCACGATCAGCGATTTGTTGACGTGGGGCTTGTCGTCGCTGGTATTGGCCAGCAGGCAAATGAAGTCGGCAGACGGGGAGTTGGTGATCCACATCTTGCTGCCGTTGATCACGTAGTCGTCACCGTCCTTGCGTGCGGTGGTTTTCAGCCCGGCCACGTCGGAGCCGGCGCCGACCTCGGAAACACCGATGCAGCCGACCATGTCGCCGGCGATGGCGGGACGCAGGAACTCTTCGCGCAGCTCATCGGAGCCGAAGCGCGCCAGGGCCGGGGTGCACATGTCGGTCTGCACGCCGATGGCCATGGGGATGCCGCCGCAGTGGATGGTGCCGAACTCTTCGGCTGCAACCACCGAGTAGCTGTAGTCCAGGCCCATGCCGCCGAATTTCTCTGGCTTGGAGATGCCGAGCAGGCCGAGGTCGCCGGCCTTCTTGAAGATCTCGTGCATGGGGAATTTGCCGGCCTTTTCCCACTCGTCGACGTGCGGGTTGATTTCCTTGTCGACGAAGTTGCGGACGGTGCGGCGGAGTTCGTCGTGCTCTTGGGTAAAGATCATTTTTATTGTTCTCCGAAGGGTTACAGGCGGGCGACGCCGAACGAGTTGGATTTAAGGGGCCGCATTTGCGCCTCTGCACAAATGTCCAGCAGGAAGCCGAGCAGCTTGCGCGTGTCACGCGGGTCGATCAGGCCGTCGTCCCACAGGCTGGCGGTGCCGTACAGCGCGGTGGACTGGCTGTCGAGCTTCTGCGCGGTGGCCATTTCCAGCATGTCGAGCATCTTCGGGTCGGCCTCTTTGCCTTCCTTGCGGTGCTTGTCCTCGGTGACGATGCGCAGCACCTTGCCGGCCTGCGCGCCGCCCATCACGGCGGTCTTGCTGTTGGGCCAGGCGAAGATAAAGCGCGGGTCGAGGCCGCGGCCACACATGGCGTAGTTGCCGGCGCCGTAGGAGCCGCCGACGACTATGGTCAGCTTTGGCACCGAGCAGTTGGCCACGGCCTGGATCAGCTTGGAGCCGTGCTTGATTACGCCGTTCTGTTCCGACTCGGTGCCGACCATGAAACCGGTGGTGTTGTGGAAGAACAGGATCGGTGTATTGCTCTGCTCGCACAGCTGGATAAATTGCGCAGCTTTCGCAGCCCCTCTCGGAGTGATCGGCCCGTTGTTGCCGATGAAACCGCAGGGCTGACCTTCGATGGCCAGGTGGCCGCAGACGGTCTGGCTGTCGAATTCGTTTTTGAAGTCGAGGAAGGCCGAGCCGTCGGCGATGCGCGCGATGATCTCGCGCACGTCGTAGGGCTTCTTGGCGTCGGCCGGGACTATGCCGAGCAGTTCTTCGGCCGGGTACAGCGGCTCGCTGTAAGCCTTGGCCGGACGTGCCGGCAGCTGCGCATTCCACGGCAGCAGGCCGGCGACCTCGCGGGCGATGCGCACGCCATCGGCGTCGTTCTCGGCCAGGTATTCGGCGGTGCCGGCGACCTGGGCGTGCATCTCGGCGCCGCCCAGTTCTTCGTCGGTGGCCACTTCACCGGTGGCGGCCTTGAGCAGCGGCGGGCCGGCGAGGAACATCTTGGCTTTGCCGCGCACCACCACCACGTAATCGGAAAGGCCCGGCTGGTAGGCGCCGCCGGCGGTGCTGGAGCCGTGCACCACGGTGATCTGCGGCAGGCCCATGGCCGACATGCGTGCCTGGTTGGCGAAGCCGCGCGCGCCTTCGACGAAGATGTCGGCGGCGTAGTTGAGGTTGGCGCCGCCGCTCTCGGCTAGGGTGATCACCGGCAGTTTGTTTTCCACGGCGATCTGCTGCAGGCGCAGGGATTTCTTCAGCCCGGTGGGCGAGATGGTGCCGCCCTTGATCGCGCTGTTGTTGGCGATCACCAGGCAGCGCACGCCAGCCACGTAGCCGATGCCGGCGATGATGCCGCCGCCGGCCTGGGTGCCGTCCTTGTCGTCGTGCAGCTTGTAGCCGGCCAGCGAGGCCAGTTCGAGGAACGGTGCGCCGGAGTCGAGCAGCAGGTTGATGCGCTCGCGCGGCAGTAGCTGGCCGCGCTTGATGAACTTGGGTTTTGCCTCGGCGGCCTTGTCGAGGACCTTCTGTTCGACGTCGCGGAAGCTGGCGATGGTTGCCAGCATGGCCTCGCGGTTCTGCGCGAAGCTGTCGCCGTGGACATCGAGTTCGGATTGGATCACCGGCATCGCATCACTCTCCCTGGTCTTTCAGTACATCGGGCACATAGGCGCGATGGAAGCCGTTGTAGGACTCGCTGTTCTTCGCCTTGCCCAGCGTCCAGGCGCGGGTGCCCTGGCTGGCAGCGCCGTCGATGCGGATGGTGTTGCCGCTGATGAAGTTGGCGCCGGGGGAGAGCAGGAAGACGATGGCCGCGGCCACCTCCGACTCGGTGCCGATGCGCTGCAGCGGCACGTGATCCTTGAGGTTGCGGATCATGTTCTTCATCGACTCGGGGTAGGTGTCCATGCCGCTGGAGGCGATCCAGCCCGGCGCCACGGCATTGACCCGCACGCCGGCGTGGCCCCACTCGTAGGCGGCAGTCTTGGTGAAGTTCTCCATGCCGGCGCGGGCGGCGCCGGAGTGGCCCATGCCGGGCATACCGCCCCACATGTCGGCGAGCATGTTGACGATGCTGCCGCCAGTCTTGCTCATGCTCTGGCTGAACACTTCGCGGGCAATCAGAAAGCCGCCGACCAGGTTGGTGCGCACCACGGTCTCGAAGCCTTTCTGGTTGATCGACACCAGCGGCGCGGGGAACTGGCCGCCGGCGTTGTTGACCAGGTGATGGATTGGCCCGCGTTCGGCGATCACCGACTTGACCATGGCCTTGACCGCTTCTTCCTCACGGATATCGCACACGGCAAAGCTGGCGCTGCCACCGTCTTCGGCGATTTCACCGGCGGTCTTTTCCAGTTTCTCCAGCTTGCGTCCGACCAGCACCACATGGGCGCCGAGATGGGCCAATTCATGGGCCACGCAGCGGCCGATACCACTGCCGCCGCCGGTGACCAGGATGGTCTGGCCGGCGAACAGGCCGGGTTTGAAGACTGAGTCGTATGCCATTGTTATTGTCCTTGTTACAGGCTGTCAGCCAGTGCGCGCGGCACCGGAATCGGGAATTCCAGCAACTGCTGGGCGAAGGCCTTGCCCTGCGGGTCGATGCGCAGGCTGGCCACGCCGCCGCCGCCCAGGGCGTTCTCCAGCAGGAAGTTGAGGCTGTGGCTGCCCGGCAGGTACCAGCGGCTGACCTTGCCGGTCTGGCCGTCGATCACGTGCTGCATCCATTCGGCCACGGCGCCTTCGGAGAGTGCAGCCGCGATCCAGGCCAGATATTCGGGCTTTCTGGCCATCACGCCGATATTGCTGTGGTTGCCCTTGTCGCCGGAACGCGCCACGGCCAGCTTGATCAGTGGCACGCTGCTGTCGGCCACGCCAGCAGGGACGGGCAGGGCGACTTCGGCGGCGATGCTGGCTGGATCGAAACTCGCCAATTGGGGCAGGGCGAGTGAGGTGCGCTCGCCATTGATCTCGACGGCCAGCTGGCAGGCGCTCTTGTCGGCCAGGAAGCTGAACAGGCGGATCACCGGGTACACGGTGGGGCGGCCGCCAACGATGCCGGTCAGGCCCGGCGCCATGCCGGTCGCGGCCTGGGCGATCTCGCGGGAGAACAGGATCAACGCTTCCTTCTTCGCATGGCGCACGCCGATCTTCACTACCACTTCGCGGGTATCGCGACGCTGGCCGCGTGGGCCGTAGGTGGCTTCAGAACCGAGCAGCTCGATGCAGACTTCCTTGTAGGGGCCCCAGCCGCGTGCGGCGAACATCTCTTCGGTCTTGTTGATGATGGCCTGGCTGACCCGTTCGGCCTTGGCCACGGCGTCGATGCCGGCCAACAGGCAGCTGGCGGTGCAGCGGAAGCCGTCCGGATGGGTGGCGCTGACCTTGTACTGGCTGGTCGGGGCTAGGCCGCGGGCGCCTTTCAGTTCGACGCGGTTGCTGCCGACCTGGCTGAGCTGGACCTGGGTGAAGTCGCAGATCACATCGGGCAGGTAATAGGCGCGTGGGTCGCCGATCTCGTAAAGCATCTGCTCGCCGACCGACAGCACGCTGATCAGGCCGCCGCTGCCTTCCGGCTTGCTGACCACGAAGCTGCCGTCGGCCTGCACCTCGACCACCGGGAAACCGATGTGTTCGTAGTCCGGCACGTCGCGCCAGTCGGTGAAGTTGCCGCCGCTGCACTGCGCGCCGCATTCGATGATATGGCCGGCCAGGGCGGCCTGGGCCAGCTTATCGTAGTCGCTCCAGGCCCAGCCGAACTCGTGGACCAGAGCGGCGCTGACCACGGCGCTGTCGACCACGCGGCCGGTGATGACGATATCGGCGCCGAGCTTCAGCGCTTCGACTATGCCCGGCGCGCCGAGGTAGGCGTTGACCGACACGCACATGGGCGGCAGCGCGGCGCCGGTGAACATTTCCACGGTACCGGCCTTGGCCAGTTCGCCCAGCTTGGGTTGCAGGTTGTCGCCATGCAGCACGGCGATCTTCAGGTCGACGCCGGCCTTGGCGCAGGCGGCGGCCAGGGCCGCGGCGCAGGCGCTGGGATTGACCCCGCCGGCGTTGCTGATGACGCGGATGTTCCTGGTGGCGATGTCCTGCAGCAGTGGGGCGAGGACTTCGACGAAGTCGGTGGCGTAGCCTTCGTCCGGCTTCTTCATCCGGGCGCCGGCCATGATCGACATGGTCACCTCGGCCAGGTAGTCGAATACCAGGTAGTCCAGCTCGGTGCCTTGGACAAGTTGGGCGGCAGCAGTAGAGGTGTCGCCCCAGAAGGCGGAGGCGCAGCCAATGCGGATGGTTTTGCTCATTTTTATAGGGTTTCCATCGACGCCAGAAGATGGGAGAGACATTACCAAGCAAGCGCTTGGTTGAAAAGTCCCGAAGGCAAGTTTTTACCCAAGCGCTTGCTTGGGTTGCCCGCGCCCCGTAAATTTCACTCCATTACAGCCTGTAAACCTCAGGCCCGCCGTGGCCTGCATGCCGATTTCACCCGGAGAAACGACTTGGACGATCGCAAGGCCCGCGCCGTGATGCAGCAACTGGTGGCCGATGGACAGGTCACCGACCCGGAAAGCCCGCGCGGCAAGCTGCTGCAGACCGCCGCCCACCTGTTTCGCAGCAAAGGCTACGAGCGCACCACGGTGCGCGACCTGGCCGGTGCGGTGGGCATCCAGTCGGGCAGTATCTTTCACCACTTCAAGAGCAAGGATGAAATCCTCCGCTCGGTGATGGAGGAAACGGTGCGCTACAACACCGCGCTGATGCACGCCGCCCTGGCCGATGCCGGCAATCTGCGCGAGCGCGTGCTGGCGCTGATCCGCTGCGAGCTGCAGTCGATCATGGGCGGCACCGGCGAGGCCATGGCGGTGCTGGTCTACGAGTGGCGCTCGCTGTCCGAAGAGGGGCGTGCGCATATCCTCGCCCTGCGCGACACCTACGAGCAGATCTGGCTGGACGTGTTGGGCGAGGCGCGCGCCGCCGGTTACGTCAAAGGCGACCCGTTCATCCTGCGGCGTTTCCTCACCGGGGCGCTGTCCTGGAGTACCACCTGGTTCCGCCAGGACGGCAAGATGAGCCTCGACGAGCTGGCCGAGCAGGCACTGACGCTGGTGATCAAGGACGCTTGAAGGGAATAGGCTAAGCTGCAATCACTGTCCATATGGTCAGGAGTTGCAGTGGGTTATGCTGAGGGCGCTTGCGGGCTGCCGATGGCGAACCTGCTGCGGCTCTTGCGAGTCAGGACAAGTGCATAGCAGCGCGGCGGAGTAACAGCCGATTGCGTGCCTGAGTACAGGGATGTGTCGTAACCAGCGGCTGTAATACCCCCTAGTCAGTCTCGAGGTGTGCGTTGCGTGTGCTAGTCAGGTTGTGCCTGGTGCTCCTTGGCGTGTGCCTGTTGCCGGCGGCGGTAGCCGAGCAGCAAGTGCGCGTGGGTGCTTACCATTTCCCTCCTTACATCATGAAACCGGAAAGCCCGGCGCCTCAGGGTTTGCTCCCGGAACTGCTGGCTGCGCTGAACGAAGCCCAGCACGACTATCGCTTCGACCTGGTGCCGACTTCGGTAACCCGTCGTTATCGCGATTTCACTCAGGCGCGTTATGACCTGATCCTGTTCGAGTCGCCGGACTGGGGCTGGCAAGGCGTCAGCCTTGAGCAGCTGGACCTGCAGGTGGCCGATGCCGAGGTGTATGTCGCCCGCGCCGAGCCGGGGCGGGCGCAGCAGTACTTCGACAGCCTGCGCGGCAAGCGCATGGCGCTGTACAGCGGCTATCACTATGGTTTTGCCGGGTTCAATGCCGACCAGGATTTTCTCTCGAGCAACTTCAATGCGGTGCTCACCTATTCCCATGACAGCAACCTGTTGATGCTGCTGCACGACCGTGCCGATATCAGCGTGGTGCCGCGTTCCTATCTGCGCCTCTACCAGCAACAGCACCCGCAGGAACAGGAGCGTTTTCTGGTCTCGCAGCGCACCGATCAGGTCTACCACCACCATGCGTTGTTGCGTCCCGGTGGGCCGATCGATGCCCAGGCCCTGGGCTCGTTGTTCGCCGTGTTGCAGGGCAGCGGCAAGCTGCAGGAGCTGTTGCAGCGTTACTACCTGAGTCTCTCGACCAGCGAGGAGCATGAGCAGGCCAGCCCTATGCAGCGCTGATGGCCTGGGCTAGGCTCAGCACAGCCGAGTTGGTTATGAGGTCGATATGCAGCGCATTGGACAGGGATGCCTGGGCGTACTGCTCCTGATCGTGCTCGCACCTGTGCAGGCCGCGCAGGATGTGCTGATCGCCGCCGTGCAATTCCCACCTTATGTGATCAAGCCCGAAAAGGATGTGCAGCAGGGCCTGCTCGCCGAGCTGGTCGGGTCGTTCAACCGCATTCAGGGCGATTACCGCTTCAAGCTGCGGGCCACCTCGCTCAATCGCCGCTTCGACGACTTCCGCAAGGGGCGCGTCGATATCGTCATCTTCGAAAACCCGGACTGGGACTGGCAGGGCATTGCCGGTTCACGCATCGACCTGGGGCTGGAGGATTCCGAGATATTCATCGCCCGGGCCGAGCCAGGGCGCGGGCAGGACTACTTCGATAACCTGATGGACAAGCGCATGGCGCTGTTCAACGGCTACCACTACGGCTTTGCCGGCTTCAACAACGAGCCCGACTGGTTGACGCACAACTTCAAGGCGACGATCACCTATTCCCACGAGAGCAATCTGAACCTGGTGCTACGAGGTCGCGCCGATGTGGCTCCCATTACCCGCTCCTGGCTTGCCGGCAACCTGCGCGAGCACCCGGAGCTGCAGAAGCAATTGCTGGTTTCCAATTGGGTCGACCAGGTTTACCGGCACTACGCGATATTGCGCCCGGAGGCGCCGATCAGCGCCGAGCGCTTTCGCCAGTTGATGCAGGAGCTGCGCGATGACGGCGAGCTGGTGCGCATCTTCACCCCCTACGGGATCAAGGTCACGCCACGCGTAGCGGGTAGCTCAGCAACAAGAAGTGCAGCAGATTGACCGCACCATGCAGCGCCAGCGCCGGCCATAGGCGCCCGCTGTAATGAAAGACCAGCCCGTAGCCGAGCCCGGCTACTGTGGCGACCAGGGCAAATAGCGGACTGAAGGGCAGGTGGGCGGCGCCGAACAGCAGGGCGGTCAGCACCAGCCCGGGCCAGGCGCCCAGCCGAGCGATCAGCAGCGGCTGTAGCCAGGCGCGAAACAGCAGCTCCTCGGCCAGTACCGCCACTCCCAGGTTCAGCGCCAGCCAAGTCCAGAGGCTGGCCGGCCATTTCGCTTGCCAGCCGACCAGGCCCAAGGTCAGCGCCAGCAACGGCACCAGCAGCAGCGTCAGCAGGGCGACCGCCAGCACCAAGCGCGGTTGGCGTGGGGCTTGGGCCGGTTGCCCCAGCCACCAGGCAAGCAGGGTCAGGCCAGCCAGCAGCTTGTCCCAGGACAGGCGCAGGGCAAAGGCTGGGCTGTCTTCGCCAAGCTGCTGGGGTTCGGCAATGGGGGTGGCGCTGAAGCCGGGCAGCAGATGCGCCGCCAGGGCGATCCCGCCAACCAGGCTGACCAGCCACCAGAGCCAGCGTGGCAGTAGCTCTTCCGTCAGCAGAACCCAGGCGATATAGGTGCCGGCCACGGTCAGACCGAGCGGCTGGATAAAGCCGAGGGCCAGTCCCAGGCCAAGGGCCAGCACGGGTAACAGCAGGCGCAGGTGCAGCGGAGGCATGGCACATCCTTGTCGAGGCGGGGAAAGGCGCTTCGAACCTGTTTACGATCTTCTGGCCGTCGGCCATACCGCGTTAAAAACAGGCTCAGAATGCTCATTTACAACTCGTAAACTCCGCTTGATTCGCTCCGCTCACCCTTCGGGCAGCCGTTGGCTGCTACTTCGCTGCGCTGCGTTTCTCGCCGTTTTGACCAGCCGAAGGCTGTTACTGGCGTAGCGCCTTGTCTGGCTCTAGTCCAAAAGATCGTAAGCAGGTTCTTAGCGCTCTTCGGCGTCCTTGGCTTCCTGCTCGGCATTACGCTCGTGAATGCGCTTGAGCTGTTCCTCGCTCAATGGCAATGGGCGTGCGCTGTCGCGCAATAACAGCAAGCCGCCGACTATCGAGCCGATGGCCAGGATGATGATCAGCCAGGCATACCAGGGCATGCTGTTCTCCTTGTGGTGACTGGTTCCACCTTAACCCCGGACGCGCCGTCTGTCGTCAGGGTTTGCGCGCGACCAGCACCGCCCGGGTTGGCGCCGGCAGGCCTTCGATGGTGCGGCCATGGTCGGCCGGGTCGAGGAAGTCGGGCAGCGACTGGAAGTGCATCCAGTCGGTGGCGCGCTGTTCCTCGACGCTGGTGGTGGAGACATCCACGCACTGCACGTCGACGAAGCCGGCGCGGCGCAGCCACAATTCCAGCGCCGGCACCGAGGGCAGGAACCACACGTTGCGCATCATTGCGTAGCGGTCCTCGGGCATCAGCACCTGCTGCGCATCGCCTTCCACCACCAGGGTTTCCAGCACCAGTTCGCCGCCCTTGAGCAGGCAGTCCTTGAGCTCCAGCAGGTGGTCGATGGGCGAGCGGCGGTGGTAGAGCACGCCCATGGAGAACACCGTGTCGAAGCCTTCCAGTTTGGCCGGCAGCTCTTCCAGCGCCAGCGGCAGGTGCCAGGCCGGCAGGTCGGGGAGGAAGTGCTTGAGGGCGAGGAACTGGTTGAGGAACAGCCAGTTGGGGTCGACCCCGACCACGCAGCCGGCGCCGGCGCCGAGCATGCGCCACAGGTAGTAGCCGTTGCCGCAGCCGACATCGAGGATGCGCTTGTTCTTCAGATCCAGGTGCGGGGCGACCCGTGACCATTTCCAGTCGGAGCGCCATTCGGTGTCGATATGCACGCCGAACAGCTCGAACGGCCCCTTGCGCCAGGGGATCAGGCCCTGCAGGGTGGTTTTCAGCGTGGCGCGGGTGGCTTCGTCGCAGGCGCCGTCCAGCAGCAGGGCGTCACGCAGCTCCTGCTGGCTGGCTTCGAGCTTGGGTAGCGCCTGTACGGCGGCGAACCAGCGCTGTAGGTCGCCGTGACCGACCGCCAGTTTGGCGTCGATCAGTGCCGGCAGGTCGGCTGCCCAGTCTTGCAGCGGGCTGCCAGCCAGGCGTTGTTGCAGGGTGTCGAGGTCGAGATGGGCAATCATGGCAGGGCAATCAGTGAGGCGAAGTTGATGCATTGGAACCACGGCACGACCTTGCTGAAACCGGCGGCCAGCAGGCGTTCGCGGTGTTGTTCCAGGCTGTCGGGCTTCATCACGTTCTCGATGGCGCTGCGTTTCTGGGCTATTTCCAGTTCGCTGTAGCCATTGGCCCGTTTGAAGGCGATATGCAGGTCGCCGAGCAGCTGGTGTTCTTCGCTGTCCTCGAAGCGCAGTTTCTCCGAGAGAATCAGCGCGCCGCCCGGCAGCAGGGCCTGGCGGATGCGGCTCAGCAGTTCCAGGCGTTGCTCGGGGGCGATGAATTGCAGGGTGAAGTTGAAGGCCACCAGCGAGGTCGGCAGCAGCTCCAGGGCGAGGATGTCGGCTTCGATCACTTCGACCGGCAGCAGCTCCTGGAACATGGCGTCCTGGGCGTGCAGGTACTCGCGGCAGCGTTCGACCATGGCATGGGAGTTGTCCACGGCGATCACCCGGCAGCCGTCGGCTTTTACATGGCGGCGCAGGGACTGGGTGACCGCGCCCAGCGAGCTGCCCAGGTCGTAGAGGAGGGTGTTCGGCTGGGCGAACTGCGCGGCCAGAACGCCGAGGTTCTCGACAATGGTCGGGTAGCCCGGCACCGAGCGCTTGATCATGTCCGGGAAGACCTTGACCACGTCTTCGTTGAAGGCGAAGTCCGGGACTTGCTCCAGGGGCTGGGCGAAGAGGCGGTCGGGGTTCTGCTTCACGGCGGTTTCGTCTGGTGCGGAAAAGGCCGGCATTCTAGCGAAGTGCCGGCCGCAGCCCAAATCCCCTTACTTCAACTGGTCGGAAAAGAACTCGCCGGCGCCTTGCAGCGGGCCCAGCGGATTGCGCTTGACCTCGTAGCGGCGGATGTTCGGCTCGCCATTGCTGACCTTGTGCACCAGGGTGTCGTCGACCAGCACGAACACCGCACGGAAGGCCCAGCCCTGCAGCTCGCGCTTCTTGCGAAAGTTGAACACGTCGGCCCAGAAGTTGCCGACCCGCTGGGTGTCGGTCTTGTTGAAGTCGAAGGCGTAGCCGATGCAGCGATCCTTGGCCTCCAGGCACTGCACCAGGCCGTCCGGCAGGTAGGCGATGGGCACGTTGGGCTGGACGAACATCAGGCGCAGGTCGATGAACGAGAGCATCTTGCCGTTGCCCTGGGTCAGCGGGTCGAAGCCCAGGGAGAACAGTTCGGAGCGTGTGGTCTTGCCCGGCTGCGCCTGGGCATAGCGAATTTCGGCATCGAGATAGTCATTGAAGGGCGATAGCACTTCGGCCTGCTCGCTGGGCAGCAGGCTGCTACAACCACTCAGCAGGCTTGCCGCACACGCTGCAATCGACCATTTGATGCCGCTCATTGCCATCTCCTATACAGGGCGTCCTTCTCTCTATAGTCGATTTGCGGCGGGCCTGCCGTTTCACTGTTGATACAGACGGTGCGAGCCTGTTTTCCGGCGTTTTGTCGCGGGAACGGCCCGCTGCTGGCTAACCTGCAATCGTTGCTCACCGAGCAGCGCAACTGCTTCTACGAGGTGGTCAAGGTGCGTCGGCAGGGCCGCCTGCAGGTGGCCTGCGAGCAGCCCAACGCCTTGCTGCATGCCGCCGATACTGCGCGGGACAGGCCAGGCACGTCGGGCGCACTCTAGCGCAGCGAAGCGGCGCTGACCCCAGGCTGAGCCGAGCGGAGTGCCGGGCTGAGGGCTATGGCCGAAGCGGCGATGCCCAGTTGGCCGAGCCAGTAACTGAGCAGGATGGCGAAGCTGGCGCCCTCGAACGGCATGACGAAGCGATTGATGCCGATCAGGCTGTCCGACAGCACGAACAGCAGCGCGCCCAGCGCCGCCAGCCAGGCTGAGCGCCTTGCCTGCTCGGGCTCGGCAAGGCGGGCCAGGGCGCGCCAGAGCATGCAGCCGATGGCCAGGCTGTAGCACGCCACCGGTAGCAACAAACCACCCAGGCCGGCGCTGGCGAGTAGGGCGAACATCCCGCCGCTGGCCGCTATCGCCAGCAGCAGGGCGCCCGGGGCCAGGCGCCGGGTGCTGCTCAGGTAGGCGACCAGATAGGCCAGGTGGGCGAGGAGGAAGGCGCCGAGGCCGAACACGAACAGGTCGGCCGGCCACTCCAGCAGCAGATCACCGAGCAGCGAGAAGACCAGGCCGACGGCGATCCAGGTGCGGTAGGGGCCGCTTGCGGCCTGACGCAGCCAGAGCAGCAGGGCGATGATCGGCAGCGGCTTGCCGACCAGGCACAGCCATTCGGGGCCGACGAGGCGGCCGAGGATCAGCAGGGCGATACCGGCAAGGGCGAGCAGGGGTAGCAGCAGGCGCATGGGGAGGCTCTCTTTTTCGCCCATTATTGCCGTGCGGCGGTTATCCGGGGTGGACGATGCGCGCCAAGTCCGGTGGCCGATGGCGTCAGGTCTGGCGCACGCTGATCGCGCGGTCGATGGTCTTTAGATGGCTGGCAGCCGGCACGATGTAGAGGGTAGACGCTGGAGCGTCGAGGGCTGCGTTCCCACGCGGAGCGTAGGAACGATCAAGAGTCGGTCACGCGGTGCTTAGCGCACCTCAAGCTGGCAGTCGATGCTCTTGGCCGGCGCGACGCCGGTTTCCCAGGGGCGCTGGTAGTGCATTTGCAGGTGTGCCTGGCCGGGCTGGTAGGCCTGGTAGCGCCAGGTCGACTGGCCGGCGCTGCCGACCAGGCCGGCATCTTCCGGCGTGGTGTAGACCTCCGGGCCCAGGCTGCGCAGCACGCCAGGGGCGGCGTTGCCGACGACCCAGCGGAAGCCGGTGGTCGGGTTGCTCGGCAGGGTCACCACTAGGGTCTGGCCGCTGCGCAATTGCATCGGGCATTTACCCAGCTGTTTTTCTTGCACGGTCATGCTGCTGGTGGTGGGGCGGTCGGCGCAAGCCGCCAGCAGAACGATGGCGCAGGGCAGTAACAGGCGAGGGCTGGGTTTCATGACGGACTCCGGGCTAACGAAAACCCCTGCAGCATAGCGGTTGCCTGGTCCTTGCGGCGAGCGCAACTCCGTAGGTCGGGTGTAACCCGCGCTTGGCCACGCGGGTTGCATTGGCCCTGCGGTTCAGTCGAACAGCACCTTGGCCACATCGGCGAAGCGTTTGGCGAAATGCACGGTCAGGCCTTCCTTGAGGTAGTCCGGCAGTTCGGCGAAGTCGCCGCGGTTGGCTTCCGGCAGGATCAGCTCGAAGAGTTTCTGTCGCCGCGCCGCGATGACCTTTTCGCGCACCCCGCCAATCGGCATCACCTGGCCGGTCAATGACAGCTCGCCGGTCATCGCCACGCGCCTCGAAGGTGCCTGGTTGCGCGCCAGCGAGAGCAGGGCGCTGGCCATGGTTACCCCGGCGCTCGGGCCATCCTTCGGCGTGGCGCCGTCCGGCACGTGCAGGTGGACGAAGGCCTGGTCGAAGAAGCTCGGGTCGCCCTTGAACTGGCGCAGGTTGGCGCTGATGTAGCTGTAGGCGATCTCCGCCGACTCCTTCATCACCTCGCCGAGCTGGCCGGTGAGCTTGAAGCCGCGGTTGAGGGTGTGGATGCGCGTGGCTTCGATCGGCAGCGTGGCGCCACCCATGCTGGTCCAGGCCAGGCCGGTGATCACGCCGACGCCGGACAGCAGCTGCTCTGTACGGAAGTGCGGTATGCCCAGGTAGCTTTCCAGCTCCTTGGCACCGATCCTGATCTTCGCCTGCGGGTCTTCCAGCAGCTTGACCACGGCCTTGCGCACCAGCTTGCCGAGCTGTTTTTCCAGCTGGCGCACGCCGGCCTCACGGGCGTAACCCTCGATCACCAGGCGCAGGGCGGCGTCGCCGATGCTCAGGCGGCTCTTTGGTACGCCGGCCTTTTCCAGTTGCTTGGGCCACAGGTGGCGCTTGGCGATGGCGAGTTTTTCCTCGGTGATGTAGCCGGACAGGCGAATCACTTCCATGCGGTCGAGCAGCGGGCCGGGGATCGAGTCCAGGGTGTTGGCGGTGCAGACGAACAGCACCTTGGACAGGTCCAGGCGCAGGTCGAGGTAGTGGTCGAGAAATTCGGCGTTCTGCTCCGGGTCGAGGGTTTCCAGCAGCGCCGAAGCCGGGTCGCCCTGGAAGCTGCTGCCCATCTTGTCGATCTCGTCGAGCATGATCACCGGGTTCATCACCTCGACTTCCTTGAGCGCCTGCACCAGCTTGCCGGGCATGGCGCCGATGTAGGTGCGCCGGTGGCCCTTGATCTCCGCCTCGTCGCGCATACCGCCCACACTGAATCTATAGAACGGTCGGCCGAGGGATTCGGCGATGGACTTGCCGATGCTGGTCTTGCCCACGCCGGGCGGGCCGACCAGCAGCACTATGCTGCCGGCGATCTCGCCCTTGAACGCACCGACGGCGAGGAATTCGAGGATGCGCTCCTTCACGTCGTCGAGGCCGGCATGCTGGCTGTCCAGCACCTTGCGCGCATGGCCGAGGTCGAGCTTGTCGGCACCGAGCAGGCCCCAGGGCACGTGGGTGGCCCAGTCCAGGTAGTTGCGAGTCACCGCGTACTCGGGCGAGCCGGTCTCGAGAATCGCCAGCTTGTTTAGTTCCTCGTCGATGCGTTTCTGCGCCTGGGCCGGCAGGCTCTTGCCGGCCAGGCGGGCGCGGAATTCGTCGGCGTCGGCGCGGCGGTCGTCTTTGCTGAGGCCCAGCTCCTGCTGGATGATCTTCAGCTGTTCCTGCAGGAAGAACTCGCGCTGGCGGTCGCCGATCTTGCGGTTGACCTCGGCGGACAGCTCGTTCTGCAGGCGCGCCACTTCCACTTCCTTGCGCAGCATGGGCAGCACCTTCTCCATGCGTTTGAGGATCGGCACGGTATCCAGCACTTCCTGCAGCTCGCGCGAGCTGGCCGTGGTCAGGGCGGCGGCGAAGTCGGTCAGCGGCGAGGGCTGGTTGGGGCTGAAGCGGTTGAGGTAGTTCTTCAGCTCCTCGCTGTACAGCGGGTTGAGTGGCAGCAGTTCCTTGATCGCATTGATCAGCGCCATGCCGTAGGCCTTGACCTCGTCGCGCGGGTCGTCGGCACTCTGCGGGTATTCCACCTCGGCCAGGTAGGGCGGGCGATGGCGTTTGAGCCAGCCGCGGATGCGCACCCGCTGCAGGCCCTGGGCGACGAACTGCAGCTTACCGTCGCCACGGCTGGCATGGTGCACATGCACCAGGGTGCCGTGTTCGGGCAGGCTGGCGGTGTCGAAGTGGCGCGGGTCACTCACCGGCTGGTCGACGTAGAACAGCGCCAGGTTCTTGTGCTCGGTGTTGGCCACCAGGTCGAGGGTCTCGGCCCAGTGCTCCTCGTTGACGATCACCGGCAGCACCTGGGCCGGGAAGAACGGGCGGTTGTGGATCGGGATGATGTACAGCTTGTCCGGCAGCGACTGGCTGGGAAGGGCCAGGCGGGTGGCCGGGCCTTCAATGAATTCCGCGCTATTGTCCTGCTCGCTCATGACTGCCCCTGTTGATTCGGTCGCTAGTACCGATCTAGATGGGGCAGCCCTGGCGGCTTTTCAATCCTCCTTCAGCCCAGGCGCTGGCGCAGCTGGCCGAGCTGTTCGTCGATCAGCGGGGTGAGCAGGCTGAAGCATTCGCCCGGGGCGATCATCACCTGGTTTGGTTCGATCAGCTGCCGGCGCAGGCGCTCCAGGATCTGTGCCAGGCTGCTCTGGCGGTTGGCGCGTGGCTGCAGGCGCTGGCTCAGGTAGCGTAGCTGTACCTGCAAGGGCAGCGGGCAGCGTGGCGCCCCGGCGCCGCGCACGGCCAGGCCGCGCAGACGGGCCAGCTCCTCCAGCTCGCGGCAGCCGAGGGCCAGCTCGTTGTCGGCGCGAGCCAGGCGTAATTCGAACAGCTGGATCAGGCTCAGCAGGCGCTCGATCAACTGGCAGTGGCCGTCGAAGTCACCCGGCTGCTGGCGCAAGGCTGGCCAGGTCGTGCGCAATGCGGCGAGTTCGCTGGCCGTTTCCGGCAGGTCGCGCCACAGGCTATCGATTTCCAGGGCCAGTGCCTGGCATTGCTGCTGTGCCTCGCGGCTGCTTTGCCCGCCCAGACCGCGATGCTTTTGCAGGCGCTGCAGCAGCTCCAGGCAGCGCACCAGTACCTGCTGCAGGTCGCCCTGGCGAGTGCGCCCGAGCTGGCGCCAGTGGCGCTGGAGCAGCAGGCTGAACAGCAGGAGGGCACTGGCCGCGCTGGCAATAAGCAGAACCTGGGTACTCATCAGCATGGCTGCTCTCCGGTCAGGCGGGTCAGGTAGCGGGTCAGGTCGTGCAGCTCGCGGTTGTTGGCGCTCTGCTGGTTCAGCGCGCTGCCGATGTCATGCAGTTGCTGGTTGAGCGACTGGCTGGCCTGGCTGTGCTCGGCCAGGGCCTGGCGCATCACGACGAAGCCCTGCAGGCTGGCGCTGCTGAAGTCGGCCTGCTGTTGCAGGCGTTCGGCCAGGCCGAGGCTCTGCCCGCAACCGCTTTCGAGCAGCTGGCGGTGTTCGCCGACTTCGGCCTGCACATGCACCACCGAGTGGGCGATGGAGTCGACGGCCGTACTGATTTCCAGGGCGGCGGCATCGGTGGATTGCGCCAGGTTGCGCACTTCCTCGGCGACCACGGCAAAGCCACGGCCATGCTCGCCGGCCCGCGCCGCCTCGATCGAGGCGTTCAGGGCGAGCAGCTGAGTCTGCTTGGACAGGGCCTGGATCAGCTGCATGGAGCGCTCGACCGCGGCGGTGTGATGCAGCAGCAGGTGGATGGCCTCGGCGCTGCGCCCCAGGCTGTGCTGGATACTTTGCATGCCGCTGCCCAGCGATTGCGCATCGCTACGCCCGCTGTCACTCATTTGGTGCATTTGTCCGAAGGCCTGTACGGCCTGTTCGGCCAGGCTTTCGATGTGCAGCAGGGTCTGGCTGATCTGCTCGCTGGCGGCGGCGATCATGTCGACCCGCTGGTTTTGCGCCTCGCCCTGTTGCTCGGTTTGTTCGGCCATGCGCTCCAGCGAGCGGCTGGCGAACTGCACCTCGCTGCGCAGGCGTTCGGCTGTGCGCTGCTGGTCGCCGCAACTGACCAGCAACTGGGTGCGTTCGGTGCTGCCGCCGAACAGGGCGGCCAGCTGGTGCAGCAGGTGCTGCTGGGCATGTTGCTGGCGGCGCCAGCTCAGGCTCAGGGCGCTGCCGAGGTAGAGCAGCAAGAGCAGCAGCAGGCAGGCGGGGTAGGGCTGCCCGAGCAGGGCCAGCGCGGTGCTGGCGAGCGCCAGTGCGGACAGCAGCCAGGCGCGCGCGGGGCCGCAGCGTTCCAGGCAGTAAACGCCGAGTTCCAGCATAGGGGGTTCCAAATCAGGGCACTAAAACTCTGCTCAAGCAAGATGCTGGCCAGAGGCTATCCGTGGCTGCCGCCTGTCCGCGCAGATTGCCGCTGGGTTGCCCGACTGGTTAAAGTGCGGCCTGCCTTCAGCCTGTAGCCCGCCATGCTCAAAGCCCGCCTGATGCGCCTGGATAGCCAGGCGCACGAACATGCCCATGACTATCACCAACTGGTCATGTCGCTGTCCGGTCGCGCCGAATTCGAGGTCAATGGTCGGGGCGGCGAGGTCTGTCGCATGCGCGCTTGCCTGGTGCCGGGCGATGCCGAACACCAGTTCGCTGGCATGGGTGACAATCGCATGCTGATTCTCGATCTGGACGAACAGGACACCTCGGCGGAAGATCTCAGCCTGCTCGCCCAGCTGTTCGAGAGCCCGCGCTACCCGGCGCTGGATGCCGACTTCCAGAATCTGCTGAGCTACGCCGGCGCCGAGCTGGCCCGCTATGGCAGCGACCCGCATCTGGCCCGCGCCCTGGGTGGTGTGCTGCTGCGCGCCCTGCACCTGCGCCTGTTCGGCGAGAAGGCCACGGCGCCGAGCGGAGCGCTGGATGTCGAGCGCCTCGACGGTTATATCGCCGAACACCTGGCGCGGCGCATCACGGTGATCGAGCTGGCCCAGGTAGCCTGCCTGAGCCCGAGCCATTTCCATGCGCAGTTCAAGGACAGCCTCGGCCTGACCCCGCACCAGTACCTGCTCAAGACCCGCCTCGACCGCGCCGCACGCCTGCTGCGGGAAAGCCCGCTGCCGCTGGTGCAGATCGCCGAGGAGTGCGGTTTCTCCAGCCAGAGCGCGCTGACCACGGCCATGCGCCGCTACCTGGGGCTGACGCCCCGGCGTCTGCGCAACGCCGACTGAGTCGCGCTACCCCAGGCGCACGATCGCCAGCGAGCTGGCTCCTACAGGGGGCTTCAGCGCGGTCAATCGCCAGTGGCGACCGGGCGCGTCGGGTCGGTGATCCACTCGCTCCACGAGCCGGCGTACAGCGCTGCCAGCGGCAAGCCTGCCAGGCACAGGGCGAACAAGTTGTGGCAGGCGGTCACCCCGGAGCCGCAATAGGCCACCAGCGATTCCACGGGTTTTTCACCACGCAGCGCGCTGAAACGCTGGTGCAGCTGTTCGGCCGGAAGGAAGCGCCCGTCGCTGCCGAGGTTGTCGGTGAACACCGCGCACTGGGCGCCGGGGATATGCCCGGCGACCGGGTCCAGCGGCTCCACTTCACCACGGAAACGCGGCAGGGCGCGGGCGTCGAGCAGGGTCAGGTCCTGGCTGCCTAGGCGAGCTTGGAGCTGTGTGGCATCCAGCAGCAGGCTGGCATCCGCCTGGCCGACGAAGCTGCCACGGGTAACGCTCGGCAGTGCATCGTTCTGCGGCAAACCGGCGTCTTTCCAGGCCTTGAGGCCGCCATCGAGCAGGTACACGCCGCTGCGTTTGCCCAGCCAGGCCAGCAGCCACCAGGCGCGGGCGGCAAAGGCGCCGGGGCCGTCGTCGTACAGCACGACGGTGGAATCCTGGTTGATCCCCCAGGCCTGCAGCTTGCCCAGCAGCTCGGCGGGCGCCGGCAGCGGGTGGCGGCCGGTCACGCCCTTGTGGATCGGGCCGGAGAGGTCGCGCTCCAGATCGGCGAACTGCGCGCCGGGGATATGCGCTGCGGCATAGCTGCGTGCGCCGTAGGCCGGGTCGTCGAGGGCGAAGCGGCAGTCGAGCAGCACCAGGCCGGATTCGGCGAGGCGGGCGTGCAAGGCATCGGCGGTCAGCAGTTGGGCGAGTGGCATGGGAGCTCCTGTATCGAGTTCGGGACTATGGGCATCATAAGGACAGCCGCGTCGTTAGTCGCGCAGCACTAACCAGAAGCGCCCCATGCCTTT